>DUNB01000132.1 GCA_012839585.1 Alcaligenaceae bacterium | reverse complement strand
CCGCCTATGTTGCCGGCGTTAGGCATGTATCACGATGCCGCAAGCCAGCAGGACGTGGCCTTGGATTTTCGTGAAATGGCTCCCTCTGGTGCTCACCGTGACTTATATCTCGATGAGCAAGGCAACGTGATCGATGGCAAATCACTATTTACCCATTACGCGGTGGGTGTGCCCGGCACGGTAGCCGGCCTAGAACATGCCCTCAAGAAATGGGGCTCTTTGCCTCTTAAGCAAGTCATTCAACCTGCTATAGATCTGGCCGAAAAAGGCTTTATCGTCAGTGAAACGCTAGAAAAGGTCTTGGATCACTCTGCCCAAAACATGGGCAAATGGCCCGCCACCACCGCTATTTTCTGGCGTAATGGTGCCCCGCTTAAAGCCGGGGATCGTTTGGTACAAAAAGACTTAGCACAATCGCTTAAGCTAATTGCTAAACAAGGTAGCTACGCCTTTTACAAAGGGGATATTGCGCGCCGGATTGCTACAGAGATGCAAGCCTATCCCGGTGCCATCACCATGGCTGACCTCGCTAGCTATCAAGCTATCGAACGTCAACCAGTCCGAGGCACCTATCGTGGCTACGACATTGTGACCATGCCCCCACCCTCCTCGGGCGGCCCTCACCTGGTACAAATGCTCAATATCCTTGAGCGCTGGCCAGTGGCGGAATGGGGTCATAACAGCGATCAAACCATTCACCACATGGCAGAAAGCATGAAGTTGGCTTATGCCGACCGCGCGGAATACCTAGGTGACCCTGACTTTGTGGATGTGCCGGTTGCTGGCTTAATCTCTAAACACTATGCGGATAACTTAGCGCAGCGTATCAATCACAAAGCCACTCCCGCCCAGCAAATTAAGCCAGGGAACCCGCTGCCTTTTGAAAGCGACCAGACCACGCATTATTCCATTATGGATAGGGCCGGTAATGCTGTTGCTGTCACCTATACCCTGAACACAAACTTTGGCACCGGTATTGTGGCTAAAGGCACAGGGATTCTTTTGAACAATGAAATGGATGACTTTTCTGCCAAACCGGGTGTGGCCAATGCCTACGGTTTAGTGGGGGGCGAGGCTAACTCGGTCGCAGCCGGTAAACGTCCTTTATCCTCGATGACTCCCACCATGGTGCTTAAGGACGGCAACCCCGTCTTGGTCACTGGTAGCCCAGGCGGTGCACGTATTATCACCACCGTGCTGCAAACCGTCATGAACACCATCGATTACGGCATGAACCCGGCTGAGTCGGCAGCTGCCCTGCGTGTACACCATCAATGGACGCCCGATGAATTACGCGTAGAACAAGGTTTTAACGTAGATACCAAGCGCTTACTCGAGGCGCGAGGTCACACTGTTAATACCAAAGCCTCGATGGGACGCACTCAGACCATCCAGCGCGAAGGCAATATGTTGTGGGGTTATTCTGACCCACGTAACCCAGATGGTCTCACGTTGGGCTATTAATTAACTCTTAGGGTGGCTTGCAAAAAAGCAGACACAATTTCTTACTGTATGCCTAGGGGCCAGCTCACTATAATAGCTGGCTTTCCTAACGCTTTTTTCCGCTTTATCAAGGATTTATTATGCGTCTGCTTTTAGCCATCTTTTTACCGTTTACCGTGTTCTTCACCATCGGGCGTCCTTTTGCAGGCATTTTTTGCTTGATTTTGCAAATCACCTTGATCGGCTGGATCCCTGCCGCCATCTGGGCCACCTACGCGCTCAGCCAATACAAAACCGACCAAAAAATCAAAAACACCCTGATGGGTCGTTAACACCTACGAGTCGTTTATTTTCTACACCTAGGCCTCGAGTCAGCCCTGACCATTACCGGTCTCATGCATCTCAAGGCCTACTACCACCCCATCACCGACCCGCTTCCATCATTAATAGGGAAAGCCCCTTGGATGAAAGCCCCTATCTATAAACAGCATGCGTCCCCGGGCATGCATCAGCTCCATATCCAACTGGCGCAGTTCTCTACGTATAGATCTACGCACCCTGTCATCTTTCTCATGGATCAGAGCACTCTCTAAACGGCGTAGTCGATTGTGTAGTTCCGCTACGTAACGTTCGGCTTCATAAACCCGGGTCCCTTCGTGGTACTGGCGTAAAAAAGCAGACTCTAAATGTGCCGGACACGCATTTCTGTAGGTATTCCCTAAGCGCCCCTCGCGCCAACCATTTTCTGGCTGACAGTATTCCTCTATGCCTTGATTGTGTCCTTGGGTGTAAAGTGGTTGATTGGGCACCACCCCTACCTTAGCGCAAGCCTCTTGATGATCAAATATACGTGATGCCGGGTAGCCGCGGCTCCCATCCCTATAGCCTTGGTCTACCCAGTTCGCTGTCAAACACTCTTGCTCAGACATGCTGGCACAAGCCGTTAACATCCCGGCTATTCCCAATAGCAGCCCCGTACGTAGCAGACGTTTTCTTAGCATAAGCTGATGACCTTTAAGATAAGGGAGATCTCGATCTGAGCCGGATAATAAGGGCTTTAAAACAGGTACATCCTGTATCGTCCCTGCGTCAAATTATACGCTTTTCACTCAACCAAGGTGACCGCCTCTGAAAAGAACACGGCCCCTTGCCTGAGCCAAGCGGAGCATTCACCCAAAACTTGCAAAAAACCAAAAGTACACTTATAATTCTTTATTGCAATGGCGCAATGGCAGAGTGGTTATGCACCGGATTGCAAATCCGTGTAGATCGGTTCGATTCCGGTTTGCGCCTCCAAATGTTTAAAAAAGTCGCTTTAATCAGCGGCTTTTTTTGTTTTTGGGCACCTAGTGGCCTCGTACTGCAGGCTGATTGCAGCTTAGTCGCTAATCAAAATCCCTAACGGGCTACTGCTCTCACAGCAAGTGTTCTACAATCGGCAACACATGTCTAATTTTATAGAACGTTATGACGAGCCCTTCTGATTTCTACTTCCCTAATCCCCGCACTCTTCACTACTGCACACAATGCGCAAACCCCTTAGCGCGTATTATTCCGCCTGATGACAATAGGGTGCGAGATGTGTGCTTGCAATGTGGTTCGGTACACTATCAAAACCCCCGCAATGTGGTCGGGGTCGTCCCTATTTGGGGAGATAAAATCCTCCTCTGTCGTCGCGCTATTGAGCCGCGTTACAATACTTGGACCTTACCAGCGGGCTTTATGGAGCTCAAAGAAAGTACCTCTGAAGGCGCCATGCGCGAAGCCGACGAAGAAGCCGGTGCTCACCTAGAGCTAGGACAGCTCTTTACCGTCATTGATGTGCCTGAAGCCGGCCAAGTCCATGTCTACTACCTGGCCAAAGTGACTAGCCCTGAATTAAACCCAGGCTCCGAATCACTAGAGGCTCGCTTTTTTGATTTTGACGAAATCCCCTGGGATAACCTGTCTTTTAGGACCGTCAGCACCACCATTGAGCACTACTTGGCCGACAGGGAAAAAGGCCAGTTTGCCGTACACCAGTACAGCCTTAGCGAAAACCATTAATAAATCGTTATAATGCCCGCCATCTCTATACCTTGGATTCATTCCGATGAGCCCTTTCCTCCTGTGGAAATGGCGCTCAGCAACGGCTTATTAGCAGCTGGGGCAGACTTAAGCCTGCCTCGCCTAATCAATGCCTATCAAAACGGTATTTTTCCTTGGTATAACCCTGGCGAACCTATCTTGTGGTGGTCTCCGAATCCACGCACGATTTTGCAGTGCGATCAGTTTAAGCTCTCTAAGTCTCTGGCAAAAAAGTGTAGACAAATAGCACGACAAGAGTTCAACCCCGATGCCCCTCTGCGCATCACAACGGACGTCGCCTTTTTGGATGTGATCACCCAATGTGGTCTAACTCGTGCAGATAAAGAGGGCACCTGGATTTCCAGAGAAATCATTGAGGGCTATCACGGACTACACCAGGCAGGCTATGCTCACAGCATCGAGGTCTGGCGCGGCACGGAATTAGTCGGTGGTTTGTATGGTACGCGGTTAGGGCGTTTTTTCTTTGGCGAGTCCATGTTCAGCTTAGTTTCTGATGCCAGTAAAATCGCCCTGTATTACTTGACGCAATTTTTACAGCAACGCTTTCAGATCGAATACATAGACTGCCAACAAGAAACCGCTCATTTGCTTAGCTTAGGTGCTCATATCGTCCCTCGCGCTGATTTTATTGAGTTACTTCGGCATTACACGGCCTTAGATACCGCACCGTGGCCTACAGGCCAGCTCAGCGCACAGGGGGAACTCCATCCGCTTCCTATAGACCTAGACGATGGATCAAGTGAATAACTCTGCCTTTAGTGCCATTCAGTTTTACGCAACCTCTAGTTATGACTGCAGCTACTTAGAGCAAAAGCGTGCACGCTCTTTAGTCGCGGCACCTGCCCATCAGATCAATACGCACAATTACAGTGCGCTGATTGATGTGGGTTTTAGACGCAGTGGCACCTTTACCTACAGGCCCCATTGCGATCACTGTCAAGCCTGCACCCCCATACGAGTCGACGTGAACCACTTCACTCCTCGTCGCAGCTTTAAGCGCACGTTAAAACAATTTCAACACCTACGAGCCATACGAAAGCCTCTAGTCTGGGACGAAGAACACTACGCGCTCTATAGAGAATACCAAGCGGCCCGTCACACCGGCTCAGACATGGATAATGCGAATAAGTCCCAGTACATCGATTTTTTACTCGCCAGCCACGTGAACTCGTATCTCATCGAATTTCGTGATGGGGACACGCTAAAAATGGTGGCCCTGATTGATGAGCTGCATCATGGTATTTCAGCGGTTTATACCTTTTTTGATCCCCACGCCGCGGGTTTGGGAACCTACGGCATTTTGTGGCAAATAGACTATTGCCGACAATTACAATTACCTTGGCTATATTTAGGTTATTGGATCGAGCAAAGTCGTAAAATGGCTTATAAAACACGCTTTGCTCCTTATCAACTCTTTTTAAACGGCAAATGGGTTTCTGCCCCCACCCCTTAATATGTCTTTATTACTTCGTACCTACGGTCTAATCCGCCCTGCTTTATTTCGCATGGATGCTGAAAAAGCACACGAGTTCACCTTACATTGGCTTGATAAGATGCATCAAAAGGCGGCCGGACTCATTAGCCAAGAGCTTCTGCTACCGACCAAGCTCATGGGGCTAAATGTAAAAAATCCCGTTGGCCTAGCCGCTGGTCTGGATAAAAACGGAGCGCATATTGATGCCCTAGGCGCCTTGGGCTTTGGCTTTGTAGAGGTGGGGACCGTCACACCTTTGCCACAACCCGGCAATCCAAAACCACGCCTCTTCCGCATTCCAGCCAAACAATGCTTAATTAACCGCTTTGGTTTTAATAATGATGGGCTAGAGCAGTTTATTCATAATGTGCAACAAAGCCAATGGCGTAAAAATGGCGGTACGTTAGGACTCAATATTGGTAAAAACGCCGCCACTCCCATCGAAAATGCCACGGATGATTACCTAAAAGGCCTGGACGGCGTTTACGCTCACGCCGATTACGTCACGGTAAATATTTCCTCACCCAACACGCAAAACTTACGTGCGCTACAAGGCGAAAATGAACTCATTCAACTGCTCAGCGCACTCAATGCGCGTCGCACCGAACTCCAACAGCTACATGGTCGCTATGTGCCCATTGCGGTCAAAATTGCCCCTGACATCGACACCGCGCAAACCGACAGCATTGCGACAGCCGTGCAGCAATGCCATATTGATGGCATCATCGCTACCAACACCACCCTAAGCCGCGATTACGTTGCCAACCAGCCCAACGCTCACGAACAAGGGGGGCTATCCGGCCCTGCTGTACATGACCTTTCCTTACAAGTCATCGCGCGCTTGCGTCAACAATTAGGTGCTGACTACCCCATCATTGGTGTGGGCGGTATTAACTCTGGATTACAGGCTGTAGAAAAAATTCAAGCAGGGGCAAATGCCATACAGCTCTACACCGGCTTAATTTACCAAGGGCCTTTGTTAATCCGTGACTGCGTGGATGCCATCCATAATCTGATGCATCGCTAAACACTTCAACGCAAAAAAGCCCTTGGTTAAAAACCAAGGGCTATCAAATACAACACACCACACAGAAATGGCATAAATACTGTTTTTGTTATTTATGCCAAGCATTGCCTAGCCTTTACTACCCCTAGCAAGGCAAGACAATTCTATTATCTCGCGTTATTACGTGCGCGATTGATGTTTTTTTCTACAACTTCAGCGGCTTGTTCTGCTGTTTTCATTACAGCGCCTGTTGCAGCGTTTACGTTAGCTTCGTTTAGCTCAGCGGCTTGACGAGTGGCTTTTAATACCGTGTCAGTTGCGTTGCTGGCAGCAACCAAACCAGATTTCACTAAAGCAACAGCGCTTTCGCTACCTGCTGGTGCGTTTTTAGCAAGCTGCTCAACGAAATCAGCTGCTTGGGTTTGGGTGTCAGCAATTTGCTTTTCAGCAAGCTGAGTGATTTCTTTTTGCACGCCGCTGATGATTTCGAATACATTTTTACCGTAATCCAAAACTTTTTCAGCAGAAGGCTGTGCTAGCTCTGTAGCAAAAGAAGCGGCTTGTTGTACGTCTTTTAGACCGGCAACTTGCTGCGATTTTTCTGCGATTTCATCCAAAGAGCTTTTGAATAATTTGATGTTTAGGTTAACCAACTGCTCGAAACCAGAGAAAATGTGGTTTTGGGCGGAGATTAGATTTTCAATGTTTTGTTGTTGTGTAGATAGAAATTGTTGTGCTGGTACGCTCATGGTGTTTTCCTTTACTGAGAGGCTAATTCGACATAAATAATTAAAATTACCGAAGGCCTAAACCGTTTTAGCTTGACGGAAAAACCTTCCATGTTGCATCAATGCTGCAGTGCAACAACAACTTCATTGTACCTATATACACAATCAGGTCAAGTACCAAAATGATACTTGACCTGATTGTGTGGCAATAATGCTGCAGCACAGCATTTTTTTCAAAAATCGAATTAAAGCAATATCGTACCCATCACCTGCGTAGTAATTAGCTACGACGTTCATCACGTTGTGGATCAAAACCTAAAGACAGAGAAATAGCTTGGGCCGTATCCTGTAGCAAAGGAATCCAGGAGTCGCGTAAACGCTCAGAGGGCGCCGATAAAGACAGCCCAGCCACCAAAGTGCCGGTGTCGTCATAAATGCCCGCAGCGATGCACCTTACCCCTAGTTCAAGCTCTTCGTTGTCCCTTGCGTAACCGTGTCTACGTACCAGAGCGAGTTCACTTTCTAAATCAGCGACCTGAGTAATACTATTGCGTGTATTACCTGCTAAACCGGTGCGAATCACATACGCTCGTACCTGCCGCGTATCTAATTCAGATAAAAACAATTTACCGCTAGAGGTTAAATGCAGTGGCGCATGTCCACCAATCGCACGTACTACCTGCATGCCGGAGTTTTCGCTCCAGGAACGCTCTACATAAACAATTTCATCGCCTTGCTGTAAGGCTAAATTTACTGTTTGTCCTGTGACTTTATGTAGCTCGCGCATCGCACCCGCGGCAACAGCGCGTACGTTTAGACGCCCTTTAACCAAAGAGCCTAGCTCTAGTAGACGCATCCCGAGTCGATATAAACCGCTATCGACTCGCTCTACATAACGTCCCACCACTAAATCATTCAAGATACGATGCGTGGTCGACGTATGTAAACCGGTCGCTTTAGCCAAGTCCTTTAGCGCCATGGGCTCAGACTGACGGGCCAGTTCGTCTAGCAAAATCATGGCGCGCTCTAAAACTTGTATAGTGATCAACCCAGAACTTAAACCTGTTGTTGGCATGGTTTTAGCAGCTAGCATAAAAAATTAACCGATATAAAGGGAAAAAATGGTGCGTTGCAAAAATCCCATAATATGGAAATCGATTCCACATGACAAGCCCTGCTTTACCCTAATACGCCTAACTGTCCCCCTGCCGCCACGACCTGCTCTTTTAGATACGCCAAAGCGTCTACACAGGCTTGAGGCTCGCCTTTAACGCCTAGTTCAATATGAGGACGTCGCCCCTCATCACCTACGCTGGGTAAGCTAAACGCTTTAACGGTAGGCCATTGCCGCTCTAAGTGTTCTAAAGCAGGTGTAATGCGTGATTCAGGCAGAGAAAAAGCCAAGAAAGAATATTCGGTTAGACTTTGTTGATGATGCAAGTCAGAAAACTTATTGTCCAAAACCCATTCCATCATGGGCCAAGCCATTACGGGAAAACCGGGCATAAAGGTATGATTACGAATAAAAAAACCGGGGATTTTGTTATAAGGGTTTGGCACAATTTCCGCACCTATAGGAAAAACGCCCATTTGTAGACGCTGCTGGTTTTCGGGTGTGGACATATCCACCGGAGCCGGATTCTGCCGTGCCTGTTCCATTTCTAGGGTGCGCTCGGTAATTAAGGCCTCGGCCTCGGGATGTAAGGCCAAGCCCACCCCTAAGGCACGAGCAGCCGCCTGACGAGTTTGGTCGTCTGGCGTAGCACCAATGCCCCCACAACTAAACACAATATCCTCTGTCGCAAAGCTAGCACGCAAAGTTTGCTCAATGTGATCTGGCTCGTCAGAGATGATTTGTGCGCTGTTTAGTTTGAGCCCTCGCGCTTTGAGCAAGCTAACCATGTGCGAAAAATGCTTGTCCTGTCGACGCCCCGACAGGATCTCATCACCAATAATAATTAAGCGAATCGCAGGAGTGTGCCGTTTATTCATACCAAACCTTTAAAAACTAAAGCGTTAACTCATGACTATTTAGGGTGGTTTCTGCACGCAAGTCCTCTAGAGCTGACAAATTAAAATGTGCAAAAGCCAAAGAGGAAAACACAGGCAGAACGAACCAGGCCGGTGGCAACAAATTAAACAAAGACATTACCAGACCCAATAACCAGTATTCCTTGTTGTGTCGTTGTAGTAGTATTTTACGCTCTGCAGCACTAGCATGTTCGACCACTGAGTCCACACGTAATAGACGAGTAAACGCAAAGCTCCACCAAAACACGGGCAAAATCAATGCCAGCGGCGCAATTAACCATAACGGCAAGGTCAACATCCAACCTAGTACAAACAAAAGCCCCACCCATAAAGAATTGGCAACACTATAGCTAAAAGCGCTTTGTCCTTGTTTTTTCAAGTTAGGGTGCGATTTTTTCTGCACAAAAGACAGCACAATGGGCATCACCATCACCGCAGACACAATCAACCCGGCGATACCAGCCAACGGCAATAACGTCCCTATAGCCAGCAAAGGCACAATTAGCGTTTTAATGGCAAATAAGCCTATGCCCACAATCCATAAATCCGCCTGAGCATCTAACACTCCCCATTGCATTAGCCAATCTGCGATTAACTCTTTAACTGGCGTCCAAAATAACCACAGCAGGACAATAGCACCAAAAAATGCCACCAAAAAAGGCAGCAATAAGGCGCCTAGCATTTTAGGATGTAGCTGCGAGCTCAACGCGCGACTTAAGGCCTGCTGTATGCGCTGGCCAGCTGTTTTTTGTGGTTGAGGACGTAATTCGGTAGAAATAGAGGTCATAATAAATAAAAATGCCTTTTTCGCACTATGATAGATCGATCATTGATTTTAAGGTGTAATTCATGCTTTATCCGCAAAAAGACCAAAAAGAACTACAACAAAAGTTATCAAGCCTTAGCGACAACGAATATATAGTTGTGTGCTTTTGCGCGGCGTGGTGCAGAACCTGCCAGGGCTTTGAGGCTCAAATCGAATCATTAGAAAAAAAATACCCATACCATTGCTTTGTTTGGGTGGATGTAGAAGAACACGAGGAACTGCTTATCGATGAGGACATCGAAGACTTCCCCACCATCTTGATACAAAATAAAAAAGGGACCTTGTTTTATGGTCCCCTATTGCCCTTTGCTGAGCATATCGATCGTCTTTTGCAACAGGCCGAGAAAAACCCTCAGTTTGTGGCGCCTGTTGCTAGTTTCGAACAGTTAGTAACGGCCGCCGCCAAGTAATACGCCCACAGAGCGTTTTTTATTACCGTTACCATTTTGTGTGGCTGTGGTTTTATTTTTCGCAGCCACGGCAACGGTATTGGGCTGGTAAGGCTTATAGAAGATCTCATCCTGAGGCTTATGGGTTCTATGACCACGCTCTCGATGATTCTCACGGCCACGGGGTGCGCGTGCCGAAGGTTGAACCTGAGCGGTTGATGGCAAATCCAGTTTCTGCAAACTCATTTTGCTACCAATTAGCTTTTGGATGTCATCCCACAGATGGCTTTCTTCAGCGCTAACTAAAGCAATCGCCTCGCCTTTGGCTCCAGCACGCCCTGTACGCCCAATTCGGTGTACATAATCCTCGGCATTAAAAGGTAAGTCGTAGTTAATTACACATGGTACACCCGCCACATCCAATCCACGCGCCGCGACATCGGTAGCCACGAGCACCTCGAGCGCGTCGGCCTTAAAGGCCTCTAGCACTTTCATGCGTTCAATTTGGCTTTTATCACCATGAATAGATTCGGCTTTTAGTCCATTGCGCTCTAAATGACGCGCTAAACGACTGGCGCCGACCTTCGTATTCGTAAACACAATGACTTGGCTGAGTTTTTTGCTGCGCACGATGTGTTCGACCGCAGCGCGCTTGTCATCGCCCTCTGCCGCATAAGCACTTTGTGCCACGGTGTCTGCGGTCGCATTCCGTGCAGCGACTTCGATACTGACCGGGTCATTCAAAAAAGCATTACCTAATTTGCGGATTTCCGGACTAAAGGTGGCAGAAAACAACAAGCTTTGGCGTTGTTTGGGCAGTTGACGTACGATGCGATCCAAATCGGGCAAGAAACCCATGTCCAGCATGCGGTCGGCCTCATCTAACACCAAAATACCGACTTGGCTCAAGCTGACGTTCTTTTGTTCTATATGGTCCAGCAAACGACCAGGCGTTGCAATTAAGATTTCACAGCCCCGACGTAACTCGTCGCGCTGCGCTCTAATATCCACACCACCAAAAACGATGGCAGAACGTAACGGTGTGTTTTTGCAATATAACTTAACGCTTTCACCCACCTGGTCAGCGAGTTCCCGTGTTGGGGTCAAAATCAAGGCACGAACGGGGTGACGAGCTGGCGACGCACTGGTGGTCGCAAAAGGCATCAGCCTATGTAAGATAGGTAGTGAAAAGGCAGCGGTTTTACCCGTACCGGTTTGCGCCGCCCCCATGACATCACGGCCTTGCATCACTACAGGCAAGGCTTTGGCTTGAATAGGGGTCGGAGTGGTGTAGCCAGTGGCTAAAATGGAAGAGAGTAAGTCAGGGTGTAAACCAAAACTGGAAAAGCTAGGAACAGAATCTACGGTTGTGTCTTTCATTTAGAATGTGTATTGCGTTGCGGCACAAGCCAACTAAAACAAGGCTCTACATAGCCAATACGCCATCATGCCGGAACCCATTAACCACACAGCATTATGTGTGCGAAAATAAACCAGCACGGCAACCAAGGCCGCAATCAGTTTGTAAGGGTCTAAGCCAGGATTTTCCTGAGCCGACCACGGTAGAATTTCAGGTAGAATAATAGCGGTGAGGGCAGCTACTGGCGCATAACGTAGTGCGCGCCGCACCCCATCAGGTAATGGCAAATGATCGCCAAACAAAAAATAACCTGCCCGTGTTATCAGGCTAACTACGGTTAAACAAGCCACTACACCTAATATATACCAATCATACTGTGTAAATGGCATTTAGGTGCTCCTTTTGTGTTGTAGTTGCTCTGTCACCACGCCAGCAATGACTCCGGCAATGACGGCAGCCACCAGTCCCAAACGCAACGGCAGTAGCTGGCCTACCCAACCCACTACGCCCGCAGCAAGTAAGCACATAAAGAAAGGACGTGTGTTAAGCAAAGGCATAATCACGGCCATCAGCGCCAAAATCGCAGCGAACTCTAAGCCCCACGTAGGAGGAATGAACCCTCCTAATAAAATCCCTGCAAACGACGAAGCCTGCCATGTCAACCAACACGGAATCACCATCCCCAAAAAATACCACAGATGTTGCGACTCGCCCACAGGCTTATGACCGCCAAAGCGTGACATAAACAGAACAAAAGAAATATCCGTGGTGATGTAGCCTAAGAACAACCGTCTACGCCAAGAGTAATGGCGAAAAAACGGTTGTAGCGCTGCAGAGAAAATAATAAATCGTATATTGACGATAAAACCCGCAGCAAAAATAAGCCAAAGCGGCGCCCCTGACTCAATCAAAGGCAAAGAGGTAAGCTGGGCAGAGCCCGCGTACACAAACAGTGTCATCAAACCCGCGTAGGTTTCAGAGAGACCTGACTTAAGCATCGCAATGCCCGTTACAAAACCCCAAATACCCGTCGCAACCAAAGCCGCTGACGCATCCCGCGTACCTAAGCTAAAATTGTGACGCTCTTGAGCAGATAATGCCCGCAGTCGTCGTTTATTCTGTAATGACACCATGTCTCCTGAGTTAAATAGCGCCAAGGATAGCTAGGGCTTGCTACAATTATCTATTATTTGCCTATCAGCCACAAAGGAGCCAACATGAGCGCGCCCCAAAATCAAAAACAATTCGAGACCATTACTGTAACAGCCTCTGATTTACCTGTTTACTGCCCTGGTCCAAACTCCCCCCTCTGGAGTATGCACCCTCGCGTTTATATAGAAATCGAAAAAAACGGCACAGCAAGTTGTCCTTATTGTAGCGCTACCTATCAGCTTGCTACCCACTCTAACGCAGAATAACCACATATCCTGTTCTTACCTCCTTCGCTTTTAACTATTTGTGACTGCCAAAATTGATCTTGCTGACTGCCCTTCGCCTATTTGGCTACCAGGCGGTCATTTGCAAACCATTTATAGTGCCTATATAGCACGCCATCATCGCATCGCATTTGTGCGGGAACGCATCAATACGCCAGATGGTGACTTTTTGGACTTGGACTGGACCGCCCCGGGACTATTTGCCGATAAATTGGCCTCGGGAGCCACTGCCCCCCATGATGCGCAGCTACAGAAAACAGCTGCCCGACGTTGGATGCAGGACGATGACTGGGCCAACCTATCCCAAGCAAGCAATACTCAGGCACTGGTGTTATTTCATGGTCTAGAAGGTAGCAGCCAAAGTCATTACGCCCAATCCATTGCTCAGTACTTTAGAGCAAGAGGTTGGGCTGTGGTGGTTGCCCATTTTCGTAGCTGTTCAGGCTTCCCTAACCGCATGGCACGCACGTACTATTCCGGTGATAGTGCTGAAATTCAATTTATACTCAACACCGTACGCGAACGTCTGCCCCAGCTAGCTTGGCACACAGTGGGGGTGTCCCTAGGGGGCAATGCGCTGCTTAAACATTTAGGCGAACAAGCAGAAAATACTTCCTGGTTGCGTGCTGCGGCAGCCATCTCGGTACCGATGGACCTGGTCAGCTGCGGCCAAGCGCTTTCAGATCGTCCGATTGGCAAGTGGGTTTATAGCCCTCATTTTCTTAAATCCATGAAAGCCAAGGTCTTAGAAAAATCCAAGCGCTTTCCCGGCATGATCGATGTATTACGTTTAGGTCTGAGCAAAACGCTACGTGACTTTGATGATGTGTACACCGCCCCCATGCATGGGTATAAAAACGCCTTAGATTATTGGACACAGTCTTCTAGCAAACCGCTGTTGCCAAACATCGCCGTCCCCACTCTGATTCTGAACACAAAAAACGACCCCTTTATCCCTGCGGAATCTTTACCGCGGCCACAGGACTGCTCTGATGCCGTGTTATTGCATCAACCAGAGCAGGGAGGACATGTGGGCTTCACCACAGGCGCCTTTCCCGGCACCATTCACTGGTTACCCACCCGTATAGCGCGTTTTTTTGAAACGGGTACCTAGTAGGGCAATACAACTTGATTGATCTAGCCTTTAAAGCGCTCAAGCAACAGGCGGTCACGCTCTAATTGTTCTCTTAAGTCTCTAATCTGCACATCTAACGTAGACTGCACATAAAAGTCCGTGCTTTGATCACGAGCCTGCTGTAATTGTGACACCGCACTGGGCACGGCTCCGACTAAAAGATAATAATTAGCCATTGCCTGACGCGCTTCAATCGGCTTATTGGAGCGTTCTAGAGCTAAGGCCAATAGCTGATGAAAGCGGGGTTCCTTAGGCCACTGCACAATGCGTTGCTCTAAAAAAGGAATGCTCTGCACCAGTTGGTTGTTTTTTTGCATCGCCTCGATCAAAACCAAGGCTACAGCCTGATTTTGCGGCCATTTTTTCCACGCTAATTGGGCTTGCTGTAAGGCGGCCCCAGCTTGCTTTTGAGCCAAAAGCAGCTCCACCTGCAGCACATCCATCGCCGTCGAGGCCACCCCCGTTTTTAAGGCTTGTTGCAGATACTGCTGAGCTCCTGCCAAGTCTCTACGTTGCTTGGCCGCATAAGCCAAACCATAATAGGCCGCGGCTTGTGAAACCCCGGTACGACTTGTGGTTAAGCTAGTTAAGCGTTGCTGCAACGTCTGTAAAGCAGAGCCCCCTTGGGCCTGAATCACCATTGCTGCGGCTTGCACAAACCAAAAATCATCGCTCTCGTTATACGCTTGCTTCGTACCTGTGACCAGACGATTTTCCACATCGGAGAGTCGCTGTGAAGATAAAGGGTGTGTAGTCGCATAGGCATTAGGGGACTCGTTTAAGCGCGAACTCTGTATCAGTCGCTTAAACATCTCCGCCATCCCCGCCGGATTAAACCCCGCGCCTTGTAGCATCTGATAGCCAACTCGGTCGGCTTCTTGTTCTGCCTGTCTTGAAAACCCGAGCTGTCTATCTACCGCTGCAGCCTGCCCAAAAGCTGCCACGCCCATGGCTAAATCTGCACTGCCTGCTAGTCCAGCCAATAAAGCTCCCACTAGGGAAGCGATCATCAGGTGACTGGATTCAGAGCTTTGGGTCATACCTCGTGCCACGTGGCGCTGTGCGACGTGCGCAATCTCATGCGCCACGACTGAGGCCAATTCCGATTCGCTGTCTGCCGCAGCCATCAGGCCCGTATTAATTCCCACATACCCGCCAGGCAAGGCAAAGGCGTTAATACTGGAATCACGTAAGGCAAACACCTGAATGTCATAATGCAATGGCACAGAGGAGTGGCGCGCTAGTCTTTGACCTAGCTGCGTTAGGTACTGGTTAATGACCGGGTCTGACACATACTGAGGGTCACGCCGCCCCTGCTCCATAATGGCATTCCCCAAGGTTCGCTCTAAGTTGGGAGAGAGCTCTGCCCCGGATGCCGAGCCAATGCTGGGAATTCCCATGGGCTGAGCCATCACTGGCGCAGCCAATGTGAGATGCAAACTTAATGTGGCAGCCACTAAGCGCCTTAAAACGGGTTTACTCATACTGCAATCTCCTAAGAGCTAGTCGTCACGTTTCCTAAACGTATCCTATCCAACGCCTCAGAACGCATACGACCTTTGGCGGATAAGCGAATGGCGGTCGCTAAGGCATACACCACACCAAAGGTTTCAACCAAACCCGCCGCCACCCACATAATCAAGCCACCTACCGCCTGATCTTTGAGGGCATCAAAGCTGGGCATTGCCCGACCACATAAGTCAAAAATAGGATACAAATCAACGGTAGCAAAAGTGATGTAAGCCCCAGCTACAATCTGCGGCGCCATGGTCAACAATGGTGAGACCACGCGCGCCCAAGGACGCATCGCGGCAGGCGGCGCCGGGCGACGATCCAGAATTAAATTCCAGTACATAAAGCCACTGATCACCACCGACCAGTTCATAACCCGATATAGACGCCAATCAATCATCGAGTAAAACTGCGGGACGGGTAGCAACCACACCAGCACAAAGAAGACAAACAAGAAGGGAACCAGAATGCGATGGGTGAATAACCGCTGCAGCGCCCCGCCCCAGCGTGTCTGCAGTCCATCCCTGAGCTTACGTCGCCACTTGAGTGGCAAGCCGGCCCGCATCACCTGTCCCGGATAGGACAGCATCACCATCAAGGGCAACAAGTGATGCAAAAACAAGTGCTGTATGCGGTGGATAAAGAACATACGTTCGGAGTAATAATCCACCAAGGTATGTAGATTGAGGTAAAGCCCTACAAAGCCCAACCAAAACAACCACTGGCGCCAACGCTGTACCTGACGCACACGGGTGCCGCGCCAAAACAACACGGCACAAAGGATAAAAATAAGGATTAACGAGGGGGAGAACTCCCACGGCGTGAGCCAGTCCAATACAGTCATTGGGTTATCTGAGTCAAAATAAAAGAACCTATAGTTTACGCGATTGTGGCTTGGACTCGTTGAAAAGCCTAAAGTTTCCCGCCTAAAACCCGCTATCCTTTACAATAGCCTTATTTGATTGATTACGCACCTCTTGCTGCTTGCTATCTATGACGCGCCTTGATTTTGACATTGCCATCTGCGGGGCTGGTCCGGTGGGCTGTGTATTAGCCTTATTGTTACACCACCACAATCCCAGTACTCGTATTGCTCTGTTTGGACAAAAACCTCCTCCACACGGATCCCAACTCGATCCGCGCACCTTGGCGCTTAACCATGGCAGCCGCCAACTCTTAGAGCAACTCCATGTGTGGCCCACACGCTCAGCCCCTATTCATACCGTGCATGTGTCTCAGCAAGGACGTTTAGGCCGTACTCTTATTACGCCTGACGAGTTGGACGTGAACCTATTGGGCAGCGTGGTGAATTATGATGATTTACTTCATGACTTACGCCAAGCCGTGCAGCAAAGTGCGATTCATTATGTAGAGGTCGAGGCCCCAGCACGTACCTGTGCCCAATCCAACCCCTATGCTGTGATTCAGGCCGACGCCAAACAATACACGACCGCGATTGCGGTGCAGTCTGGTGGTTTGCGTCCAGAGCAACTAAAACGGGAATACAATCAACACGCTCTTTTAGCTACGGTCCAAAGCAGTCATCCCAAAAAAGATTGGGCTTTTGAGCGCTTTACCGCCTCAGGCCCTCTGGCGCTGCTTCCCCACCCAAACCAAGCGGACTGCTATGCACTCGTCTGGTGTAATCCTCCCGCACGCACCGCAGCGCTACAACACATGGAACGCCACGCTTTTAACGCGGAACTTATGCAGGCTTTTGGGGCACGCTTGGGTAATCTGGATCTGATTAGCCAGCGTTTTGAGTTTCCTTTGGCCTTGGCGGCCGGCCCATCATTACCGGCACCTTATACGGTGGCCTTAGGTAACGCCGCCCAAACCTTACACCCTGTGGCCGGACAAGGCCTCAATTTGGGCTTGCGTGATACAGCCCAACTCGCCTTATCCCTGCGCCCTTGGTTAGCCAGCCCAGACACAGACCCCACCTCTGCCTTGCTTCACTATGCGCAGCAGCGTAAACCGGATCGTTGGCTCACGGGCACCGTTACCGATTTTCTACCACGTGTATTTGCAACCAATAACCCATTGGTTCAACACGCCTGTGGCTTAGGTCTACTGGGCATGGATCTTTTGGCGTTAGCTCGCCAACCTCTGGCTAGACAGCTTCTTCAAGGCTTACGTATTTAATTATGATGCGCATTGGATCTTGGTCATTTAGCAACCCGGCCGTGGTTGCACCCATGGCGGGTGTTACAGATCGCCCCTATCGACGCCTTTGCAAGGCCTTGGGCGCTGAATATGCCGTCACCGAAATGGCCGCAAGCAACCCTCGTCTCTGGGATAGCGTAAAAACCGCTAGACGTCTCGATCATACGGGCGAGGCCGACCCGATTGCCGTGCAAATCACCGGCTCTGACCCTGACATGATGGCCGAGGCCGCCTTATTCAATATCCAAAAGGGTGCCCATATTATTGATATTAATATGGGTTGCCCGGTTAAAAAAGTGTGCAACGTTTTATCCGGCTCCGCCTTGCTCAAGGACGAAGATCTGGTGGCTCGCATCGTCGAAAGTGTGGTGAACGCCTGTTTGCCCCATCAAATCCCTGTCACCCTTAAAACCCGCACCGGCTGGGATCGCGACAGTAAAAATGCCCTACGCGTGGCAAAACGTGCCGAGGATGCAGGCATCAGCGCTTTTACTTTACACGGACGGACCCGCTGCGACTTTTACCAAGGCGAGGCCGAATACGATACAATTCGTGAAGTCAAAGCTGCTCTACGCATTCCTGTGATCGCGAATGGGGACATTGATACGCCAGAAAAAGCGCGCTATGTTTTAGATTACACCCAAGCCGATGCCGTAATGGTAGGCAGAGCTGCCCAAGGACGTCCTTGGATATTTAGGGAAATCAATCATTTCCTGCAGCACGATACCCATTTAGATCCACCGACATACGGCGAGATGAAAGATGTCTTGCTGGAACACCTCGAAGATCATTATGATTTTTATGGTGAGTTTATCGGGGTACGCTCCGCACGCAAACACATTGGTTGGTATTTGGCTGATACGCCAGATGCTGCCGAATGGCTAGCCACCATCAATAAAATCGAATGCACCAAACAACAGCTACGCGCTGTAGCTAGCTGGTTTGATCAACACGACCCAAATGCTTTCTTAGTGCAATCCACGGCCGCGATTGAACCCTTATCTCGTTGACCGCTTTAACTGAAAACAACATGTCCAACACTAATCCTCTAGAGCAATCTGTTCGTGACAGCCTTGAGCGTTATTTTGCTGATCTCGGCGACTCACAGCCACGCGATATTTTAGCGATGGTGATCAACTACGTAGAGCGCCCTGTATTACAAATTGCCCTAGAAAAGACCAACGGAAATCAATCTAAGGCAGCAGAAATGCTCGGTATCACTCGTAGTACCTTACGCAAAAAACTGCTGGCTCATCATATCCAACCTTAACTTTAAGACTGTTACTCATCATGAAGATACAAACCGCCCTCTTATCGGTTTCCGATAAAACAGGAATTGTTGAATTTGCTCAGGCGCTCGCCCAACGCGGTGTACGTCTATTATCTACAGGCGGTACCGCCAAGCTACTCAAAGAAGCTGGCCTCACCGTTACCGAGGTAGCCGAACACACCGGTTCACCTGAAATTCTAGATGGTCGCGTTAAAACGCTGCACCCAAAAATTCACGGTGGTTTGTTAGCTCGTCGTGATGACCAAGCTCACCTAGACACCCTAGCGCAACACCAGATTGATCGCATCGACATGCTCGTGGTGAACCTCTACCCATTCCGTGAAACCATCGCCAAAGCCGACTGCAGCTTTGCGGATGCCGTAGAAAACATCGATATTGGCGGTCCAGCCATGTTGCGTGCTGCCGCTAAAAATCACGGAACCCAAGCGGGTGGTGTGACGGTGGTGATTGATCCTAGCGATTACGATCGCGTCTTAGCCGAACTCGATGCCTCCGGTCAGACGTCTTATGGTCTACGTCTAGAGCTGGCCACCAAAGTGTATGCGCACACCGCTTCGTATGATGGTGCGATTGCGTCTTATTTAAGCAGCCTAACTGCCGTGGAACCTGCTCAAGACCAAACGCCTGAGCGTGCCGAATGGCCACAAACATTGACGCTACAGGTCAAACAACACCAGATCATGCGTTATGGCGAGAACCCGCACCAAAGCGCCGCCTTCTACCGCGATGCCACAGTAGGTGAAGGCCTATTGGCTAACTACGAGCAACTACAGGGCAAAGAGCTTTCCTACAACAACATTGCCGATGCCGACGCTGCATGGGAATGCGTGCGCAGCTTTGAAACCGGTGCTTGTGTGATTGTGAAACACGCCAACCCCTGTGGTGTAGCCCTAGGTGAAACCGCTGCCAAAGCCTACCAAAGCGCCTTCAAAACCGATCCCACCTCCGCTTTTGGTGGCATCATCGCCTTTAACCAAACCGTGGATTCTGCAGCAGCCAATGCCGTCTCTCAACAGTTTGTAGAGGTGTTGCTTGCTCCGGACTACACCGAAGAAGCCTTGGCGATTTTCTCTGAAAAGAAAAACGTACGCGTCCTTAAGGTCAAAGCCGGTCAAGCTCATAACCCCTTCGATATCAAGCGCGTAGGCGGCGGCTGGTTAGTACAGACCCCTGATACTTACCGCGATAACAGCGACGCTTTCAAAGTGGTCAGCAACAAGCAACCTACCGCTGAACAAATGCAAGACATGCTCTTTGCCTGGAATGTGGCTAAATACGTGAAATCCAATGCGATTGTATTCTGCGGCAATGGCATGACCTTAGGTGTGGGTGCAGGTCAAATGAGTCGTGTGGACTCGGCTCGCATTGCCTCCATCAAAGCAGAGAATGCTGGCTTGACCCTACAGAATTCCGCAGTGGCGTCGGATGCCTTCTTCCCCTTCCGTGATGGGCTAGACGTGGTGGCTGATGCCGGTGCGACTTGCATTATCCAGCCCGGCGGTAGCATCCGTGATGATGAAGTCATCGCCGCTGCCAATGAGCGTGACCTCGTGATGGTCTTTACCGGCACGCGTCACTTCCGTCACTAATGCGGATTCTAGGCATAGATCCCGGACTACGTAAAACGGGCTTCGGGATCATCGATGTCAAAGGGCAGCAACTGCAGTATGTTGCCAGTGGGACCATCGTGGTCCCTACTGAACAACCACTGGCTGCCCGTCTTCAGGTCATCCTCGAACACATTCGAGAGCTCGCCTCCCTCCACCAGCCCACTCACAGTGCGGTAGAACAAGTCTTTGTGAACTCCAACCCGCATACCACATTGTTACTGGGCCAAGCCCGTGGCGCCGCCTTATGTGCTTTAGCAGATAGTGGCTTAGTGGTACACGAGTACACGGCCCTACAAATCAAAAAAACCGTGGTCGGCAAAGGGCATGCAGCCAAAGAGCAAATTCAACTCATGGTGCAGCATTTGCTACGCTTAAATGGCACCCCCGCGCCGGATGCAGCGGATGCCTTAGCTTGTGCCATTTGCCATGCGCATCATGCGCCCTTACAACAGCAGCTACAACACAACAGTTCATTATCCGCCCATACCTTGCGCACGCGAGGTGGTCGCTTTATAGGTAAATAGTCATGATTGGTCGTATTACTGGCACTCTGATTGAGAAAAACCCACCTACCATTTGTGTGGATGTGAATGGGATTGGCTATGAGCTCGATGTCCCCATGAGCACCTTATATGACCTGCCTGATGTGGGCGGAAAAATCACCTTGCATACGCACCTGAGCATCCGTGACGATGCCCACGTGCTCTTTGGCTTTGCTAAGGCCTCGGAGCGCGTAGCATTTAGAACGCTGATCAAAGTCAGTGGCATTGGCCCCAAAACGGCCTTAGGTATTTTGTCAGGCTTATCCGTCGATGATTTAGCCAGCGCCATCCAAAACCAAGATATTGCTTTGCTCACCCGCGCCCCGGGCATAGGTAAAAAAACGGCCGAGCGCATGATCCTAGAGTTACGCGATAAGTTTGACGTCAGTGTCGTCAGCACCACCGCCCCCACCTCCGATCGTAGCGACATCTTAAATGCACTATTAGCCTTGGGCTACAACAATACCGAAGCCAATAAGGCCGTGAAAAAAGTACCTGCCGATGTGTCTGTCTCTGAGGGCATCCGTCAGGCGCTACAAATCCTATCGGGTCGCTAAAAGCTGCCCATACTGAGCCAAATCCACATTGCCCCCGCTAATCAGCACGCCCACACGCATTCCTTTTAGCGGGATACGCTCTTGCATGACGGCCGCCGCCCCCAAACACCCAGTGGGCTCTACCACCAATTTCATACGCGACGCAAAGAACTGCAGAGCAGAAATCAACTCGGCATCGCTGACCGTCACCACACCCGCCGCGTATTGTTGAATCAAAGCAAAGGTCATCGGCGCCAAGGCCGGCGTCAACGCCCCATCCGCAATGGCCTGCGGACAATCAAGGCGTACAATTTCCCCCTTGGCAAGTGATTGCTGTGCATCATTGCCCCCCTCTGGTTCTACCCCATACACCTTACATGATGGGTTTAAGGCATTGGCCGCCAATAACGACCCCGACAAGAGCCCGCCGCCACCCAAAGGCACAAACAACGCATCGAGCCCGCCTACCTCTTCGATCAGCTCTTTGACTGCAGTTCCCTGACCTGCAATCACATCCGCATGAGCAAAAGGAGGAATCAAGGTCATGCCTTGCTCATCCACAAACCGCTGTGCAATGCGCTCTCTGTCTTCAGTCAACCGATCGTATTCCACCACGGTAGCGCCATAGCCTAACGTGGCAGCCTTTTTGGCAGCCGGCGCTGAGCGAGGCATCACAATGGTGGCAGGCACCTGAAATAACTTTGCCGCCAACGCCACGGCCTGAGCGTGATTTCCTGAAGAAAAAGCCACCACCCCACGTTGGCGCTGTGCCTCGGTCAGGTTCGCCAACGCGTTGTAGCCCCCTCTGAATTTAAATGCCCCTATACGCTGAAAGTTTTCACACTTAAAGAACACCTGAGCGCCTAAACGCTCATTCAGCGTCTGCGACTGCAGTACTGGCGTGTGATGTGCATAATTGACTAGACGATGCGAGGCTCGCATCACATCCTCATAATTAGGTAATTTCACGTTGACGTCCTTTGGCTGCACTACAATAGAAGTCCTTATTATGCCGTAAGCTCAACCCAGCCGCTATTTCAGCATCGGAGCGAATGGTGTACTATAACTGGATAAAAACTCAGTTTCCTATTATGGCTATTTATTCTGATTCGCTTAGTTCCGCACCGCTCCCAGAGCGCGTCATTGACGCCGCGCCGCTATCACTTAACGAGGAATCCGTTGAGCGCGCTTTACGTCCTAAAGCCCTACAAGACTATGTAGGGCAACAACGTGTGCGCGAACAGCTCGAGATCTTCATCACGGCAGCAACCCGACGGGGCGAATCCCTAGACCATGTGTTGCTCTTTGGCCCGCCTGGCCTAGGTAAAACCACCTTGGCACATATTGTGGCGCAGGAAATGGGCGTACAACTCCGTCAGACCTCTGGCCCAGTCCTCGAGCGTCCCGGCGACTTAGCGGCGATTTTGACCAGCCTAGAACCCAACGACGTCTTATTTATTGATGAGATCCACCGTTTATCTCCCGTCGTAGAGGAAATCCTTTATCCGGCGCTAGAAGACTTTCAGATTGACATTTTGATTGGCGAGGGCCCAGCAGCGCGCAGCGTCAAAATTGACTTACAACCTTTTACCTTGGTCGGCGCCACCACCCGAGCCGGTATGCTCAGCAACCCACTACGCGATCGCTTTGGGATTGTGTCACGCCTGGAGTTCTACTCTATTCCGGACCTGCAATACATTGTGCAACGTAGCGCCAAGCTCTTAAACGTAAGCTGCGTAGACGAAGGCGCCTTAGAAATCGCCCGTCGCGCCCGTGGCACCCCGCGCATTGCGAACCGACTCTTGCGTCGCGTACGTGACTATGCCGACGTGAAAAACAACGGCATCATTGACGCAAACTGCGCCGCCCAAGCTCTCTCTATGCTCGAAGTCGATCCATTAGGCTTGGATTTGATGGATAGAAAACTCTTGGAAACCATTGTGCACAAATTCAATGGTGGACCAGTAGGGGTGGACAGCTTAGCTGCCGCCATCAGCGAGGAACGGGACACCATCGAGGACGTGATCGAACCCTATCTCATACAACATGGCTTTTTGCATCGCACGCCACGGGGTCGGGTAGCCACCCCAAACACCTGGGCGCACCTGGGCTTAACACCGCCTCGCGCTACTCCGGACCTATTCGACTAAGGCCTGCTCATATTCATCCAAACAGGCCAAAAGCTCAGCGCCATAAGACGCGAGCTTTTTCGTTCCTATGCCGGAAATGCGTCCTAATTCATGTAAGGTTGCGGGACGCAGCAAAGCCACCTCTTTAAGCGTCGCATTATTGAAAATAATATAAGGCGGCACCTCGTGCTCTTTGGCCGTCTGGGCACGCCAGGCACGTAACCGATCAAAACAGGCTTGTGCTTCGGGTGGCAGAGTTTCTTCTTGGGGGCGTGTGGCGCTAACGGACTTCACCTTGGTGTCCTTACGTAGCATCACCACCTGTTCGCCTTTAAGCACAGGTTTACTTTGCTCGGTCAGACTTAAGGTGCCATAGTTTTCCGGTTGAACCTCTATGATTTTGAGAGCAATCAACTGACGTAAGATACTACGCCACTCACTCACACCTAAATCGCTCCCCACCCCAAAAACCGATAAGCGCTGGTGACTGTTACTTTTGACGCGATCGGTTTCCTTACCACGTAAAATATCAATAATATGTGCCGCACCAAAGGCTTGACCACATTCACGCCATAAACGATAAATCGTAGATAACAGCTTTTGTGCCGCTACGGTGCCATCCCAGGTTTCGGGCGGTTCTAGACAAGTATCGCAGTTTCCGCACGGTTGTATGGGTTGCCCAAAATAATCCAACAGAAGCTGGCGGCGACAAGTTACGGTTTCGCACAGCCCCAGCATGGCATCAATTTTGCGCGCCTGATTACGCAAATGAGACGCATCCCCGTTGGACTCGCTGACCATCCGGTGTAGTTGCACCACATCTTGTAAGCCATAGGCCAACCAAGCGGTGGCAGGCTCACCATCGCGACCGGCTCGTCCTGTTTCCTGATAGTAGCCTTCGATAGACTTAGGTAAATCAATGTGAGCCACAAAACGCACATCTGGTTTATTGACACCCATACCAAAAGCAATGGTGGCTACCATCACCACCCCATCCTCACGCAAAAACCGGTTTTGGTTATCAGCGCGTTGCGCAGTAGAAAGACCGGCATGATAAGGCAAAGCATTAATACCATGAGACTGTAAAAAGGCCGCGGTTTCTTCTACGCGATTTCGTGATAGACAATACACAATCCCGCAGTCACCACGATGGTATTGCTGGATAAACTGCAGCAGCTGCTTACGCACCTCGGATTTTTCTACGATGTGATAACTGATATTAGGACGGTCAAAGCTCGCCACAAAGTGCGGTGCTTGCTCTAGGCTGAGACGTTGGGCTATTTCTGTGCGTGTTTCTGCGGTGGCGGTAGCGGTTAAGGCAATACGAGGTACATCTGGCCAACGTTGCGCTAAAAAGGAAAGGCCTAAGTATTCCGGTCTAAAGTCATGCCCCCACTGCGACACACAGTGCGCCTCATCAATAGCAAATAACGAAATCTGACCACGCGCCAACATATCTAAGCAACGATCCGTTAGCAAGCGCTCTGGTGCCACATATAACAGATCGAGTTCGCCTTGTATAAAGGCCTGCTCCACCTCTTTGGCGGTACGCCAGTCTTGAGAGGAGTTCAGGTACGCGGCCTTCACACCCAACTCGGTCAGCGCATCGACTTGATCCTGCATCAAAGCAATCAGTGGAGAAATCACGATCCCCGTTCCAGCACGTACCAAGGCCGGAATCTGATAGCACAAGGATTTACCACCCCCTGTAGGCATTAAAACTAAAGCGTCGCCCCCATCAATCACATGCTGAATAATGGCATGCTGTTCACCACGAAACACATCGTAGCCAAAGATTTGCTGCAGGGCGCTCAGGGCGGGATCAGACATAATTAAGACACAGGTAAAGAAAAGCGTAATCGTCCATTATAGCCAGCCATCGCCCATCGCCGGGATCACATGACCATGAGAAGCCTAAAGAACGTGACCTTTTTAGCGCTTTAAACTCACTAAGGCCTCGCTACTGGCGTCTAGAGAGCGCTTTAAGGCTGAATATTTCTCAAGTAAAGCTGACTTATAAACCACACCTAAGAGTCGCGGCTCATGACGACTACGAATCACAGGCAAACGTTCGCCCACAAAATCGATGAACAACTCTTGGGCATGGTCTAAGCTCATGTCAGGAGTGAGCGTTTGCACATAATCCAGTTTCAATACCTCGCCAATAGGTTGATCATGCGCATCATTATGGTTCATCAATAAGCGCATGAGCTCTGGTTGTGCAATCACCCCTAAATAATGGTTGTTTTCATCCACCACATAGATGAAGCGCACCGGATAATCGAGAAACATCTGTAGGGCATCGCCCACGGTGGAGTCCGTTTTCAACACCGTATCGGCCGGGCGCACTAATTCGCTCAAGCGCGTATTGCGTAAGGTAAAACGTAATAACTGATCCCTTTCACGGGCCAAGATCACATCGTACATGGCGACCTCGGCCAAGGTACGGGACATAAAATAAGCCGTTACGCCAGCCAGAATTAAGGGCAATACCAACTGGTAGCTGAGGGTCATTTCAAACAACATCAAAATTGCCATCAGCGGCGCACTGGTCGCGGCCCCTAAAAAGGCGCCCATCCCCACCAAGGTATACACATAGGTCTCTATGCCATGAGCGGGTAATACCCAATGCACCACTTGTCCAAAAAGCGTGCCAAAAGCTGCCCCAACAAACAAAGCCGGCGTAAACACCCCGCCAATGGCGCCAGAACCTACCGTAATGCTTGTTGCTAAGACCTTAGCGAACAGCATCGCCACCACGGCATACCACGTCCACGGCTCGTGTAAGAAGGAGCTCACCACGCTGTAGCCATTGCCCGCCACATCCGGGATCATGATCAGCAACAAGCCTAAAATGAAACCACCCACCGTTAGCCGAGCAATCAACGGCAAACCACTACGCACAAAAAGCTGTTTGGCGAGGTTCAATAGTTTTAAAAAGCCTGGCGCAACCACCCCGATTAGCAAGCCAAGCAAGACAAAGGTGGCAATCTCCCACCCCACCACACTAGACATACCTAACATTTCGTAGGGGGCGGTGTAGTGGTCACTCATGCGCATCGTGATATTGGCCGTGGCCGAGGCAACTAACAACGGCCCTAGCGTTTGGATGCTCATTGAACCGAGGACAATTTCTGCCACGAAGATCGCGCCGGCTAAAGGGGCCCCATACGCCGCAGCCACACCGGCAGCGGCACCACAAGCGACCAGCAAGCGTAAGCGTTCGGGTGCAATATAGATAAAACGCCCAAATAAGGACGCGGCCAAAGAGGACAGGTGAATCATCGGACCTTCACGTCCAATGGCCCCGCCGGAAGCCACCGTACAGAGCGAGGACATAGAGCGCAGCACGCCTTGTCGTAATGACATGCGCCCATCCCCAATCGACACAGCCTCCATATAGTCCGAAGCCGTTGAGGCTTTTTTTCGGCCAGCTAACCACAATAGCAAGCCTGCGCCCAACCCACCTAATGTAGGAAAGAGCAAGCGCATATCCCAAGATAACGAGCGCGTCACCTGCGTAATACTGCCAGACTGCCCTGTCACCATACGTTGAATTAAGTAGATGCTTTCATAAAAAAGCATCACCACCCCAGCACCTAAAGCCCCCATGACCACAGCCCAACATAACATCGCCGGCGTATCGGATAGCCAGTGCCATTTGCGGATACGTTGACGGGTAAAGCGAAGGTATTTTTTGTAGGCCATGCCTTAGTTTTTAAAATGTGGGGGAGTCGGAGGTCGGGACAACCCAAACATGCGCCAGTAAACCCATAAGGTAAACATCACCAGAAAGGGCAACGTAAACAAACTGATTTTCCACAACAGCTGCAAGGTTTGCACATCGGGGACAGCATCCCAAATTGTAACCTTATCCAAAATCAAAAAGGGAAACAGACTGAAAGCGAGCCCCAGCAACACGGCTAAAAAGATAATAAGAGTGATCAAAAAGGGAAGTACGGTAGCACGAACACTCACATTTAAGAGTCGCTGCAAGTTCATTTCGATCACCACAAATCCAACCAAAGTGAAGATCCAAAAAGCCAAAACCGCTAAACGAGGCGTCCCTTCGCTCCATTTCAACAGCACACCAGGATTG
>DUNB01000131.1 GCA_012839585.1 Alcaligenaceae bacterium | reverse complement strand
TAACATCTAATAACGATCATAAATCGCTAAGGATGGTGACCTTCCTACAGAGGACTTTCACCTCATTAGTTCATGCCCATGCTGGGCGTACACAATCGGCTGTTGTCGCCCCTTCGGGGCTGGGACGGCCATTCCGCCGCTGCGCGGCTACAAGGTCGCCCCAAAGCCGGGCGTTAGTTGCTGGTCGCAGCAAAGGAAAATTTATCATATGAGTAGAGACTGGGAATCTGTATTCACAACTTGGGCTCAAGGCCCGAGTAAAACGGAGCAGGAAAAAGCGGAGAACGCTGAACGCCAAATTAGGCAGGCTATTCAGGCAAGTCCAAAACTACAAAACCGAGATATCAGAGTATTTACCCAAGGCTCTTATCGAAATCGAGTAAACGTTCGCCGAGATAGCGATGTTGATATTGGGGTGGTCTGTTTTGATGCTTTTTTCCCTGAATACCCCGACGATAATGTCAAAGCACTGCTGGAGAAAAGCTTCACTGATGGTGTTTATACGTACGCTACATTCAAAAATGAACTAGAGGAAGCTCTAGTTGCAAGATTTGGTCGCGCTGCTGTCTCAAGGGGCAGCAAATCATTTGATGTTAAAGAAAACACCTACCGGGTTGAGTCCGATGTTGCGGCTTTTTTTGAGCATAGAAGGTACACATCCTCTACAGCATATATCTCCGGCGTAGAAATGATACCTGATGATTATAAGCCACCTAGGGTAAGGAACTGGCCAGAGCAACATTATGCTAATGGAGTTGCCAAAAATAATGCTACCAGCAGGCGGTATAAGCGAGTAGTTCGAATACTGAAAACTCTATCCAATGAGATGTCTGCAAACGGAATACAGTCCGCCAAAGATACTCCCAGTTTTCTCGTTGAGTGTTTGGTTTTTAATGCTTCCAATTCTCGCTTTAATTACATGACATTTAAACAAATGGTTCGAGAAGTTCTTGCAGAGCTATTTAACAATACAATAACTGATGAAAAATGTTCAGAGTGGGGTGAGGTAAGTGAGCTTAAGTATTTATTTAGGCCGTCTCAGCCTTGGACGAGACATGGAGCACATAGATTTCTGAGCGATGCCTGGGACTACATAGGTTACGAATAATGTTAACACGACTGCATATTTCCACTTTCATAGGTCTGACGATTGCTGTCTGGATTTTAGCGCTATGGATTCAAGGAATGCCTGTGCTGAGCGCGGATTTTGTGAAGCCATTTGGCATCGTTGTTGGTGTAATTACAGCTGTCGTTGCGCTTTTTAATAAATACATGTGGTCATGGAAAATATTCAAAGGGTGGTATGTTAAGCGCCCTGACTTAAGCGGAACATGGAAGGTTGAGCTAAAAAGTAGCTGGGTAAACCCAGAGACTGGGGAGGAAATTGCACCTATCTATGGTTACGCAGTCATTCGCCAATCATTGACGTTCCTTAGCTTCCGCCTAATGACCAAGGAATCAAAGTCAGTACTTGTGGCGCATAGTATTGAGCAGCAAGAAGATGATGACCTTTTTAAATTGGTAGGTGTATATCGCAATGAGCCAAAAATTGAGCTTCAAGGCGTGCGCAGCGAGATTCATCATGGCTCGTTTGCTCTAGAGGTTCATGGGGTGCCGGTTTACGAACTGGAAGGTCATTACTGGACAGATCGTGCAACTAAAGGTGGAATGAAGCTCAGTGGTAGAGTGAAAAAACTCTACGATACATACGAACAAGCAGAGCGCGAGATTGGCAACTAATCGGGTAGCCGAGGGTTTCTAGCCCTCAGCCCCCACAACACCCTGCATGCGGCTCCGCACAGGGCGTTTCACT
>DUNB01000001.1 GCA_012839585.1 Alcaligenaceae bacterium | reverse complement strand
GGGTGATGGGAACCTATTTAGAAAAGAACATCCAGGCCTTTATTGATATTCAAGAGCGCATGGCTGAACAATCTAAAGGGTTATATGGTGCTCAACTAGGACCAGAGGCCTGGACACAGTTTATGGCCGGCCAAACCCCAGTGCTGCAAAACGCCATGAATAATTACATAGAGCAGAGCAAAAACCTATTCGTACAAATGCAAGATCAAATGCAAGACCAAACACTTAGCATGTTTAATGCTTTCCCGTTTGTACCTGTGCCGCCTACTAAAAAAGAGTAATTGCTTTATCGTCGTATTTAGTTAGTGTATTAGGCGCTAACTTAACCCCAAGATGTTGGCTTAACACCAACCTTTTGGGGTTTTTTTGTTGAACTATTGGTATGAAACATGAAGACACAGCCAAATAATCCTTTGCACGGGATCACGCTCAAGATGATCGTGACGGCACTTTATAATCATTATGGTTGGGAGGGGCTCGCCCAGCAGGTGAATGTGAATTGCTTCAAACACGATCCTTCCATTAAATCCGCCTTAGTGTTCTTACGCCGGACCGAATGGGCACGAGCTGAGGTAGAACAGTTGTATTTGCGTACTTTTTCTTAGAGGTGATTGCTCAAACGCAGCCTGCCGTGTCACCGACTTTTCTAGGCAGGGTGGAAACGATGACTTACCACAGGTGGGTTAACGCGGTTTAACGAGCGCGTAGCGTGAGATTCGCTTTATTTACTCAAGAGCTAGACCTTGCCCGACCTCTTCGTGTGTCACGCCGTCTCGTATATGGTAGATACGCTTAAAGGTGGGAATGATCTTTTCATCATGGGTGACCACAATAATAGCGGTTTCGTATTGGCGCGCCATCTCATTCAGAATACGCATGACTGCCATGGCACGCTCAGAGTCTAGTGGCGCAGTGGGCTCATCCGCGAGAATCACTGGGGGCCGGCTGACTAAGCCGCGCGCAATAGCCACACGCTGTTGTTCGCCCCCTGACAACTGCGCCGGCATGGCATGGGCACGGTGCTGTACGTCTAATGCCGTTAATAATTGCAGCGCTTTAGCCCGTGATTCTTTATTGGAGTAGCCGGCCAACATCGGCAACAAGGCCACATTGTCAGTCACATCCAAAAAAGGAATCAGGTAGGGAGCTTGGAATACAAAACCGATTTTATCGCGTCGTAAGGCCCGTAAATCACGCACTTTCCACGCATTATCAAAAATCACTTCTCCGCCCAAGCTCATGCGCCCCGTTGTGGGATCCGTCACCGCTCCTAGACATTTGAGCAGCGTGCTTTTACCTGATCCAGAAGGGCCGATGAGCCCTACCACTTCGCCGGGAGCAATGTGCATATTCACGTCTTTGAGTGCGTCTACGGCAGTGCTGCCTTCGCCATAGCGTTTGCTTAGGCCTTCGATGTGAATCCCCTTGCTTTGATTTTGGGTTGTGTTGTGATGGTTCATCTTAGCCTCCTATGGCTTCAGCCGGATCGACTTTTAGTGCAATACGAATCGAAACCAGGCTGGCGACTACGCAAATAAATAGCACCACCACAAAGCCAACGATGGAGTCTTGGGGATTGAGCAGGACATATTTAGGAAAGAGGGGGGCAGTCAGGGTGGCACTGATTTTACCCACCACAAAACCAATTACACCCAAAGCTAAGGCTTGCTGCATAATCATGGCGGCAATGGTGCGATTACGGGTGCCTATTAATTTGAGCACGGCAATTTCACGGATTTTGTCCATGGTGAGAGAGTAAATAATAAAAGCCACTATGGCGGTACTGACCAAGGCTAGGATCACCAAGAACATGGCGATTTGTTTCGCTGAGGTAGCGATTAATTTATCGATGAGAATGGCTTCCATTTGTGAGCGGGTGTAGGCGGTGAGCCGTTGCCAGCGTTGAATGGAGGCGGCAATGTCATCGGGGTGATAGCCTGGTTTAAGGGTGACAAGCACGGCATTCACAAAGGTATTGGTGCTTTGTGAGGCGATAATGGCATCCAAAAGATCAGGAATCTGAGGTCTATTGAGCGCAGGGTTGGATTCGGTGCGACGTCGGCTTTGCCAAATGGCATCATTGTCTTTAAGGAACTGGGCCGCTTGAGCGTCTTTTAGTGGAATAAAAATCATGGGGTCGCCACTGGTAGAGACGGTGCGTTGACTTAAGCCCACTACGGTGTAGTTATTACGTCGAATCGTGATTTTATCGCCCAGTTTGAAACCAGAGCTAACGTCTGCGACGGCCTCGTAGTGGCTGCGCACAATTTGGTGCCCAGCGACCAAATAAGGGGGCCAGCCTGGTGTGACACCCGTTTGGCCGGGAGCAATGCCAACCACCATGGCACGTACCTCTTTATCGCCGCTAGCGACCTGCATATTCAGGTAGGTCGCATTGGCGGCTTGGGCAACGCCAGGGATAGTCAGAATGGCTCGGTACGCATCGTCATAAAGACTGGATGGCTCGGCATAAGGCCCTAAGGTGTCTTTTTGTACCACCCAGATATCGGCACCACTGTTGTCCAATAAAGCTTTGCCATCGTCCACCATCCCTCTATAGACGCCGGCCATCACCAATGTCACCCCAATGAGTAAGCCCAAACCTATACCAGTAAAGACAAATTTACCCCAGGTGTGCAAAATATCGCGACCGGCTAAGCTGATCATGGTGATACACCTGCAATAGCATCGACGACTTTGATGCGACGGTTTTGGCTCAGGGCTTTTTCGCTATAGCTCACAATTTGGTCGCCTTCGGCTAGGCCTTCAAGGACTTGGACCGAGCCATTTAAATCAGCTGCGCCTATTTGGATTGGTGTAAAGCGAAGATCTCCATCCGTAATTTGCCACACGCCCATTTCGCCCTCGTAACGACGAATGCTGCTATTGGGAATCACAGGACGAGCCTCAAGTGTAGGCAGACTAAGGGTGACCTCGGTGAGCTCTCCTAACGAAGGAAGCGGCTGGGGCAGTTGGTTAAAGGTGACCTTGGCCAGTAACTCTTCGGTGACGGCATCGGCTTTAGGTTCTATGCGTAGCACCGTGCCGTTTAGGCTTTGGTCCTTTCTGGATCGTAGTACGATCTGGGCATCTAGCCCAGCAACCAAACCGGCAGCGCTGCTTTGGTCAAAGCGCACATGAAGCCATAAACTTTGCGGATCAATGAGTTCAATAACACTTTGTCCAGCCACAATGGTGGTACCAGGGTTTGCGTTACGCAGTACAACTAAGCCATCAGAGGGGGCGATTAGGCGCAGCTGATCACGCTGGGTATAAAGCGCGTCGCGATCTGCCGTAATGCGAGCCAATTCTTCTTTGGCCACGCTAAGGGCTGCGGTGGTGATCTGAAGCTCGTGTTGCTTGGTGTCGGCGCTTTCTTTGCTGGTGGCTCTGGCTGCAGCCAGCTTGGCATAACGATTGGCCTGGGTTTGGGCATAGGTGTGGCGCGTTTTAGCCTCCTTAAGCATAGCCTCTGCCCGTTTTAAACCGGCATCCAACGCGCGTATTTTATCGTCCAGATCGACGGGGTCCATTTCACCCAGAACTTGCCCCTTGGTGACCTGATCTCCTACATGGACCTGAAGCTGCTTAAGACGACCAGCAAAGGTCGGGCCTATTTTGTAGGTGTAACGGGCTTCGACGGTACCAATGCCAAAAAGAGCCGGTGTGAGTGGCTGTGTATTGACGGTGGTCACCACAACGGGTACAGGCGCCAAAGGGCCGGATCGTAAGCCGGTATAAACAAAGAGCAAAAATAGAGGTAACAGAATAGCTAATAGAGCTAGGGTGCGACCTCGGATGGGAAGTTTTTTCATTAAGTATTCTCTATTCCGCGCTTAAAAATCGTAAAAACCGCCGAGGCATTTTTACGCACATGATCTGGGTCCCCAGAGAGTAAAGACTGCATGATTAACCCCTGAATCGTGCCAATAAATAGCAAAGCGGTGGCTGAGCTATCTAGTGTGGGTAGGAGTTCACCGCTTGTTTTTCCTTTTTCAATCAAGGCGCTCAGACGTGTTCTATAGTTGTGGATCAGTATTTGCACTTGGCTTTTGGCTGGGGTGAGTTCGGCTTGTTGGAGCTCACCAAAGAGGATCCGAGGTGCGCCTGGGTAGGTTGAGACGAATTCCACATGCGCCATGAACATGGCCTCCAGTGCCGGTAATGCGGAGGGAATATCTTTAGAGGCGACATCAATTTTTTTTAATAATTGCTCTGTGACCCACTCCATCACTGCAGTCCATACCGCTTCTTTGTTCGCAAAGTGCCTAAATAGCGCTCCTTGGGTCAACTCCATCTGCTGGGCGATGGCAGCCGTGGTGATTTTGCTTGGGTTTTGAGTAGCAGCCAATGTAATCACCGATTCAATAATGACGGCGCGACGTTCATCTGCAGGGAGGGATTTGGGAGTCGTATTCATAGATAACAATAGCAAGATAGTAATTGATTACTATCTTATCAGAATAAATAATGGAAAGGGGGTTTTGCCTTATTCTGGATTGATAGGTAGGGGCTGGATTTGATGCTGCGATAATTTATTTATATGGTCATTGGGGATCAGTTTAGCGGCTGTCTTTGTATTGTGAAGTGCCGGGTGACGAGGTATGGTGAAGACTCATAGTCAAAAGGATGAGCGATATGTGGCAGCCTAGCGAACGTTATCCCGACCCACGAGTACAAAGCTTGCATGGCGATTTCGACCAGTATCGTCTTGGAGGAGCAGCTGTAGAGCGGCTGGCCTCTGGGACTCGATGGGGCGAAGGGCCAGTCTGGTTTGGGGATGGGCGCTTTTTACTTTGGAGTGATATCCCTAACGATCGCATTCTGAAGTGGGAGGAAAGCAATGGGCAGGTGTCGGTGTTTCGCCAGAGTAGCCAGATGGCGAATGGCAATACCCGTGACCGACAAGGACGCTTGTTAAGCTGCGAGCATCTGGGACGTCGCGTTACTCGTACGGAGTACGACGGTCGCCTCACCATACTGGCGGATTCCTTTGAAGGTAAGCCACTGAATTCGCCTAATGATATTGTGGTGAAGTCTGACGATTCCATTTGGTTTAGCGATCCACCCTTTGGCTTGCAAGACCACTATCAGGGTCAAATAGCACAACAAGAATTACCAGCGAATTTATATCGTCTTGATCCCGATAAGAGGCAGCTTAGCGTTGTGGCTGCCGATATCGAATACCCAAATGGTCTGTGTTTTTCACCAGATGAAAGCAAACTATATGTGGTGGCATCGCGCGCGCAGCCGCATCGGGTGATTTATGTGTTCGATGTGGTGGATCAAGGGCGGTATTTGAACAATAAACAGGTGCTCATTGATTGTGGGCCAGGGGCGCCAGATGGGATTCGTTGTGACGAGGACGGGAACCTGTGGTGTGGCTGGGGAGGCTCAGAACAGCTCGATGGGGTGCGCGTTTTTAATAGTGCTGGCGTCGCCCTAGGGCATATTCATTTGCCAGAACGCTGTACCAACCTTTGTTTTGGCGGGCGCCACCTAAATCGCTTATTCATGACAGGTGGGCAAAATCTGTATAGCCTGTTTGTGAATACCCGAGGGGCGGTTTAGTGGGCTTGGCCCAGAACGACCCGCACGTGATGGATAAAACTATCGTCGACCAGCGCAATGGCTGTGGTCTCAGTTAAGGCTTGACCATCCACCTCTATACTGACCACGCCTTGTGTGACGTTCTGGGGGTTTTCCACCACAATCACATAGCGGGTGGTGACGCTATGCTGGTATGTGATCTTATAACTCTCCCAGTCTTGCGGGATGCAGGGGTTAATGTGCAGGGTGTTCCCCCGTTTTTGAAAACCTAACATCGACTCAATGCCAGCTCTATAGAGCCAACCAGCAGATCCGGTGTACCATGTCCATCCACCACGTCGCGGATGCGAGACGGAGGCGTAGATGTCTGCTGAAACCACATAGGGCTCGACCTTGTAGGCGTGTGTGCCGGCACGGTTCGATGCGTGGTTTAGGGGGTTAAGCATTTTGAATAGCTCGCCCGCCCGATTGCCATCACCAAGTAAGGTATAGGCAATCAGACACCAAACCGCCGCATGGGTGTATTGGCCGCCATTTTCACGTATGCCTGGTAGATAGCCTTTGATGTAGCCGGGATCACGCGTTGTTTTATCAAAGGGTGGCGTAAATAGCAGTGTCTGACTGTCGCCATAACGGATCAGGTATTGCTCGACGGAATCCATGGCGCGCTGCTGTCGCGCTGGGTTGGCAATGCCTGATATCACGCTCCAGCTTTGTGCAATGGAGTCAATTCTACACTCCCTATTTGCTGCGCTTCCCAGAGCAGCACCGTCATCAAAATAAGCTCGACGGTACCAGGCGCCGTCCCAAGCGTTATTTTCTAAGGCCTTTTGGAGGGCGTGGGTGTACGCCTCCCAGCGATCGATGAGGGCCTGATCTCCACGTGCTTTAACAAAGGGTAAAAACGAGTTAATGGTGGCGCAGGTAAACCAGCCCAACCAAACGCTTTCACCTTTGCCTTCATGGCCGACGCGGTTCATGCCATCGTTCCAGTCTCCCCCTCCCATCAACGGTAAGCCATTACGCCCACTGGTTAAGCTGCAATGAATGGCTTGTACGCAGTGTTCATACAAAGACGCGACGGTTGTTGATACGGTGGGAGCATAATAGGCGCTTTCTTCGTCTGCGGCCACGGCGGCGCCTTCCAGATAGGGAATCGCTTCGTCTAGGATGTCTGTATCACCTGTTACCGCAATATATTCGGCAACGGCGTAGGGGAGCCAGAGACGGTCATCGCTAATATGGGTTCGCACACCGCGCCCGGTAGGCGGGTGCCACCAATGTTGCACATCGCCTTCAACGAATTGGCGAGCAGCGCTACGCAGTAGATGCGCACGCGTTAGATCAGGCCGAGCCAGATTCAGCGCCATACTGTCTTGTAATTGATCCCTAAAGCCATACGCACCGCTGGCTTGATAGAAACCAGTACGAGCCCACATACGGCAAGCGGTCACCTGATAGAGCAGCCAGCTATTGAGCATAATGTCCATGGATCGATCGGGGGTTTCGACTTGGAGCGTTGTTAAGGCTTGAGACCAGTGTTTTTTTACCTCGGTCAGAACTTGATCGGGGCTGGTAGTGCGATAGCGCTGAATCAGTTGTGTGGCGTTAGGTCGGCTTTGGGCTTGTCCCATCAGAAAGACCAGCTGTACTTGCTGACCCGGGGCCAGCTCAATGGCCGTTTGTAAGGCGCTGCACGGATCCAGCCCTGCGCCTGTGCGTTGACTGAGGGGCGCGGTGGACATGAGAGCGGCAGGTTGCTTCAGATTGCCGTTGCGACCGATGAACTCTGCGCGGTCGCCGGTCCAGCGAATGGTGCGCTCACCCCAGTCCGCAAAAGCCACGCATTCCCCAAAATCGACATTCCAAGGGTTAAGCGCAAACATGGCTCCTGTATCTGGATCCATTTCTGTCTTGATAAATGGAGCATTCGCGGGCCTGGACTCGCCTAAGGCCCATTCCAAATAGGCCGTGGCAGTGAGTTGGCGACGACGTGAGGAGGTGTTGGTTAGGCTTAAGACACTGATTTTTATGGGGTCGTGCCAACTAACGAACTGTTGCAACGAGCTGGAAATACCATAGGCATGGTGCTCAAAGCGGCTGTAGCCCGGGCCGTGATAACTGAGGTAACGAGTCCGGTCAATACGGATGGGTAAGGCCGTGGGGGTCCACAGCGTTCCATTGTCCTCATCACGTAAATAGAACACCTCACTGGGCGGGTCGCTCACGGGATCATTAGACCAAACCGTGAGTGGGTTGCTTTGACTGTTAGCAGCCCAGGTATAACCTGCCCCTGATTCAGAAACCAGAAAACCAAAGTGCGGATTGGCAATCACATTGACCCAAGGAGCCGGAGTGTATTGATCCTGATCTAGGATAGTGAGGTATTCTTTGCCTTGTAGACTAAAGCCACCTAGGCCATTAAAAAATTCTATCTTGGGTAAAGAGGGAGAGGGGCTGTCAACCAGCGCGAAAGTATGCTGGCTGAGGCTGGTGTTTTTGGTTTTTTTGGCTTCTGTGTGGCGTATACGTATGATCTGCTCTTCCAGACTGCCTTGTCTCTTACCGCCTAAGCTGACGCGTGCCACGCTCTGGATGAGCTGTATTTCTTCGGGCGTTAATTGATCGGCACGCAAGATAAACACCCCCCCAGCGGCAGGATCTGATACGGAGACTATCTGGCTACTACGCACCAGGTTTTGCACTGACTTTTGTAAGTCTTGAATGTAGGAGGATTTACGTTCGTTCAGAATAAGCAGATCTACCGCCAGTTTTTTGCTGTGCCAGTAGGCGTGAGCACGCAGTAGCTGCAGGACGATATCACGGTCTTCTTGGTCATCGATGCGCAGCAACACTAACGGGATATTGCCTGAAATACCATGACGCCATAAGGCAGTGGCATTCAGGGTGTTTTGTTTTAATGTCTCGGCTTTGGCTCGCAGAGCGGGATCCACAAACAGGATTCGACTGGCCAGATGCTGAAATAAATTCGCATCGTCGGTGTCTAGGCCTAGGTGGTGTAAGCTGACCTGACTTTGGGTCCACGCTTGCGTTGATATTCGCTCAAAGCGAGAGGTGTCTTGGTATTTGTCCGCTAAGCTTAAAATTTCTTCCTGCGAGGTGCCCACCATAGTGACGAATATCACGTGTTTGGTGGATCCGGGGGCGACTTGTACTCGAGTACGTAAACTGAATATAGGATCCAGCACGGCTCCTTCTGAGTTTGCTAGGGGGCGCCCCCCTAGAATGGCAAGCGGGTTATCTACAGAACGTCCTCGACCATGGAACTGAGCACGGTCGGATTCATATTCTAAGGTTTGGCCCGGTGCCCCACCAGAAATAATATGCGCAGCCCAAATGGGTTGATCTTGGGCTGAGCGGGGGCGACGCTTGGCGATCAATCCGTGTATTTGGGGCAGGAACTCGGTCTGAATAAACAGATTTGAAAAAGCAGGGTGGGCATGGTCAGCCGCCTGAGGTGCCAGCACGATTTCGGCATAGGAGGTGATTTCGATTTCGCGAGATTGAAGGCCTGAGTTCGTGATAGAAAGACGGCGTATTTCTGCGTTGTCCTCTGGGGAAACCAGGATTTCCATTAGGCTCGACAAAGAGCCGTCTTTACGAATAAAGCGGGCACGGTCTTCTGAGAACACGACTTCATACTGATCCGGCTCCGCGCAAATGGGCTGTAAGGTGGCTGACCAGACCTTGTCGCTCTGGCAATCACGCAGATAAACAAAACAGCCTCGGTTATCGATGACGAGGTCCTCTTGCCAGCGCGTGATGGACAGCCCATTCCAACGGCTGTAGCCTGAGCCAGCGGTCGTTAACATCAGAGAGTAATTACCGTTAGATAACAGGTGGGTAGCAGGGATGGCTTGTGCAGCGGAGTTAAAGCGGCGCGATGTAGAGGGGTTTGTTTTTCTAGCTTGGGCGATATCTATCGAGTCGGAGCTAGGGCGAGCCAGACCTGCTTCACGTGGCTGAGGCTCTTGCAGCAACAGATCTGCGGCCTGAATGATGGGTTGTTGGTGAAAGCGATGACGCATCATGCCGTTAAAAAGCGTATTAGCGATGGCAATCAAAGACATTCCCTTATGATGGGCCATGTACACCTGAACAGGAGTGGATTGCTGTCCCTCGGGCAGATGTGGCAAGGTGTAGTCAATGGCATCATAGAAGCCAAAAACACCACTGCCGCCTGCGGCTTTTAGGTGTTTAAGGTTGGCGACTGCGGCGGTGGGATCGTACATCCCAGCGAGCAGGGTGGCGTAGGGGGCGACGACCATATGTTGGGCTAAGCCACGCTTTAGTCCTAGCCCCGGTACACCAAAATCCGAGTATTGATAGGTTAGCGCGCGATCTCGAATGTTATAGGCCGATTCGGAAATGCCCCAGGGTAACTGGTGTTTGCGTCCATATTCGATATGATGTTGAACAGCTAAACGGCAGGTAGAGCCCAGTAGGCTGTGACGCGGCGTAAACATAATCAGCGATGGCATCAGGTATTCAAACATAGAGCCTGACCATGACATCAAGACGGCTCTGCCACCTATAGATGTTAAGGGGCGACCGAGACGGAACCAGTGTATCGATGGGATATCGCCTTTGGCGATAGCAATAAAACTGGCAACACGGGCCTCGGAGGCCAGTAAATCATAATAGCTGTTGTCTAGCTCGTCTTCTTGGACGCGATAACCTATAGAGAAGAGTTGTCGCGTTGGGTGATATAAGAAGCCAAACTGCATTTCTTGAAAAAGGCGTCTAGCGGTCTTTGCTACACCATCTAGGCGGTGGTGAAGTTGCTGCAGTTCGTCCGTAGCGTGTTGAGCGGTCTCAGAAAGCAAAGGGACATCACGTAGATGGCTGGCAATATCTGCATGTAGCGTTTGAGCCCAGGTATACAGTTCGCTGGCGTTATGGCTGTTTTGATCTGGAGCAAAGGGCTGAGCCATTTCAAGTAGGCTAGTGGCACAGTTTTCTAACTCCTGCCAACGCTGTATCCATCCTTGCGCGGTGGTGGGTGGATTACGCAGATAAGGATCGAAACTGGGTAAGGCTTGGCTGATTTGGTTCAGATGGGCGATAGAAGATTGTTGTGTGGTTTTGGCTAAGGCGATAGCTTTGCGCAACAGCTGAATCGAGTCGGCAACCCCATTCAGATCCATCTCACTGAATAGGGGCTTTGTTCTTATTTCTTTGCAGCCGCTCTCAAGCGCTAACAGGTGGCCAGCTAAGTTGCCACTGTCGACCGTGGAAATGTAGTGGGGGGCGAGAACGTCCAGTGTTTCTGTGTCGTACCAGTTGAAAAAATGCCCGTTAAAACGCTGCATTTTTTGCATGGTCGTTAAGGTTGCCTCCAGGCGATCCGTCATTTCGGTCGTGCCTATCCAACCAAAGTCACGCGCTGCAAGCGTCGCTAAAAGATAGAGTCCCAAGTTGGTCGGAGAGCTGCGGTGCGCGATGACAGGATCGGGGTCTTCTTGGAAATTGTCGGGGGGCAGATGGTTGTCGGCGGCGGTGACAAAGGTGTTAAAAAAACGCCAAATCCGTCTGCCCTCATGGCGTAAAGAGGACGCGTCTTGACTGCTGATGTCTTCTAACAGCACCTTTTCAGGAGGAAGACTGATCAATCGCGCAAAGACGGGGGCCAGCCCCCACAAAATGAGAAAGGGCGCCGCTGAGTACAGGTGATGGGGGTTAAACCAAGCCACTAAGACGGTAATAAAAACAACGAGAGTCAGACTGCCCAATAATGACCAGGTGAAGCTCTTTAAAGACAGCCCTGTGTGTCGTTTGACTTGAGCTGCTGTGACCCACTCCAGCATTAAACGATGGCTAATAAATAAACGGAATAAGGTGCGGCCTATGGCATCTAAAGCGAGCCAACTTTGGTGCGCTAATAAGGTAAGCATCACAGCAAACTGACCGATGCCATAGAGGACATCGCGACCTATAGCTCGCAGATGGCAGACTAAAGAGGTGCCAAGATGAGTCGGGAGCAGGCCGTGAAAAATGGTGATGAGAGGGGGCGCGGCTAGGACGAGTAAGACAAAGCCTGTCCAGATCTCTATGGGGGCATGAGGAATGATCCAGGCCGCCAACAGAGTTAGCACCATAGCTGGAGATGACAAAGATCGGCGCAAATTGTCTATCATTTTCCAGCGGTCAATGGCTGGAATAGGCTGTTTGGTTAAACCAAGAACCCACGGCAGCAGCTGCCAGTCCCCTCGTATCCACCGATGAGTGCGAGACGAGGCCACTTGATAGTTGGAAGGGAAATCCTCAAATAATTCAACGTTGGTAATGAGTCCGCATCGAGCAAAAATCCCTTCGAATAGATCATGACTGAGCACAGCGTTTTCGGGGATGCGCTTTGCCAGGGATGCCTCGAACGCGTCTACCTCATAGATTCCTTTGCCGGTATAGATACCCGCGCCGAACAAATCTTGGTAAATGTTTGAAGTAGCGGCCGAATAAGGGTCTATACCACTGGGGCCAGAAAAGATCCGTTGAAAAACAGAGGTGTTACGAGAGTTAGGTAATAGCGGCGTAATACGGGGCTGCAAAATGCCATAGCCTTCGACGATTTGTTGTGTGTCAGGGTGTAGCAAGGGGCGGTTTTGAGGATGGGCTGCTGTGCCCACAAGCTGTCGGACAGCGCCTAGAGGTAAGCGTGTGTCGCTGTCTAGCGTAATCACAAAACGGATGTCGGAAGGTACCTGCAATCGCTGCCCTGATTGTGCGATGAAAGAGGTATCCTTGGCTCCGCGTAATAAGCGATTGAATTCGTGTAATTTGCCACGTTTTCGTTCCCAAGCAATCCACTTTTGTTGGGCCTCGTTCCATAAGCGTTTTCTGTGGAAGAGGAAAAAACGCGGCTTGCCATTAGAGGCTTTGCCGTACCTTGTATTCAAGGCGTCAATGTGTTTGATTGCTAGGTCTAGTAAGCTGGCATCGTCTTGGCGTATTTCGGTATCTGAGTCCGTCCAGTCAGAGAGTAAGGCAAAGTGCACGTTGTCTTCCGGGTTTGCAAGATAGTGCACTTGTAGTTGTTCCACTTGTGCCAGTATGGCGTCTTTATTAGTCAAGAGAATGGGGACCACCACAAAACTGCGCATCTCAGGAGGTATCCCTTGTTTGAGCTCTAGTCGGAGTAAATAACGAGGGGGGATGATTTTCGTAATGATTTTATCGGTCAAAAGTACAGCTACATTCGATGCGAGCAAAGCGGCGAGCATTGCCAAAAATAGTAGGCCAGCCAGAGAAACTCCCTGCGCATGACTGTGCCAGAGTGGCCCAGCCAATAGTAGAAGTGTCAGCAGAGAGAGAGTTCCTATATAGGCCAGAGCTGGGTAGAAGGTATAGACACGCAGGCAGCGCTGGCCAAAGCGGGGTCTATAGCCTATTTCACGCTCAAAATCACGACGTCCTTGCGCGACTAGGTAGTACCCCGGGTCACTTCGACGTTGATCGCCAGGATATATCTGTTCACTGTTCACCGTTTTGTCGAGTACCGCCTGGGTAACTTCTAGCTCAGAGTAGGAGGATCTGGCGGCCAGGGTTTCTATGGCTTGTCGGTAGCGGTTACGAGTGGTGAAGTCCATCTTGGCATGACTGGACTGTTGTCGAAGTCGAGCCTCTACGACGCTGACCTCCTCGAAAAGAGTCTGCCATTCAAAAGCCCATATTTCGCGCAAGCTAGTGATGATATTGCGTACCGTCATGTTGTCGGCCGCTTGGATGGCATGTTCTGTCTGAACTAGCTCCTCTAAGGAAAGTCCTGGTTCTGTTAAATCCTGAATTGACTCAAGAAGAGGCGTGTCCTGATAGCGCAACCGTTGAATGAGTTGCACGATAAAGGCTGGAGCAAGGGAACTTTGGCTCAGCTCGCTCAGCTTGCCGTCTATGTTTTCGGGTTCATGTTTGGCCAGTTCAAGTAAGTCATCAGCAAACCGGTCAGCTTTTTGCCGCATGGCCTGCCTGGAGGCAACATTGAGACTGACTCGACGCAGGTTTTCGATTAGGATGGCACGCAGAGTCACTGAGAGAGACCATAGCTCAGCCATACAGAGAGGCTGCGTTTTTTGATAACTGGTTAGAAAAGCCTTCAGCAAGGTCGCATCGAAGCGGCTATCAGTATGGGCAATAAATGTCCATAACACCCCATAAATGTGCGGCTTTCCGGCCAGGGGACCATGTGCTAACTGAGGTAAGTTCAGATAGCTAGGTGTTTGCAGTCCTTGATGAGCTTCTTTGAGCTGTCCCTCAATCAGCCGATAGTTGTCGAGCAACCATTCTGCGGCCGGAGTGATGGATTTGCGCTCTTGTGCTTGCTGTGTGGCGGTGTGATAGCAATTAAGTAGTTTTTTTTCATTATCCGCAGAGCGTTGTGCCAGTTGTTTGGATTTTCTGGGGTGTGTGGTAATTGTTTGGTTAGCGGCTAAACGAGTGGCTAGTTCTTGTAATCGTTCGCAACTGAATAGTTCAGAGCGAATGGGGGCTTCGTAAGAATGGGCCTCGAGGGAACGCGATGACATGCGCAAACGTTGACGTAAGCACGATATGAATGTCATAAAGGCGCTCCTTTTATATGAGGTCGTAGGGGCATAAGTAGTTGTTTTTGTTTTTCATTTATGCAGGACAATCGCTTAGACATCCATTGTAGGCGGTGGCCTCTTATCTTGATAATCGGCCATTTGGCCCCTAATGACACCTTTGTTTAGTTGACCTCCTCCTCGCCCTAAAGGACGAGGATTCCCGCGTATTTTGGTAAATCGGCGGTAGCGTGTAGAGATTGGAGGCTTAGGAGTTCTTTGTTTGGGTCAAAGAAGAGGCGGTAGTCGCCTCAGAGTCAAGAGGCGCGACAGGATCGTGCCAGCCTCCATCCGTTGCGGTTAAGCGCAGGGCCCCTGCCGGGCCCCAGCTTTGAGGCGGGTAGCCATATACGGGGACGGTGTGGTCTAGAATAGGAGCGACCACACGCCATGCGGCCTCAATGCACTCATAGCGGGTAAACAAGGTAGTGTCTCCTTGAATGGCGTCCCCCAGTAAGCGTTCGTAAGGCATCATTTCATGGCAAGTATAACGGCGAGCCAGTAGTTCTACTGGGTGGCCTGTCATCCCTTCGCCAGCCTCTTTAACCAGAGTCCCCAAGGAAATCAGCACGTCTGGGCTAATACGAAAGCGAAGGTAATTAGGCGATTTGTTTGGCCCGCTATCCACTAGATTTGAGCTAGGGGCTTTGAGCTGCAGCAAAATCTCCGTGCTGCTCACGGGAAGCTGCTTGCCTGCTCGAATATGGAAAGGCACACCTGCCCAGCGTGCGTTGTCTATGTGTAAACGTAAGGCGGCGAAGGTCTCAACCTGAGAGTCCGTTGCGACCCCTGCGATCTCGCGATAGCCATGAAATTGCCCACGGATTGTTTCGCTAGGGGAAATAGGACGCATCGCTTTAAAAACAGCCAACTTAGCATCCTGTAAGGCGTCTTGACTGTTGTCTAATGGTGGCTCCATGGCCAGCAAAGCCACTATTTGTAATAAATGGTTCTGGATCACATCGCGTATGGCACCGACGCTATCGTAAAAACGCCCCCGTTTTGTTACGCCAAAGGCTTCAGCCATGGTGATTTGAACATTGGCGATGTAGTCTTTATTCCAAAGGGGCTGCAAAAAGGCATTGGCGAAACGGAAGTACAGCAGGTTTTGTACGGGCTCTTTACCTAAGTAATGGTCAATATAAAAAACATGACTTTGAGGCAGGTTGGTCTCGAGCAGCTTATGTAGCGCTTGGGCCGATGCGAGGTCGCGCCCAAAGGGCTTTTCTACAATCACGCGCGCGTTTTGAGCACAACCTAATTGCTTTAACCCTTCAATCACCACTTGGAACATATCTGGTGGAATAGCAAGGTAAAACAGGGGGCGTTCTGCGTGAGCCAATAGAGTGGATAACTGCTGATAGGTCGACGCATCTTGATAGTCGCCGCTGAGGTAATGCAGTTGCTTGGCCAGTTTGCCAAAGGCCGCCGCCTCCGAAGGGTCTACAGGAATAGAGGCACAGTCTGGATCGCTCAGGCGTTGGGCGTGTTGCTCTACACTTTCTTTGGCGCGGGCAATGAACTGTTCCCGAGTTAAATCAGACCGGCCTATACCAATTACCGGCATGTTTAATTTGCCGCGACGACTTAGCGCCAGCAAGGCGGGAAAGATCTGTTTGTAGGCGAGATCGCCCGTAGCGCCAAATAGCACAAAAGCATCGGATCGAGGAACTGACATTGTATTGACCTCGTTGATTGATACCAAGCATAAAGCGTTGACGATACGCACCACTGTGCTTTAGCTGGGTGAGTTTCAGTTTTTGCTAGGAGGTTCTAGATGGCCTCCGAATTGATGTCGCATAGCAGAGAGTATTTTGTTAGCAAAATCGGCTTGACCGCGAGAGCTAAAGCGGGCGTAAAGGGCCGCGCTGAGTACCGGCACAGGCACGGCCTCTTCTAGCGCCGCCATCACCATCCATCGACCTTCGCCTGAGTCTGATACATGGCCACTATACTGCTCTAGATTAGGATCCTCGTGTAGCGCATGTGCGGTGAGATCTAATAACCAAGAACTGATCACACTGCCGCGTCGCCAGACCTCGGCGATTTCGGGTAAATCAAAGGCGTATGGAGGGTTTTCAGATGGGAAGGGGGATGTGAGGACTGTGTTGGAGGTGTTGGAGTTGTTAGAAGCCTCTGTGTTGACCGCACTTGTACTGGCTGTATTTGATTGGCCCCCACTTTGGGCTTGTTTTAACAGATTCATGCCCTCGGCGTAGGCCGCCATCATTCCATACTCAATACCGTTGTGCACCATTTTGACAAAGTGCCCGGCACCCGATGGACCGCAATATAAATAACCTCGTTCTGAGGTGCTGTTTTGGGTCGCACGCCCGGAAGTTTTAGGCACAGCGCTTTCGCCTGGGGCCAAAGCGGAAAAAATAGGATCCAGATAGGTGGCAATGTCTTGTTCACCACCAATCATTAAACAATAACCACGCTCTAGGCCAAAGACCCCACCGCTGGTGCCCACATCCACATAATGAATGCCTGCCGATCGCAGGGTGGCGCTGCGACGAATCGTGTCTTTATAGTGAGAGTTGCCCCCATCAATCACCATATCGCCCGCGGACAGTAAGGGACTAAGTTTAGCGAGCACCGTGTCGACCACAGCCGCCGGCACCATCAGCCAGATAATACGAGGGGTGTTTAGCTGCGCAACAAAAGCGTCCAGCGTAGACGTGGCAGTAGCGCCCAGATCCTGTAGCGGCGTCATTTTCGTTGGGGCCGCATCATAAATCACGCACGCGATATCGTTGTTGAGTAGGCGCTGCACCATATTACTGCCCATACGCCCTAATCCAATCATGCCAAGTTGCATAGCAATACTCCTTGATGATGAGCTACGTGTAGGTAGGTCTTCTATCCATTATGCGCGCAGTTGCTGTAAATAGCATGGGGCAGGGGGGAAGAGGGTAGACCGTGGCTTTTATTTGATCAGTTTCTCCTGTCTTTCCAGCAACTCAACTGTACGTCTACTGTTGTGATAGATGCCAGAAAGTACAAACCAAAACCCACCAATAACAGCGCCAACAATAATTCCAGCAATAGTGCCTATGATAGGTAGGGCTACCGTGCCAACTATAGCCAGCACAATAACTAAAATAACCATGAGCCAGTCGTTAATCTTGATGAGGAAGTTTCCCATTTGAAATTCTTTTTGATGTAGGGTTAATTGGAATAATATAAGTTAAATTAAAGGTAATGATTTGAGTTGGTTTTATTATTTTCTTAATCGAAAAATAAAATATAAGTATTAAGGTGAATGATATTTCCCACTTTTTAACAATGGTGAGTCAAGAGAGTAGCTGTGTTAAATCTGATTCCAACGCTTATGCAACGATTTTATGATTGCTTTTACTTGGTAGTGTGAGGCTGGGTCGTCAGTGTTTTTTGGTTATAAAAGAGTATTCTGGATAATATTGATTTGCTATTAGCTGTTTCTTGGTTGGATAAAATGATATCGGTTACCTTCTTTTCTTCACAAGCATCATAAATCATTTTGTCTCTTTTCGTTAATGGTGTGAATTAAGGTTATAAAAATATGGAATTAAGTAAGAAACTGGTTAGTTCAACGTACGATTACTTTAGTTGGCTCATTGAGTTGCTAGCGTACTGGGAAGGACGAGTGCAGCCTTCCTTATTGGCTAGCGTTAATCACATCAGCAGACAGCAAGCCAGTAAAAAGCTAGGCGAATTTAATTTAGCGAACCCTGAGGCATTACAGTATTACAAAGGTGAAAAAATCTACCGTCCAACCGATAAGTTCTCTCCCAGATTTATCACCTGCGAAGTGGGGGAGTATCTTAACTGGGTTGCAGGACAGAGCGCGTATCATGAAGCAATCCCCGCTAATGTTTGTTTAACTCCCCCTACACGTCCCGTCTCGCCTGAATTAATGCGCCCGCTGATACAGGCGTTACGCACTGGGCAGCGCATCGAAGTTACCTATGTGTCGATCAGCAATCCTAATAATGAAGGGCGCATTATCGTGCCACATCATTTAGTCAATACGGGACAACGCTGGCATTTGCGTGCTTGGTGCGAAAAAAGCCAGGACTTTCGCGATTTTGTGTTAGGGCGCTTCCAAGAGGTCGGCGAGCAGTTAGGTAAAAGTCCAATCACAGCAGAAGACGACATAGCGTGGCAGACAAAAGTAAATATCATTATCGCCCCAGACCCACGCCTTACCAACGCTCAGCGGCAGGTTATCGAATTTGAATACGGTATGCATAACGGTCAACTCAACATCCCAACCCGCGCTTGTTTAGTCAGTTATAAGCTGCAACTTCTAAATATAAATCCCCGCATTTACGAAGCTAACGCTAAAGCTCAGCAACTCATCATCGTCAACAAAGATGACATTAAACCCTGGTTATTTAGTTAAATGGCAATGGTTTAATATAAATACCGTCAACTTTTATTGCAGTGGATTTGTACAGTGTTGATATTGTCTTAAAACTCTGGCAATGTAATTTATATTGTTTTTCTGTAAATAAATATAACAGTCTAAAAATATGAAATATTACGCCCACTCAGTAGAAGGAAAATCAAAAGAGCACTGGCAAACTTTAGAGGAACATTTGCGTAGTGTTGGTGATTTAGCCGCAAACTTTGCCAGCGCTTTTTATGCACAAGATCATGCACAGGTAGCTGGGCTTCTGCATGACTTGGGCAAATATACTCAAGAATTTCAAGAGCGGCTTGATGGTGGGGTGCGTGTAGATCATTCAACTTGGGGTGCTAAAAAAGCGATAGAGCTTTATCCGCAAATCGGTCAGCTGTTGGCCTATACCATTGCAGGCCATCACGCCGGTTTAGCAAACGGAAAAACTTCAGAAAAACAAAAAATATCCAGTTTAGAAACACGTTTAGCTAATGAGCTTCCCCTGTTAAGTAGTGCTTGGAAGGAAGAGTTAAATTTAAAAGAGCAGCTAAAGCTGCCAGCCGGTTTTAAAGCCAATAGTGAACGTGGTCTTTTTCAATTAAGCCTATTAACACGAATGCTTTTTTCTTGTCTCGTAGATGCTGACTTTATTGACACAGATAACTTTTACAGAAAAGTAGAAAATAAACTATTAAGGCATGCCTACACTTATCCCAGCCTGGCTGATTTGAACAAACAGTTAGATAAATTACTAAATAGCTTTAAGCCAGACACCCCAGTTAAGCAATTGCGCAGCGATATATTGCAGTATGTACAAAACCAAGCAGAACAACCGCCGGGTCTGTTTTCTTTAACTGTACCCACCGGAGGTGGAAAGTCTTTAACCTCGTTGTCATTTGCATTGCGTCACGCAATTCAGCACGGTATGCAGCGAGTGATTTATGTTATTCCATTTACCAGCATCGTTGAACAGAACGCAGCCGTTTTTCGCGAAGCCTTTGGTGAGTTAGGTGACGATGCGGTTTTAGAACACCACAGTGCCTTTGAGGATGATGAAAGCAAAGCGCTTGAATCTAAAGAAAAGCGTCAGTTAGCCATGCAAAACTGGGATGCTCCTATCATAGTGACCACTTCGGTACAGTTTTTTGAAAGCTTATTTGCCAATAGGCCTTCCCGTTGTAGAAAACTTCATAACATTGCTAATAGCGTGGTTATTTTAGATGAGGTGCAAACTCTACCACTTAAGTTATTACGCCCATGCGTGACTTTATTAGATGAGCTAGCCCTAAATTACAAAACAAGTCTGGTCTTATGTACTGCTACTCAGCCGGCTTTGAACAAAGAGCAGGGCTTTTTGCATGGGTTTGAAAACGTAAGAGAATTAGCACCTAACCCGATAGAGCTCTATGAAAAACTAAGGCGTGTGAATGTTCGTCATATAGGCACTTTGTCTGATGCGGAGCTAGTAACCGAATTCGAAGAAAACGAACAGTTATTATGCATTGTAAATAACCGCCGACATGCCAGAGCTTTATATCAAGCCATTGAGCATCTACCAGGCACCTTTCATCTCACTACGCTTATGTATGCTAAACACCGTAGCGAAGTGCTAGCAGAAATCCGTAAAACCTTAAAAGCGGGTAAGCCTTGCCGGGTTGTTTCCACCTCATTAATTGAGGCAGGGGTAGATGTTGATTTTCCTTTGGTATTAAGGGCCGAAGCAGGTTTGGATTCTATTGCTCAGGCTGCTGGTCGCTGTAATCGCGAAGGCTTAAGAGATATCAACCACAGTGAAACGCGTGTTTTTGCGACTAATAATGAAGACTGGGCACCACCGCCAGAATTAAAACAGTTTGCTCAAGTGTTTCGTAGTGTGGCACGTCAGCATGGTGATGATTTATTAAGTTTGAAAGCAGTAGAAGATTATTTTAAACAGCTTTATTGGCAGAAAGGCGATCAAGAGCTAGACGCTAAAAATCTCTTGGGTTTATTAAAAAGTTCATGCCCAGCCAGCCTACCTTTTGAAACCTTAGCGCAAGAGTTTCATTTTATAGAGTCCAAAATGCTATCGATTATCGTGCCTTTTATACCTGGCACTAACCAGATACAACCAGATGTAGAAATTGCGCTCAAAAATTTAGAATATGCACCTGCAGCGGCAAAAAAACTACAAACCTACTTAGTACAAATACCTGAACGAGCCTTTAAAGAGCTGAAGAACAGCGGTGCAATCTATGCCGTGGGTGAAGAGCGATTTGGAGAGCAATTTATGCGACTTGAAAATCCAGATCTATACAGCGCTGATTATGGATTGCACTGGGAAAATCCGGAATTTATACAAGCACAAAGTAGCGTAATTTAATAGTCAATGAGGCCTATATGAACTATGGAATAAAACTTTTAATCTGGGGGGATAGAGCCTGTTTTACGCGTCCAGAAATGAAAGCAGAGCGAGTTTCTTATGATGTAATAACTCCTTCAGCTGCACGAGGTATTTTAGAAGCGATTCATTGGAAACCAGCTATACGTTGGGTTATTGATAGTATTCAAGTATTAAAGCCAATTCGCTTTGAGTCGATTCGGCGTAATGAATTAGGAACAAAGTTACCCGCTAATAGCATTACTAAAGGTATAAGAGAAAAAAGCACTGCTGGAGTTACAAAGTTTATTGAAGACGATCGCCAACAGCGCGCTACTACCTTTTTGCGTGACGTGGCTTATGTAATTACTGCACATTTTGAATTAACAGAGCAAGCTGGTGCAGATGACAATGCAGGAAAGCACCTAGACATCTTCAATCGTCGTGCAAGGCGTGGGCAATATTTTCATATGCCCTGTATGGGTAATCGTGAGTTTCCTGCTTATTTTGAGCTAGTGGAAAATGGTCAAGAGTTTGAGTCTGCACCTGAATTAAAAGGCGAAAAAGACTTAGGCTGGATGCTGCATGACATTGACTTTGCTAACGACAATACACCTCTGTTTTATCGAGCCATCATGCGTGATGGCTTGATTGAAGTGCCTGAGCTTTCAGCGCAGGAGGTGAAATCATGATACTTGCAGCTTTGAGTGATTATTATGAAAAGCTAGAAGAAAGCAAAAAGGTTGCTACTATTGGCTATGCAACCGCACCTATCAGTTATGCCTTAGTCATTAACAGTAATGGTGACTTAGTTGATGTAGAGGATTTACGTGATACAAGCACAAAACAAATAAGGCCAAAAAGTTTTATCGTACCGCAGCAGGGTATAAGAACCTCAGGTATAGCACCAAATATTTTTTGGGATAAAACTAGCTATGTGTTGGGTGTAAGCCTTACTAGTAAACGAATCAAAGAAGAGCATGAGGCTTTTGTTCAATTTCACTTTAATCTGATTAAAGATAGTGATGACTTGGGATTACAATCTTTTTTATTATTTTTGAAAAAATGGGATCCTAAAGAATTCGAAAAAAATAATCTATTGTATCCGCTAAAAGAAACAATATTAGATAGTAATTTGGTATTCAGACTAGATGGTGATTTGTGCTATTTGCATGAGCGTAAAGCTGCGAAAGAATTAAGGTCTAAATTATTGTCAAGTACTAATGAGGAGGAAATAAATACTTGTTTAGTGAGTGGTGAGCAAGCAAATATTGAACGTGTTCACACCAATATTAAAGGGGTTAATGGAGCACAAACTGCAGGTGCGAGTATTGTGTCTTTTAATAAGAATGCTTTTGAATCCTATGGTAAAGAGCAAGGCGCTAATGCGCCAGTCTCTGAGCATGCAGCTTTTGCTTATACCACAGCGCTTAACTACCTTTTACGCCGTGATATGACCAACCGTCAAAGGCTACAGTTAGGTGATGCGACAGTGGTTTTTTGGGCGAAAGCTAAATCACAAGCTTCGATAGAGGCGGGCGAAGACCTGTTTGCAGCTTTTATGGATCCCGAAGCAAAAGATGAACAAGAGGCAGAAAAGCTTAAAAGAGCACTTGAGGCTGTTCGCCAAGGCCGTCCATTAACAGACTTAAACAAAGAGCTAACGGACGACATTCAGATCTTCATTCTCGGTTTAGCACCGAATGCTGCTCGTCTTTCTATTCGCTTTTGGCAAGCAGACTCCTTACAAGTGTTTGCCAAGCGCTTAGCTCAACATTATGAAGACTTACGAATAGAGCCACTTCCTTGGCGAACACCACCGGCTATTTGGCGTTTACTTCAAACAACAGCACCCATACGCAATGGCAAATCAAAAAGTGAAGATATCCCTCCGCACTTAGCCGGAGAGGTCACCCGTGCTGTACTAACAGGTAATGCTTACCCCTACAGTTTGCTAAGTCATTTACTTATGCGGTTTCGCGCTGACGGCGAAGTGACTGGGCTGCGTGTTGCATTAATAAAAGCAGTCATCACCCGATTTAATCGTTTAACTAAAACAGCCAAGTTTAAAGGAGAAATGCCCGTGAGTTTAGATATCGCTAATACGCAGCCTGGCTATTTGTTAGGACGCTTGTTTGCTGCACTTGAGAAAATCCAACAAGACGCTTTAGGTGGCGATCTAAATGCCACAATACGTGACCGTTATTACGGGGCAGCATCAGCAACTCCAGCCCATATATTCCCAGTGCTATTGCGTAACACACAAAATCATTTGGGAAAAATACGCAAAGATAAACCAGGTCTTGCAGTAAACCGTGAAAAGATAATAGGAGAGGTGCTTGATAATATTGGATCCAACTTCCCCAAAAGTTTACGTATAGAGGCACAAGGACAATTTGCTTTAGGCTACTACCAGCAAAGACAAGCTTTTTTTACTAAGAAAGAAAACATTGAAGTAGAGAACTTAACTGAGGATACAGAATAATGACTGCTATTAATAACCGCTACGAATTTGTTTATTTGTTCGATGTGACAAATGGTAATCCAAATGGTGATCCGGATGCAGGAAACTTACCAAGGTTAGACCCTGAAACTAACCAAGGTTTAGTCACTGACGTTTGTTTAAAGCGTAAAATTCGTAACTACGTTGCCTTAGAAAAAGAAGACACACAAGGATTTGAAATTTACCTACAAGAAAAATCCGTACTGAACAATCAGCATAAAAAAGCTTATGAAGCGCTGGATTTAAAACCAGAGTCTAAAAAGTTGCCAAAAGATGAAGCTAAAGCACGCGAGCTAACTTCTTGGATGTGTAGTAACTTCTTTGATGTGCGTGCCTTTGGTGCTGTGATGACCACTGAAGTTAATGCGGGTCAAGTGCGTGGCCCTGTACAGTTGGCCTTTGCAAGTTCAATTGACCCCATCGTGCCAATGGAAATTTCTATTACCAGAATGGCGGTGACCAATGAAAAAGACTTAGAAAAAGAACGTACCATGGGGCGCAAGCATATCGTGCCTTATGGCCTTTACAGAGTGCACGGTTTTATATCTGCTAAATTAGCAGAGCAAACGGATTTCAGTGAGGAGGACTTAGCGCTATTGTGGCGTGCACTCACCAATATGTTTGAGCATGATCGTTCAGCGGCGCGTGGCGAAATGGCTGCTCGTAAGCTAGTGGTATTTAAGCACGATAATGCCATGGGCAATGCACCTGCACATAAATTATTCGATTTAGTTAATGTTTCACGCAAAGACGGTGAAGATGGCAGCCCTGCGCGCAGTTTTGCTGACTATATCATTGAAGTTGAACAAAACTTGCCAGAAGGTGTTTCGGTACAAGAGATATTTTAGATGGATACCTACTTTCTACCTATATCTGCTTTACAGCATTATGCCTACTGTCCAAGGCAGTTTGCGCTAATTCATGTAGAGCAAGCTTGGGAAGAAAATTACTTTACTGCTGATGGCCGTCGTTTACATGAGCGTGTAGACGACGGCGAACCAGAGCAACGTAAGGGAATTCGTTATGAGCGTTCAGTTTTACTGCGCTCAGAAAAACACTTAATTGCAGGGAAAATGGACTTATTAGAAGTGCACTTGGAAGAACCACGTAAATACTTTCCTGTCGAATACAAACGGGGCAAGCCAAAAATAGAAGACTGGGATCGTATCCAACTATGTGCTCAAGCCTTGTGTATTGAGGAAATGCAAGGAACCACTGTAACCGAAGGAGCAATTTGGTACTGGGAAACCCGACAGCGTGAAACGGTACCTATTGACGCTAATCTACGCACACATACCTTAGATATTATTCAAACGGCCTATAAAATAAGACAGGCAGGGCATACACCGCCCCCTACGGAGAACAAAAGGCGTTGTCGCGCGTGCTCGCTTAAAAACCTTTGCCAACCAGATATTTATCGACAAGATAGATCTGCAAGCTATATAGAGGAGCTGTTTGCAGATGAAAAAATTGCTTAATACCCTTTATATCACTACTCAAGGTAGCTACTTACACAAAGAGCGTGAAACCCTAGTTATTAAGTTGGGTGATGAAAAGCTTGCTCAATTTCCATCTTTATCTATCGGTAATATTCTGTGTTTTGGTCAGGTTTCAATGTCTCCATTTTTAATGGGTTATTGTGCTGATGAAGGGATTGGAGTCGCTTTTTTTACCGAGTACGGACGTTTCTTGGCTCGTGTGAAAGGGCGACAAACTGGCAATGTTTTGCTTAGAAGGGAACAATACCGCTGGGCTGATTGTCCAGAAAAAAGTGTTGCTGTAGCACGCTTATTTGTTGCAGCGAAAATAGCCAATGGTCGTACTGTGTTGCAAAGAGAACTAAGAAACCATGGAGAGAACCTAGCATTAATCGAGGCAGTTAAACGATTAAAAAGTAGCTTACGCCGTGTGCAACATGCGACAAGTGTTCCTGAGGTAATGGGTATAGAAGGTGAGGCTGCAAGTAGTTATTTTTCAGTATTTAATCAATTGCTACGGGGGGCAGCAGGTTTTGCTTTCAATGGGCGCGTGCGTAGACCACCAACCGATCCAGTGAATGCTTTGCTATCTTTTGTCTACTCGCTAATTACTCAGGAATGTGTCTCTGCATTATATGGTGTTGGCTTAGACCCTTTTGTTGGGCTTTTGCATCAGGATAGACCTGGGAGACCCAGTCTAGCCTTGGACTTGCTAGAAGAGTTTCGCGCCTCTTGGGCTGATCGCTTGGTTTTAACGGTGATCAATCGTAAACAGGTTCAAGCTAAAGACTTTATTACTGAAGCCAGTGGTGCGATGCGCTTAAAAGATGATGCCCGTAAAAATTTATTAACCATTTATCAAGAAAGAAAGCAAGTAGAAATCCTACATCCTTTTTTGCAAGAGAAAGTACCGATAGGTTTGCTACCACATTGCCAAGCAACTTTGTTAGCTAGACATATTCGTGGCGATACTGAGTTTTATCCGCCATATTTGGTGAAATAATGTTAGTACTAATAACTTATGATGTCAGCGTGACGACATCTTTTGGGCGACGCCGATTAAGACAAATAGCAAAAACCTGCTTAGATTATGGTGTACGAGTTCAAAACTCTGTATTTGAATGTGAAGTCGACCCAGCCCAGTATGTGGAGTTAAAATCCAAGCTATTGGATATTTATAATCTAGAGGAAGATAGTTTGCGCTTTTATCTACTTGGCAAAAAAGGAAAAGATAAAGTCGAACACTGGGGGGCAAAACCTGTAGAAGACCCACTGCGTGATCCATTGGTTTTATAGGCCGCTAATGGGTGGCTCTCATACAAAGCT
>DUNB01000130.1 GCA_012839585.1 Alcaligenaceae bacterium | reverse complement strand
TTTTATATTGTGCACCTAGAGGCATTAAAGCTCGGTATTCAGCCCATGATGGCCGCAGAGACCCCACGTACGACACTGCAAAAAGTCGCCAGAATAGGGATGGGGATTTCGGGTACCTTAATTGTGGTGGCGCTGATCTATTGGATAGGGGTAGGGACGCAGAAACTCTTCCCGCAATATGCTTTTGGTATTTTGGTGTCCTTGCTGGTGGTGGTGTATGTGGGACTGCTTTGGACGGCATCGCGTCATCCAGACCTACCGGCAACGGTCAGCGTGACGGATCCGACCCGCCCCGAGGTATGGGCCACCGTACGTACCGGCCTGTACTACCTGATTCCTATAGGCATCTTGGTCTGGTGTTTAACCATCGAACGCTTATCTCCTGGGCTCTCGGCCTTCTGGGCGGTGATGGCGATGTTGATACTCATGATGACACGTCGACCCATTCAGGCGTTTTTCCGCAAACAACAGGTGGCTCCGGCGTTAAAGCTAGGCTTGCACGACACGGTGGACGGCTTGCATTCTGGCGCGCGTAACATGATAGGCATTGCGCTGGCATGTGGTACAGCGGGTTTGATCGTGGGCGCCATTACCTTGACCGGCCTAGGTTTACGCATGACGGCCTTTGTAGAGCTGGTTTCGATGGGTAATGTGCTCATCATGCTTGGCTTTACCGCGGTGGTGTGTTTGGTCTTGGGTCTGGGTATGCCGACCACCGCCAACTATATTCTGATGGCAACCTTAATGGCGCCGGTCGTGGTGGAATTAGGGGCACAAAATGGCCTGATTATTCCTCTGATTGCTGTGCACATGTTCGTGTTCTATTACGGGTTGATGGCGGATATTACACCACCGGTAGGGTTGGCGACCTTTGCTGCCGCAGCGATTGCTGGCGAGGATCCCCTACACATTGGTATACAAGGTGTTAAATACGCGATTCGCACCGCTGTGTTGCCATTTATGTTTATTTTTAACCCACTGCTATTGCTGATCGGTATAGAGCATTGGTATGGCTATGTGCTGGTGGTATTGGGTTCGATCGCCGGATCGTTGGCTTTTGCGTCCGCTACCATGGCCTGGATGCGTGTTAAGTCCTCGCCACTAGAGATCGTGATTTGCTTGTTAGTGACCTTTATGATGTTCCGTCCTGATTGGTTTATGAATCATATCGAGCCTAAATACAACACCTTACCGGCATCGCAGATCTTCCAAGCCGCTGCAGACTTGCCCGCTGGTGAACGTTTTGTAGTGGATCTCCAAGGCATGAACCTAGAGGGGGATGAGTACGCCAAAACCGTCGCCACCATTTTGCCTGAGCTGCCTGCAGACTCTGGCCTGACTGGAGAGGCCGCCGGCAGAAAACGCCTCACCGATGCCGGCATTGGGGTGATGGCATTTGGCGATATGGTGCAGATCTCGAGCATCAGCTTCGGTAGCCAGGCGCGCAAAGCCGGTTGGGAGCAAGGCTGGGATGTGTTGTCAGTAAAACAAATCAACCCAGATCGTCCTTCTGAATACTGGATGTATTTCCCGGCCTTCTTGTTGTTGCTCTTTGTTTGGTGGCGTCAAGGCCCACGCTTACGCAACGAGCCACAACCTATAATGCAAGCCGGACAAAGCGTATGATATCGACTCAGTCATTTGAAAGCGGCCAGGGCGTTCCTACTGGGGAAGGTAATTACCTTCCCCAGTAGGAACGCCCTGGCCGCTTTCAAATGACTG
>DUNB01000129.1 GCA_012839585.1 Alcaligenaceae bacterium | reverse complement strand
ATTTGAACCCTCGACCTTCGGGTTATGAGCCCGACGAGCTACCATGCTGCTCCACCCCGCGATGATAAGTTGGTGCCGGAGACCGGAATCGAACCTCATCGCGGGGTGGAGCAGCATGGTAGCTCGTCGGGCTCATAACCCGAAGGTCGTCAGTTCAAATCTGGCTCCCGCAACCAAATTCTAAAAGCCCCGAACATTTATTTGTTCGGGGCTTTTTTTTGTGGCCGTAATCCCTACCTTTCAAATCGCCTAAAAAGCCTTCGTGCCCAAACTGGCCTTTACGTATGCTAATTCCTCACATTGAGCTTTTCGCGACTTGTGGTTTTTGACCGTAAGTCTTTTAGAGGCGCAGTCCGCATCAGTCGTTCACTCTTGTCGTTTCTCCTTTACCTAAATGCGCGAAAAGCTCTGTCGCTCAAAGATAAAAGGAGATCAAGATGAAATTTTTTGAGTCATAGGCTGCCTACTCACGTTCACTCGTCTTTCAGGCCTTGATGGGTAAGAGGCTGTGGATCACGGATGCGATGACGGCGGGAAAATTTTCCAGTCTCTGCTTGCTCTGCCTGCTTCAGCGCAGCCGCGGCCACTGGTGCAGGCGAAGCCAGACCGAGTTCCTGCAGCACCGACTCTGCGCGCGCTGCCCGCGCTTCGAAAGCGTGCAAAGCTGCCAAGGTTTTCTCATCGAGGCGTCCCTTAGACTCGAAGTACTTCAGCCGTGGGTAGCGCCCTGCCAGCGCGACACCCCAATTAAGCGCAGGATTCCACCATGCGTTAATTTCGCGACCCTTGCCCGTACGATGATGTTCCAGCACATCCTCGAGCGCTCCGTCTAATAGCTTTAGATCGAAATCGGTACCTGGCACCGATTCAGCAGACGCGGCACCATAGGCGTCAACGCCCGTCCGTGAGGGCCCGGTACGCGTATCACGGTAGCGTGCGAGTGTCATCATATCGCTCGCCAACACTGGCTCGTTAACCGGCAACCGAACCGCCTCGGGATCCCCCATCAGTTGGCCCCAGGACATACGAATGAAGGTATGCTGGTCTTCCATGCCAGGATGCGTGCATCGAAGCCCGATGGCATAGGCTTCTAAAGGCTCCTGCATAAATTGAAAGCCAGTGTAGCGCGCCCAACGGATCACGAGAAACTCATGCGAAGCAGCACCGGGCAGATGAAAGTTAACCTCTTGCAGATAGTCCAACACAATCTGCACCTGCTCATCCGACAGCTCAAGGTCCTCGTGCAGGGGGTACATACCTTCAAACGTATTGCGCACCGGCCTAGGTCGCGCAGCAATATAAGCATCGAGCTCGGCTTGGGTGCGTGGGCGTGTTTTTTTCAATGTCATGAAACGACTTCCTTTTCCTCTCACGGACTATTAGATCAGCTGGTTGCGATCGTAGAAATCCGTGTCCTCAAAGTAGCCACCACGGCCCTCAAGGATAATATCGTAGCGGTTTACCACCTCAATGCGCTCCAACCACTTTAGGTTGCGAAACCCAGTCGAGGTTTCTAGGCGCAGGCGCACTGGCCCTCCATTTTTGGCTGGGATCTCGCCTTCGTCGTTAAGATCAAAGGCAATCAGCGTCTGGGGCATTCGTGCTTCGACCATGGGGGTGGACACGTAGTAGGTCCCCCCCTCGTACAGGACGTCATCGCGGCCCATGTTCTGGAAACTGGTATACACAACGTCAGTGGCGCCAGGTAAGGGGCCAACCAAATCTAGAAGATCCGATACGGTAATGCCGCGCCACCGCCCAATCGACGTAAAGCCCTGCACACAATGGTGAAGCGTCGTCTGCGAGTGACCCGCGGCAAGTTCGCGAAGATCCGCCAGGGTCAGTGTCATCGGGCGTTCCACATAACCACCGATCTCCAGCACGTAGTCGTCCTCGTAGCAGTTGGCCATCAGCGCCAGATATTCATCCGTTTCGGGTGGTCGCCCGCTGCCACGAAAGTTTTGGGTGGTGTTCTCAAGCCCCACGTCCTTACCGGTGATATTAGAACGATCGTAGTGCATGCGCGCGGGCAGCTTATACAGCAGATTCGACCATGGCCGCACAATCACGTTATGCAATTTTTCAACGGCACGGCCGTCCGCCAGCGTCCACCGCGTGGCGACCACATGCAGAACGATGACAAGGATAAGTCCGATGCTGAAAATGACACCGCCTAAAACAGGATCATTGGAGTGCCCCAACACCATCTTTGAGGTTTCGTGCAGGTAACCGTGCAGAAAGACCAAGGGCACGTGTATGACGAAGAATGCGACGTAGCCAACCAGGCACAGAAAATGAACAGAACGGATGACTTGACGGCCACCGAGCGCACGCGTAATGCGCGAAAAATGGTTGGCAATGGCCGGAGACTGAAAAGCGCCAGTCAGGATGACCAAAGGTGTCAGTACCAGTATCACAAAACCGTAAGACAGTTGCTGTAGAGCATTAAACACCATGCCATCAACGGGCTGGGGCATGGTGAAGGCAAGGTAGGCCAGCATATCCTGCCCCGCCTGGGCAAAAGTGTCCCAGCTGGTGGGCACGTAGCGTCGCCACTGACCGGTAACAAGCAATAATACGAAGTAAATTATCCCACAGCTAACAAAACCAGTAACGGCCATAAAGTGCCAATAGCGCCCCAAACCAAGCAAGCGACGCCCAGGCAGCGAAATGCGGGGAGAGTAGTCACTGTCTTCGCCGCCTACTGTGTAGTACTTGTGCTTAGGTTCATCTTGAACCGTAAACTGAGCCCACGATGAGCCAGGCACCGTGTGCTGCGAGCGATAAAGCTTAGGATAGGTGCCCAGAATCTCAAGGCCCGAGCGAACGAGAAACGAAATAAAGATGATGTTGAGAAAGTGCTCCACACGAAGCCACCACGGAAACCCGAGATCCATTAATAAACCCTTATCAGTCCATAAAATTTTGATTGTCGGGAGCAGCAACGATCATCCCGTATTGCAATGCCCAAAAAAGCACCATGTAGGCGATGGAGGCAAAAAGCGTTAAATTCCAAACTGCGGCGGAAACCACACTGGCTCCATTCCAAACATAGGGCGCATTGCCCAGGAGACCACCAATGTAAATCAGCAGAGAAGATAGCGCGATGATCACCCCCCATTTCCAAATGCGGGCTGAGGTTATCAATCCGGCGACAACGAACACGACAGCAGCCCCAAAGACACCCCACAGAGCCGGGGTCGCGTAAAGAAAGGGTTCGTGGTTCGATAGCGCAACAGCGGCCGAAGCAGCTCCGATCACGGCAATCACGGTAATGAGTAGCAGCCGAGTGGTCCGCGGCAGGTTGATTCGGATGTAGCGCAAAAACGGAGCGCGCTTTTTGCCCGGCTTGATGTGTTTAAGTATTGGCTGAGTTGCGTTTTCCGTGCCGCGAAAGTCCACACCGGCACGCAGAGCAGGTGAGTTCTCGTCTTGCATTGCTGTTTATCCTCCATCGAAGAGCATTAGTCATCAAAATCCGTAGACTAAACCGGGCGATTAGCGATTTAGAGCTTTATGAGTTTAAGCGCCAACTTACTCACAAGCCAAATCAGTTTAGCAAGAGCGTTAAAACGAAATTAACCATTGTTTTACCAAAATGCACGGAAAGCCTGGTTGTTTAGGACGAGGAGGATGCCAACGGCATTACCTGTTTTCCCCAATAGCCTTTATAAAAAAAAAGACTAAAATCCAATAGGAAAGCATAATTGCTTATAATAGTTTATGACCTTTCGGATACCCCCCCCTAACACTGTACCTTTATCATTTAAAAAGTACCTGTCACCCTTTTTACGATCATGCTGTACCTCGTGTCGTGGGGGTAGCCAAAAAACGATAAAGGCCATTGCTTTTTACCCCCTTAATTGAGCGAACCCACAAGGCAACGCTCTCCTATCATCAAAGCGAGCTCTTGATATTACTCAAGCCTGTGTGCTTTTCAGACATAACTTGCTTACAAAAAAGCTACAATACACTGTAGATTTCTATACTGATCTTAGGCTCGTAATAAACCCGTTTACGTGTCCCAGGGTATAGAACCCATTTAAGGAGATCCTTATTATGTTTAAACTTTCGGCCAAAGCCATGATCGTGGCGATGTCTTTCGGTATAGCTGGTTTGGCTCATGCTGACCCAATTACGATTAAATTTTCACACGTTGTTGCAGAACATACTCCCAAGGGCCAGGGTGCGTTACTTTTCAAACAGTTAGCCGAAGAGCGACTCGCTGGCAAAGTAAAAGTTGAGGTCTACCCCAACTCCTCTTTGTTTGGCGATGGCAAGGAAATGGAAGCCCTCATGTTGGGCGATGTACAAATCATTGCTCCATCCTTAGCTAAGTTTGAGCATTACTCCAAGCCCATTCAGATTTTTGACTTGCCTTTCTTGTTCGATGACATGGCAGCCGTTGATCGCTTCCAAAAAGGTCCTGTAGGTCAAGCACTACTGACCTCCATGGAAGACAAAGGCATCACCGGTTTAGGCTACTGGCATAACGGTCTAAAACAACTCTCTGCAAACAAAGAACTACTCGACCCTAAAGATGCTCGTGGTCTTAAGTTCCGCGTACAAGCCTCGGCTGTACTCGACGAACAGTTTAAAGCCGTCCGTGCTGTACCTCGTAAAATGAGCTTCTCCGAGGTCTATCAAGGCCTACAAACTGGTGTGGTTAACGGTGCAGAAAACCCGTACTCCAACATTTATTCCCAAAAAATGCACGAAGTACAAAAGTACATCACCGAATCCAACCATGGCCTCCTAGACTATATGGTGATCACCAATACCAAATTCTGGAACGGTCTACCTGACGATATTCGTACCACACTGAGCGAAATCATGAAGGAAGTTACCGAAGAGGTGAACAAAAAAGCCGCTGCTCTTAACGAGCGCGACAAACAGTCCATCTTGGATGCCGGCACCACCAAAATCCTATACCTCACTCCAGAGCAGCGCGAAAAATGGCGCGAGGCCATGCGTCCTGTTTGGAAAAAATTTGAAGGTGACATCGGCGCCGATCGTATTAAAGCCGCCGAAGAAGCCAACAAACAATAACTCTATAACTTGACCCAACCAACGCAGCCACAAGCTGCGTTGGTTTTCTGCCTAATACCCCTATGCTGCCCCTATTTACATCGAAGGCCACCGGAGCTTTATCATGAAGATGCTCTCAACCCTATGGAATCGCTTCGAGGAAGGTTTTATTGTCTTTTTGCTGACAGCAATGACCTTAGTTACCTTTGTGTACGTATTACTCAACAACTTGTATTCCATTTTTTATTACTTTGGCTCTTTATTTGAGTTCTCAGAAGGTCTTTCTAATTTCTTCTATAACTTAGGCGATCATGTCATCGACATGGCTCAAGCCATGACTTGGAGTAACGCCTTAACTAAAGCCTTATTTGCTTGGCTTATTTTCTTTGGTATCGCCTATGGCGTTCGTATCGGCGGCCATATTGGCGTAGACGCCTTAGTTAAATTAGCCCGCACTCCTGTGCAACGCACTATTGGTTTGATTGCTTGCCTGACCTGTCTCGGCTACGCCATTCTAATTACCATTGGTAGCTTTGAATGGATCTCCACCCTGATGCATGCGCAAATTGGTGCCGATGACTTAGGCCATTTTGGTATTAAGCAATGGCATATTGGCATGATTGTGCCCTTTGGTTTTGCCATGGTGTTACTGCGCTATCTAGAAATTCTGTATCGCATTGTTCGCCAAGGACAAGTGGGGCTTGGTTTGATTGATGAGGCTGCTGATGCCGCCAAACTAAGCGCTACAGACACAGGGAACGCATCATGACCATCTTATTTTTATTCGTTTCACTATTCATCTTGATGTTTATTGGGGTGCCTGTTGCCATCTCCTTAGGTTTGGCCGGCTCCACCACCATCATGCTGTTTAGCCCTGACTCGGTGCGTTCCTTAGCCATTAAGCTATTTGAAACCAGCGAGCACTACACGCTTTTGGCCATTCCTTTCTTCTTGCTCGCTGGCTCGTTTATGACCACCGGCGGTGTAGCCAAACGATTGATTGACTTTGCGAATGCCTGCGTGGGTCATATCCGAGGCGGTTTGGCGATTGGCTCTGTGCTTGCTTGTATGCTGTTTGCGGCTCTCTCTGGTTCCAGTCCTGCCACCGTGGCGGCAGTTGGCTCCATCGCCATTGCGGGTATGGTGCGCTCTGGCTACCCCAAAGAGTTCGCCGCAGGGATCGTGACGAACGCGGGTACCCTAGGTATTTTGATCCCACCTTCTGTGGTGATGGTGGTCTACGCCGCTGCCACCGAGTCCTCGCTAGGTAAACTCTTTATGGCAGGGGTGATGCCTGGCGTGCTATTAGGCGTCAGTCTAATGGTCGCCATCTATATCATCGCGGTAAAGAAAAACCTGCCTGCTATGCCGCGCGTTTCATTGCGCACTTGGCTCTCTACAGCCCGCCGCGCTATCTGGGGCCTTTTACTGATCTTTATTATCTTGGGCGGTATTTACTCCGGTATGTTTACCCCTACCGAAGCGGCTGCCGTGGCTGCGGTTTACTCCGCCTTCATTGCCTTGTTCGTCTATAAAGACATGACCATACGCGAGGCACCCAAGGTCATTCTAGAGTCCGCCAAACTCAGCATTATGCTGATGTTTATTATCGCGAACGCCATGCTTTTTGCTCACGTTCTGACCACAGAGCAAATCCCTCAACAGATTACCGCCTGGGTGCTTGAGGCTGGTCTAGAACCATGGATGTTCTTATTGGTAGTGAACATTGTGCTCTTGGTAGCAGGGGCATTTATGGAGCCTTCTGCGATTATTCTGATCTTAGCTCCTATTCTCTTCCCTATTGCGATAGAGCTAGGCGTAGATCCGATTCACTTAGGTGTGATCATGGTGGTCAACATGGAAATTGGTTTAATTACTCCACCCGTGGGTCTAAACCTCTTTGTGACCTCTGCGGTAACAGGGATGCCTATCCATCAAGTCATCCGTGCAGCTATGCCGTGGCTTGCCTTGTTACTGTTCTTCTTGATTATCATCACCTACGTACCGATAGTCTCGTTAGGTCTGCCCAACCTACTCGGCATGTGATGACCTCTCCAACCTAAGGTCTGGGACTTTACGTGCTAATTGGTAAAAAAACCTGCCCTCGTCGTTGAATAGACGAGGGCAGGTTTGCACTTAAACCACATTAGGGCTTGCTTTATTATTACAGTTAGGCTACTATATATTTTCTGACGCGGGATGGAGCAGCATGGTAGCTCGTCGGGCTCATAACCCGAAGGTCGTCAGTTCAAATCTGGCTCCCGCAACCAAATTCTAAAAGCCCCGAACATTTTTTGTTCGGGGCTTTTTTTATGGGTGGTTTGTGTATGGTCCTTACTCTTAATAGCCCCGAAGATTTAGTCACTCAGATCGAACAACTGATACTCATAGAACCTCGGTTTTCACTTATCTACGCACGCGCTGGCGTCCCTGACTTACGTCGTCAAAAAGGCGGCTTTTCTCAGTTAATGCGCGCTATAGTCGGCCAGCAGTTATCAGTGGCAGCAGCCAATAGTATTTGGGCAAAACTGGACCAATCCAAGTTGACCTCTGCGCACACCATCAAGCAAGCAACGGACGACACCCTTAGAGATCACGGTTTGTCCAAACAAAAGATTCGCTATATCCGCTCTCTAATAGCGCATGACATTGACTTTGATTCGCTTGAGCAGCTGCCTGATGATGAAGTCATCAAAACCCTCACCGCCGTCACAGGAGTTGGTGTTTGGACAGCAGAAATGTACATGCTGTTTTCATTAGGTCGCGCCGATATCCTAGCGGTTGATGATCTGGCGGTTAAAGTCTCCATCATGGACCTGCTAAACCTAACGACCCGCCCTACTGCTAAACAGTTAACAACACTAACCAGTCATTGGTCCCCCTACAGAAGCGCAGCCAGCTTCTTGCTCTGGGAGCATTATGGTTGGTTAAAAGAGAGGGATGCGGTGCCGATGTAGGGGTTGGTTTGTCTCTCAAACCAACGGTTTTTCTAATTGACCTACTCCCCGGCAATCCGCCCATAAAACACTACCTTGCCCCGGTAATCCCCCCATTTTTAACAGCACTTCACAGTAGAGTAAGTGAGATGCTGATGTAATTTTTGTTTGGGGGTGATGCCACCTAATGCCATGTGGGAGCGTTCGTTATTGTATATCCAGAGCCAAGCTGTGGCTCCTTGTTGTACTTCCTCTAGGCTTTCGAAGAGATTTTGTGCCAGCCAATCATAACGAACCGTTCGATTATAACGCTCGACGTAAGCATTTTGTTGTGGGTTTCCTGGTTGGATATGGATTAAGGTAATCTGGCGTTGCGCTGCCCATTCAAGCAGCGTTCTACCGATGTATTCTGGGCCATTATCACAACGTAAGCTGTCGGGTTTTCCACGCCACTCAATAATTTGATCTAGCGCTCGTATGATGCGCTCGGCAGGTAACGAGAAGTCCACCTCGATACCTAAGCCCTCACGATTAAAGTCATCCACGACGTTAAATAATCGGATACTTCGGCCATCCGCTAGTTGATCGTGCATAAAATCCATCGACCAGACTTGGTTAATGCCAGTCACAGTACCCAAGGGCTCTGGACGTTCACGCACCAAGCGTTTCTTCGGCTTGATGCGCAGATTCAGTTCAAGTTGTCGATAAATTCGATACACCCATTTGTGATTCCATGTAAATCCTTTGATATGACGTAAATAGGCGAAGCATAAACCGAAGCCCCAGTTGCGCTGGGTCGTGGTTAATCGAATTAACCAATCCGCTATCACGTCATTTTCTTGAGCGTGTTTTGGCTGGTAGTAATAACAACTCTGGCTAATGCTAAATACCGTACAAGCCAGCCGAATGCTCACGTTGTAGTGCTGTACAGCACGTTGCGCCATCTCTTTACGCCGAGATGGCATCACCACTTTTTTTCGATGGCCTCACGCGCGATTTCCGCCTTCAAGCGCTCTTCGGCATACATTTTTTTGAGCCGTTGATTTTCTAGCTCTAGCTCTTTGAGCCGAGCCATCATGGAGGTGTCCATGCCGCCGTATTTTGCGCGCCATTTATAAAATGTTGCATTGCTCATGCCGTGTTCACGGCACAACTCTGGAATCGGTGTACCGACTTCAGCTTGTTTTAAGATGGCCATGATTTGACTGTCGGTGTAACGAGACTTTTTCATTGAATTTCCTTTTCGAGAAATTCTACTTTAAAGCACTGCGGCTTGGTGGGGGGATTACCGGGGGTGAGAAAGAGAAATAATTACAGATGCCAATATGAATCTCCCGCGAAATCCAGCACTAAGTTTACATTGCTAGCATCTCTACGTTAAGTTACACTTATCATCACTTAGTGTAGATAGGGTTATTTTATGCTTACTCCGTTACTTTCACCAACACCTCGGCAGCCTTTAAGACGTCTTTACGAAGGATTAGATCGACTGGCTTCGCCAAAACGCTATTTATTTACGCCGGCGGATATGCGTGCTTTGGTAGCGGATATTAGTGATGAGGCCTATCGTGCCTTGCTTAGTCGAGCCGCAAAAGGTGGAAGGCT
>DUNB01000128.1 GCA_012839585.1 Alcaligenaceae bacterium | reverse complement strand
GCCCATCATGGGCGTGGCCTTCTGGCGTGATGATGTGAAAATTGAAAAAGAAACCGTAACGGTACGTTTCGAAGAAGGGATGAAGTTCAACCATATCGGTGTATTCGACGCCATTAAGCGCTACAGGCATCCCTTCTTCGAAACGTACCGTTACGGTTTCTTTTTCAATTTTCACATCATCACGCCAGAAGGCCACGCCCATGATGGGCTGTACGATGTGCATGCCCGAGTTTAGGAACTCAAGGTCTTTGGCTTCGTGCGTAGCACCCAACATGTTGGAGTCAGTGGAGTAGGCTTTTTCGGCAGACATTTTGTAATCAAAGCCATATTTTTCCATGTACTCGGACATTTCGGAGCGGCCGCCTAGTTCATCAATGAACAACTGATCTAACCAAGGCTTGTAGATTTTTAGCTGAGGGTTAGTCAACAAACCATAGCGGTAGAAACGCTCAATGTCATTGCCTTTGTAAGTACTACCGTCGCCCCAGATGTTAACGTCATCTTCTTTCATGGCAGCCACTAGCATGGTACCTGTTACAGCACGACCAATAGGGGTGGTGTTGAAATAGGTAGAACCCGCTGTAGTGATATGGAAAGCACCACACTGCAACGCAGCGATACCTTCGGCGGCAAGCTGTTGACGGCAATCAATTAGGCGCGCTTTTTCAGCACCGTATTCGAGCGCTTTTTTAGGGATGGAGTTGTAATCGGACTCGTCAGGTTGGCCCAAATCTGCAGTATAAGCAAAAGGAATGGATCCTTTGTTGCGCATCCATAAAATCGCGGCACTGGTGTCTAGCCCACCAGAAAAAGCAATACCAACCTTTTGGTTGACGGGAAGGTTTTCTAGGATAGTCGTCGTCATAATGAGTCCAAATACACAATGTATAATGCGTGAATAATGGTGTCATTATATCGCTCATTACAAAGGCTTTCAGCAAAGAATGTTATGCTGAGGACTTTACTTTGCCAAAATACGCCTTTGTATGCCAGAAATCCATATTGCCGCTGCCATCATACTGAATAAGAAAAACCAGATGCTCTTGGTGCGCAAAAAAAACACCCACCGTTTTATGCAAGCGGGCGGCAAAATAGAAAGTGGGGAAACCCCACTAGACGCTTTATTACGCGAGCTGGACGAAGAACTACAAATACAACCCGACCCGACTCAGATTCATTATCACGGAGAGTTTCGCGCTCCGGCCGCAAATGAGCCTGGTCACATGGTTCATGCCCATATTTATCAGTTAACGTGGCATAATCCTATACAGATTGCGGCTGAGCTAGAAGAGGCCCGCTGGGAATACCCCACTGATGCGCCACAGCTATTACTTGCGCCGCTCACAGAGCATTTTATTTTACCGTTATTGATTTAGGCTCCCTAGAGCATGACTACTCATATTACCCAAACCACACATTGCTTTACGCTACAACAATTACGCGCTGCTACGCAGGCAGGCGGTGTGGCGGGCGTTTCGTTAAAAGGCCACGGCAATGGCTTTTTTATCCAGATTCAACTACGCACTGGCCAACAAGCTGTTTTAGTCACTGCCCGTAGTCGCTCACCGCGCATGTTCAAAAACCCCGTTCAGGCTTTTGGGGTGTTGCGTCGGGTTGGTATTGTGACCGGTAGCTTTGATGTCACGCACTTTGCTCCAGAGCAACAACAAACCGATAGCGATAAGCCGACTAAAAAAGCAGCTAAGGCCACTGAGGTCAAAGCCAACACAGCGACCGAATCCAGTCCTGCTGCTCCTAAGACCCCACCCAAGCCAGCCAAACCCAAAAAAGTCGCTACCTTGGCCCCTGTTAAAGAAAGCCCAGTCTCCACCGAAAGCTCGGCCTTAGACAAAGTCAAAGAGCAACTGGATAACAGCACACAATCTTCCTTGGCTGATCCTGCGATTCAGATCGACGAGGAACAAGCCAAGCAGCTACTCGAAGAACAAAAAAATCACCAGATAGGCGTACAACAAAGCTTGATTTGATAGGGCAACGGGCCTCTTCAGGGGCCTGTATTAGGTGATCAAGCCCAAAAACCTGATGTCTTTATGACTCCACGTCTGTCTTTGACCTAAAGGTTGTTTGATCAAACGTCTCGGGCTGCACTAAAACTGTTATAGCTTTATCGCGCCAACCTTTACAAAGCCTGTCTACTACCTGCTTACAAAAAAACATTGCCCCCAAGAGGCCGGATCTCTATCCAACCGCTTGGGGGCAATTTATTATCTGCTTTTCTTGGGTGATTAGTTAGGATCCATCTCTGCCGCTCGGACTCGTCTTTGCAGACGCTTAAAGGCCACAAAAGCGAGCATGGCAAAGACCGCCGTCATACACACCGCGCTAATGGGCCGTGTCATAAAGACGGTAAGATCGCCTCTAGAGAGCAACAAGGCACGACGGAAATTCTCCTCCATCATGGGCCCAAGCACAAAACCTAAAAGCAAAGGAGCTGGCTCAAAACCGAGTCTAGACGCCACAAAGCCAAAAAAGCCAATCATCAGCACGATGCCCACATCAAACAAATTGTTGTTTGCGCTGTAGACGCCAATACAAATAAAAAACAGCACTGCAGGATAGATCAAGCGGTAAGGCACGGATAAGAGCTTTACCCACATTCCCACCAAAGGAATATTTAAAATCAATAACATAAAGTTACCTAGCCAAAAGCTCGCGATCAACCCCCAGAACACCGTGGGATGTTCAATCATTAACTGTGGCCCTGGCTGTATGTTATGGATCATCAT
>DUNB01000127.1 GCA_012839585.1 Alcaligenaceae bacterium | reverse complement strand
GTGATTTTTTCACCGCGCAAATCGCTGTTCACTCGAAGCCCTTTGGCCTTGAGTTCTTCAGCCACTTGTTTGGCGTAATCGGCGGAAGATTCTGCAATACAGCAGACTACCGCATGTTCCGCCGATTACGCCAAACAAGTGGCTGAAGAACTCAAGGCCAAAGGGCTTCGAGTGAACAGCGATTTGCGCGGTGAAAAAATCACCCGTAAAATCCGGGAACACAGTATGCAAAAGGTTCCTTACATTTTAGTTGTAGGGGACAAAGAGCGTGAGGCAGGTACGGTCGCAGTACGCGGTCGTGGGGGCCTCGATTTAGGGGTTATGCCACTGGCCGATTTTGCTCAACGGCTACACAATGATATTGACACACGTCAGTAATCATTAACTCATGCTGGCATAGATTATTTTATTTAATTTTGGGAGTCTTAGACATCGCAACCGAAAAGAAACATCGCATTAACGGTGAAATCCGTGTAAATGAAGTGCGACTCATTGGTATTGAGGGTGAACAGCTTGGCATTGTAAAAATTGCACAGGCGTTAGAAATGGCCGAAGAACACGACATCGATTTGGTGGAAATCTCGCCTACGGCGGTACCACCGGTTTGTCGATTAATGGATTACGGCAAGTTCCGTTATCAGGAACAAAAACGTCAACAAGAAGCACGTGCCAAGCAAAAAGTGGTCCAGCTCAAAGAGGTGAAATTCCGTCCAGGTACGGACGAGGGCGATTACAACGTAAAACTACGCAATGTACGCCGTTTCATCGAGGATGGGGATAAGGTCAAAGTGTCACTACGTTTTAGAGGGCGCGAAATGGCTCACCAGGAGCTAGGGATGCGTGTTTTAGAACGTGTGCGTGACGACGTCGAAGATATCTGTCAGGTCGAATCTTTTCCACGTCTTGAAGGCAGACAAATGGTGATGGTGCTTGCGCCACGCAAGAAAACCGCTTAATCACGTTTACGCAATTTGCTTCTACCCCTTCGCGACCCTTAGGTTGCGAGGGGGTTTATTTCAGGAAAGATCATGCACGTTTTATTTATTATTGATCCGTTACCTCGTTTATCTGCCTATAAAGACACGTCGGTGGCGATGATGCGTGCCCTGATCGCGCAAAATCACACCGTCAGCGTTGCTCTACAGTCTGATTTATATATCGATGAAGGTCGCGTGAAAACCGTGGCACTGCCTATACATATTGCTGCCGATGCTGATTTGCATGCACCGCAGTGGTGGAGTGCAACCGGTGAGGAAATAGAGGTTGAGCTCAACCATTTCAGCGCCGTCATCATGCGTAAAGACCCACCGTTTGATATGGAGTATTTTTACTCTACACATCTGCTCAGCTTTGCCGAGGAACAAGGCGCCAAGGTCTTTAACACCGGGGCGGCATTGCGCAGTCACCCTGAAAAACTCGCCATTACCGAATTCCCTCAGTTCACGCCTACCACTTTGGTCACGCGCGACATGATGCGCATTCGTGCTTTCCACAAACAACACAAAGATGTCATCGTCAAACCTCTAGACGGTATGGGCGGTACAGGCATTTTCCGTTTGCGCGAGGACGAGGTCAATGTGGGCGCTATTTTAGAAATGCTCAGCAAAGACAGCACAGAAACGCTCATGGTGCAGCGTTATATTCCAGAAATCACTAAAGGCGATAAGCGCATTTTGATCATCAATGGCAAGCCCGTGCCTTATTGCTTAGCTCGTATTCCACTGGCTGGCGAAACCAGGGGTAACTTGGCCGCCGGTGGGCGCGGCGTGGCTCAACCTTTAAGCGATCACGATTGGCATATTGCAAATGAAATCGCACCGAAACTGGTAGAGCGAGGCCTATTTTTGGTTGGGTTGGATGTGATTGGTGATTACGTGACAGAGATCAATGTTACGAGTCCGACGTGTTTTGTTGAAATCACAGAGCAAACCGATTTTGATGTGAGCGCTTTCTTTACGCAGGAACTCGCCTCGGTGGTAGAAAATGCCTAAAGGCGTTCAAGTGGCGGTAGTGCTGATAACGCACGCGCCGCTTGGCCAGGCTTTGGTCGCCTGCGCGCAGCATGTGTTGCAGAGGGCGCCTGATGTGCTTGTGGCTGACATCCTACCCACTGACTTCCCAGAGCCCTGGATTGATCAGCTGGCAAGCGATGTGCGCGCTACGGAAAAATCTCATGTGCTGATTTTGTGTGATTTATATGGCTCTACGCCATACCACATCGCGGCGGGCCTACAGCGTAGACTGACGGTTCGGGGCAAGCAGGTGCACTTGATGTCAGGGGTGAATGTCTGCATGTTGCTCAAGGCAGTGACCGATCGCTCAGAGACGCCCGAACAGTATATAGAAAACGTGTTGTATGCAACTCAGCGTGGCATTGTGCACCAAGCCCCCACCACGCCTTAACTAAATAAATAGATAACGTATGCCTTCTGTTGATATAGAAATAACCAATAAACTGGGGCTGCATGCTCGTGCGGCCTCTAAATTGACTCAAGTTGCAGGACGCTTTCAAAGCGAAGTTTTCATCGCGCGTGGTACGCAACGTGTTAATGCAAAAAGCATCATGGGTGTGATGATGTTGGCAGCCGGCTTAGGCGTGACGGTTACCGTTGATGCAGAGGGACCCGATGCGGACGAAGCACTGGTTGCCATTGAGCAATTATTTGCGGATAAGTTCGGCGAGGAATCCTAATGACACAGGCAGTGCAAATCAATACAGCTATGTGTACCGTAGCAGGCCAGGGCGTAGTCAACGGTTACGCCATAGGCAAGGCTGCGGTCATGGGAGCCGCAGCCTTAGAGGTTCCTCACTACTATATTGATGCGACTGCAGTGGAATCAGAGCGCCAGCGCCTGTTTCGAGCGATGGATAAAGCCAGAGATGATCTGCAATTTGTGGCAGAACATTTACCGGCAGATGCGCCGCGAGAAATTGCTCCTTTACTAGAGGTGCACCGTTTGCTGTTAGACGATCCCATGCTGCGGGATCAAAGTGCTGAACTTATTAGCAGCCGACTCTATAACGCAGAATGGGCCCTGACCACACAGGGGCAAGAGCTGGTTGCTCAATTTGAGCAAATAGAGGACGCTTACCTACGCGAACGCAGTGCCGACATACGTCAGGTGATTGAACGAGTCGTATTGGTCTTAAATGGCCAGGCGGCTGCACCGCAAAGCTTAACGGCCGACAGTAATGCCTCCGAAGGCGGACTGATTGTGGTCGCGCGTGATATTTCACCTGCTGATATGCTGCGCTTGCGCAAAGGTCGCTTTGCCGCGTTTTTGACCGATTTGGGTGGTCCAACCTCGCACACGGCCATTGTGGCGCGTAGCATGAATATTCCTGCCGTAGTTGGTCTGGGGCATTTACGCCGCATGGTACGTGATGGGGATATGTTGATCGTAGACGGCTTCAAAGGGGTGGTGATCATTAACCCCTCAGAGCAGGTGCTACAGCAATATCGTCAATTACAAGCTCAGCACTTACAACAACGTGAGCAGCTTTCTCAGCTACGAGACACGCCCGCCGTCACCGTCGATGGAATGCGCATACGCTTAGAAGCGAATATTGAGCTTCCCTTAGAGGCAGAGGTGGCGTACGAGGTTGGCGCAGATGGCATCGGCTTATTTCGCAGCGAGTTCCTTTTCATGGGGCGCCCTGATTTACCCTCAGAACAAGAGCAGTTCGAAGCCTATGCCGCGGTAGTCAAAGCCATGCAAGGCCGTCCGGTTACCATCCGGACCTTAGACTTAGGTTCGGATAAAACCTTGGATGGCGAACAGACAGTGGCCACGAACCCTGCTTTAGGGTTGCGGGCTATTCGTTACTGTTTGGCTAACCCGGAATTATTTCAAACCCAATTGCGCGCGTTGCTTCGGGCTTCGCAATACGGTTTGGTACGCATCCTAATACCCATGATTTCCACCATGGAAGAAGTGTATGCGGTACGAGCTGCTTTAGACCAAGCGGAAAGGGGTCTGATCGCAGACGGTGTAGAGCATGCGCGTCATATCGAACTGGGTGCCATGGTCGAGGTGCCTGCGATTGCGATTGCTATTGAGCCTTTTGCACAAAACTTGGATTTCTTATCCATAGGTAGCAATGATTTAATTCAATATGTGATGGCAGTAGATCGTACGGATGCAGAAGTCGCTGATCTTTATGATCCTATGCATCCAGCCGTATTACGATTAATTGCGCACACCATCAACCGAGCCGAAAACTACGGCAAACCGGTGTCGATTTGTGGCGAAATGGCAGGGGATGTGCGCCTGACACGCATGCTGTTAGGGCTGGGGCTACGTTGTTTTTCTATGCCCGCTACACAAATACCCGCAATTAAACAAGAAATACTAGGCGCACATACCGAGGCACTACGCTTAAAAGTTGCCACGGCATTAAACAGAGCGGAGCGCATTAATTTGCAGAAATTACACTGATTTTCAGTATTAACCCTAAGAGAATTGTAACAAATAGGGCGAATGTTAGGGTGATTGTAACAAGGTTGTGTGGTTGTTTTGACCTGGTTTTTAATTTAACCCATTGATTTGTATATTCTTTTCTTTGTTCTTTGTTTTTTTATTGTGATTTTTGAGTTATTCTGCTTTACATTACTTTTCTTGCTGGAATGGAATGGCTAGGTAGAATGAAATTGTGATTTGTAACAGGGCGGCACTAAGTCGCTTTTGTTAAAACTAAATAAAAGAAAAGGATTGATATGAAAATGACTCGCACTACTCTTGCTGTTTTGGCTGTTTCTTCTATGGCGTTTTTGGCAGCTTGTTCCGACGACAACAAAGAAGTGAAAGCCCCAGCTGTCACAGAGTCATCCACTCCCGCCGAGGATAAAACCCTAGAGCAAAGAGCCGATGAGGCCAAAGCCAAAATGAGCGCTGAAGCAGAAAAAGCTAAAGCTGAAATGACCGAAGCAGCAGAAAAGGCCAAAGAGGAAATGGCTGAAGCCGCTGAAAAAGCTGAGGAAAAAGCAAAAGAAATGAAAGAGAGCGCCGAAGCCAAAGCCGAAGCCGCTCAAGAAAAAGCAGCAGCTAATGCAGAGGTAGCTAAAGAGAAAACAGCCGAAGCAGCAGAAAACATTAAAGAGGCTGTGTCTAATGCGGCCACAGCAACTGGTGATGCAATCAAAGACGCCGCCGCTAAGGCAGATAGCGCTATCCAAAACACGCTAGGTAATGGCACTGCTACCCCTAAAGCTGAAGAGATGACAGAAGCTAAATAAGCAGATCCCCTCTGACACTTTGATATAGACACCAAAAAGGACCGCAAATGCGGTCTTTTTTGTTTACACTGTAAGTCATGTTTTGATAAGGAAATAACCATGAACCAACGTAATGATTTTTTTAGCCAGCTACAGCAAAATGTGTCGGATTTAATTTCTAAAAGTCCGGCGGCCGATTTAGAAAAAAACATGAAGGCCTTTATGGGGCAGGCGTTTAATCGCATGGACCTATTGACGCGTGATGAGTTTGACACGCAGTTGGCCTTATTAGAGCGAGCCTTGGCACGCATTGCCGCCTTAGAGCATCGTGTACAAGAACTAGAGGCACAAGTGTCTGCGAATACAGCTAGTGCCGCTAATACAGCGACTACGGATGCTAAAGAAACACCAGCGGAATAAGATTGACTAGGTGTTTTTACGTGGGACTAATAAGGCGCATTTGCTGACCTGAATCTGCCTAAGCCTTGCATACTGCTCTTAATAAAAAGTTAAGGGGGTATGGATGAGTTTAGCGGTCTTAAGCAGCTGTGCTTTAAACGGCTTTAGTACGGTAGATGTGCGCGTTGAGGTGCATGCGGGCAAAGGGCTACCTTCATTTAGTGTGGTGGGGATGCCTGATACCGGGGTGCGAGAAAGTCGAGAGCGTGTGCGCTCTGCTATC
>DUNB01000126.1 GCA_012839585.1 Alcaligenaceae bacterium | reverse complement strand
TAGCACACGTACCGGACGACCCGAAGCAGTAACCTCCACCTCTTCGACTCCAGTCTGGCCATGTAGAGCTTCTTCCCAGGTTTTTTCTATGCCTTTTTTACCGATGATATGCGTACCGCGATAATTACCCATGCGGTCTTCGGCTTCGAGTCGCTCCTCGTCGGCTTGTGAAATACGTCCCACATAACCAATAACGTGCGCAGCAGATTCACCCTGGGGGTATTCTCGTACCCAACGGGCTTGTAATTCCACCCCTGGAAACTTAAATGAATGCGCCGCAAACCACGAGGCTTCGATTTCATTTAGGTTATTGCGCAAAATGGTGGAAGCATAGCGGCTGCTTTGTTCTAAAAGTCGTTTAAAGCGGCGGCGTTCTCTGGGGGAGATATAAACCAAAGGAGACAACTCATCGAGCATTTCGTCGATGGGTTTGTCCACATGAGCGGGAGTCACCATCAAGGTGTAGTCACGGTAGTTACGTGCCAGCACCACCCCATTGCGGTCGGTGACCTCGCCACGTCGTGGCGGAATGGGAACCACCGCAATGCGGTTCTGATCGGCGCGAGCCGCTAAGCCTTCGTAACGCACCACCTGCAAATACCACAGGCGAGCGACCAAGGTGCATAGCAGTAACACCACCAGTAAACCCGCCACGCTGGCTCGTATCAGCATGCGCCGGCGTAATAACTGAGTGGTTTGTTTAAATTCAAACATGACGCGTTAAGAGCTGCTTTCGTCGGCATCATCTAAGCGACGATGAGGCAGCAACAAAAGCAAATCCACTATAGGCCACAAAGCAGCCATTAATACCGCCGACCACAGCCAATCCCAACCCGCCCATTCACCAGCAAACCAAGCATGAGCAAAGCGTGACACAGACAAGGCCACCACCCAAATGGGCAATAAGTGAATCAGCTGCACAAAAGGATTAAACAAAAGCAGTCGACGACGTAATACCCCTACGCCATAGATGGCTAAGACATAGCTCAGGGCGTGCTCGCCCAACAAGGCACCGCCGTGCACGTCCAAGGATAGGCCTAGCGAAAAACCCACCAACATATTGATGCGACGTGGCTCGTGAAAGGTCCAAAAACACAGGACCAATAGCAACAAGTCAGGTGCCACCAACCATAAACGCCAGGGCAACAACGACAACATCCACATCAAAAACACCGACCCCCAAACCATCCATCCACTGGAAACCGGTTTAAAGGGGGAGCTGTCTATGGGTTGTAAGGAGCTGAGCGAACTATTGTAGTCACGTGCCCCAGATTGAGAAGAATTCGACTTCTTAGTCATCATCGCCTTCTATGTCTTCTAGCTGTGACGCGGACTCTTGTACGAGCAGAACCAAAAAGTGTCGATATCGTTCCGGGTGAGACAACGGCTGCCCCACCGCCACGGCAAAACCGGTCGCTGGGTCAAAATCGATGCTTTCGACTTCGGCCACCGGGAGTCCCGCAGGAAATAAGCCCCCAATCCCACTGGTAATGAGGGTATCGCCCACCTTTAGATCTACCTCGTTAGTCAGGTAACGCGCCTCGATCTTGGCGGCAGAATGGCCGCCAAAAGCCACCAAACGCAATCCATTGCGTAGCACCTGGACGGGAATGGAAACCTTATCATCGGTAATTAACGCGGCTTCGGCCGTATAGGCCGTTACACGTACGACCTGACCAACCACACCACCCTCATCAATCACCGGCATCCCGGGATGGATACCGTGTTTGGTTCCTTTATTAAAGACCAAACGACGATTAAACGCATTAGGTGGTTCGTAAAAGACCTCTACCGCCACTGCTGGCTGGGTTACCGTATCGGCAACCTGTAATAAACGACGTAGTTGTTCATTTTCAGCGGCTAGTTGGGCTGCGTGAGTAGAGACTTGGGCTAATTCAATACGCTGGCGCTGTAAGGCCTCTTTTTCGCTATGTACTAAAGCCGTGGCATTCATCCACGTATCCACGTACTGAGTGATCTCAGCCGGCGCCATGGCCGCACGTTGGAAAGGATAAATCACCATCGAAATGGCCTGACGCGCTGGTTCTAATACAGGCCAGCGCGCATCGGTTATGAGCAACAGCACCGATAGCAATACGAAAACAGCTAGGCGGACCTCTGCAGCGGGGCCACGCCTAAAAAGCCGAATAGAACGTTGTTCTTGCATGTGTAACCATCAATAGCACCAGCAAAAAGGCCTCAGTCGGCGCTGATTGAACTGGAAAGGCAAGGGGTTAGTCGTAAATGAATACGGCTCCTAGTTTTTCTAGGTGTTCAAGCGCCTCGCCACAACCGCGCACCACGCAAGTCAATGGATCATCTGCAACCACTACGGGAAGACCGGTTTCCTCTTGGAGGAGGCGGTCTAAATCATGGACCAAGGCACCACCACCCGTTAAGGCAATCCCTTTTTCGGTGATATCTGCACCTAATTCAGGTGGTGTTTGCTCTAGACCCGTTTTTACTGCGGAAACAATCTGATTCAAAGGATCAGTTAATGACTCAAGGATTTCGTTGGAAGAAACCGTAAAGCTGCGAGGAACACCTTCGGACAGATTGCGTCCTTTGACCTCGATTTCGCGAACCTCAGTACCAGGGAACGCAGAGCCAATTTCCTTTTTGATGCGCTCGGCAGTGGGCTCTCCGATAAGCATACCGTAATTACGACGGATGTAGTTGATAATGGCCTCGTCAAACTTGTCACCACCAACACGCACCGATCCCTTGTAAACCATGCCACCTAAAGAGATCACAGCGACCTCGGTCGTACCACCACCAATATCTACTACCATTGAGCCGCTGGCATCCGAAACGGCTAAACCAGCACCAATTGCAGCTGCCATTGGCTCTTCGATTAGGTACACTTGGCTAGCACCGGCGCCTAAAGCGGACTCGCGGATGGCGCGACGCTCTACCTGAGTAGAACCACACGGTACACATACAATAATGCGTGGGCTAGGCGCGAACATGCTGCGGGGATGCACCATACGGATGAATTGCTTAAGCATTTGTTCCGTTACCGTGAAATCCGCAATCACACCGTCTTTCATGGGTCGAATTGCCTCGATATTACCGGGGACTCGACCTAACATTTGCTTGGCCTCGTGGCCAACTGCTTGAATAATTTTTTTGCCGTTAGGGCCGCCATCGTGACGAATGGCAACAACAGATGGCTCGTCCAGTACAATGCCTTTACCCCGAACATAGATCAGAGTGTTAGCCGTACCAAGGTCAATAGCCATGTCGCTAGAGAAATAACTGCGTAGGATTCCGAACATGGGTGCGCAATGTAGATAAGAATGGGTATAAACAACAGGTGTCGGGGTCGGTTCGGCGCAACAATTTAGGCGCTAAGCAGGTCTATAAACACCCACGCAGACGAACTCGTAAAAACCTGACAATGAAACAATCAATGATAACTTATAATTTAAGTCTATTCAGACTGAATTACAGCTTAAGTACTATATGAGCTGTATTTTTAAATAAAATAGCCCCAAAATGAGGGCAATGCACCAACTTTTTAATTTTGATACTGACTCTGGGATTCTTTTATGGCAATCACACAGCAAGATGTCGCACATATTGCACACTTGGCACATATCGCACTAACACCCGAGCAAACGGCACAAGCCGAACAAGATTTCGGCCAAATCATTGGACTAATCCAACAGTTGCAAAGCGTGGACACCTCCGGCGTTGAACCTTTAGTTCAGCCCTTAGCCGCTATCCAAGAGGTCAACTTACGCTTACGCGCCGACGAACCTGCCCCAACGAACACCACTGAGCAGCGCGATGCGCTCATGAGTAACGCCCCAGCACAAACAGAAGGGTTGTTCTTGGTTCCTACCGTTATTGAATAAGCCGGATCACTATGTCTTTATTTCATGAATTCTCTGACCTAACTGCTTTGGGTCACGCCTTGCGTGCTGGTACTTTAAGTGCACGCGAACTCGCACAAGACGCTTTAAAAAAGATCGCACAAAGCGATCTTAACGCCTTTACGCATGTGGATGCCGATTTAACATTGGCTCAAGCCGATGCCGCCGATGCGCTGCTAAAATCGGGCAACGCCACCACCCTAACAGGTATTCCTATTGCACACAAAGATGTGTTTGTAACCAAAGGCTGGCGCACCACAGCGGGCAGCAAAATGCTCGAAAACTACGTTAGCCCTTTTGATGCCACCGTCGTGAGCAAACTACAGCAGGCCGGTACCGTGTCTTTGGGTAAATTGAACTGTGACGAGTTCGCCATGGGGTCGGACAGCACCACCTCTTATTTTGGTGCCATTAAAAACCCTTGGGATACCACCCGCACTCCAGGTGGTTCCTCGGGTGGCTCTGCCGCAGCCGTTGCTGCGGGTCTGATTATGGCTGCTACCGGCTCTGATACCGGCGGCTCCATCCGCCAACCTGCCGCACACTGTGGTATTACCGGCCTAAAACCCACCTACGGTACCATCTCTCGTTTTGGCGTCATTGCTTATGCATCCAGTATGGACCAAGCCGGTCCTATGGCCCGTAGCGCTCGCGATGTATTAGCGCTATTGCAAGCCATGGTTGGCTTTGATGCTAACGATCCGACCAGCCTGGCTCAATGCGGCGATAAAACCAACGACGGCGCGCGTATCACAGAGCAGTTCGACCAACACAGCGCCCAGTTCGACGCAAACGCCGAACAACCGCTAAAAGGTCTGCGCATTGGTATTCCTAAAGAATTCTTCGCCGGCAACTTAGACGCTGACAGCGCCGCTGCTATCGAACAAGCCCTTAAACTCTACGAGTCCCTAGGTGCTACCCGTGTCGATATTTCTTTGCCTCTGACACAACAAGCCGTACCCGCTTACTACGTCATCACCCCAGCCGAGGCCTCCAGTAACCTATCCCGCTTTGACGGGGTACGTTTTGGTCACCGTGCCGCCTCCTATACCGACCTAGAGAGCATGATCAGCAACAGCCGCGCCGAAGGTTTTGGTACTGAGGTCATTCGTCGTATTTTGACAGGGACTTATGTGTTGTCCGAAGGCTATTACGATGCCTATTACTTACAAGCACAACGTGTACGTCGTCTCATCGCCAATGATTTCCGCGCTGCCTTAGAACAGTGCGATGTGATTCTAGGCCCAGTAGCACCACGTACCGCTCCTCGCTTAGATCACCAGGACGATGACCCTACCGCTGATTGGCGTAATGATGTGTATACCCTAGGCGCTAACCTAGCCGGCTTACCCGCCATGTCTACACCTTGCGGCTTTAGCTCTCAAAATATGCCTATCGGCTTGCAGCTTATTGGTAACTACTTCAACGAAGGTCAGCTGCTCGCTATTGCCGACCGTTTCCAACAACACAGCGACTGGCACCAACGCATTGCAGGAACAAAATAATGGAATGGGAAATTGTGATTGGGCTAGAGACACACGCCCAACTATCAACTAAATCAAAAATCTTTTCAAACAGCAGCACTGCCTTTGGCTCCGAGGCCAACACGCAAGCCTCTGCCATCGATATGGCCTTGCCTGGCACCTTGCCGGTGTTTAACGAGGCGGCCGCTGACAAAGCCATTCGCTTTGGTTTGGCGGTGGGTGCTGAGATCACCCCACGCTCTGTATTCGCACGTAAAAACTACTTTTACCCTGACTTGCCCAAAAACTATCAAACCAGTCAGTTTGATTTACCCGTCGTCGTAGGCGGCAAAATCCACTTTTTTGTGGGTGAAACAGAACACACCGTCAACCTAACCCGTGCGCACCTCGAAGAAGACGCCGGTAAGTCCCTGCATGAAAACTTCACAGGCCCTCATGGCGAATCCTCTACCGGGATTGACTTGAACCGTGCCGGCACGCCTTTATTGGAAATCGTCTCAGAACCTGAAATGCGCTCTGCCGCCGAGGCCGTGGCCTACGCGCGTGCGATGCACTCGCTGGTTGTGTGGTTAGGCATTTGTGATGGCAACATGCAAGAGGGCTCGTTCCGTTGTGACGCTAACGTTTCCGTACGTCCCAAAGGCCAAGAAAAACTCGGTACACGCTGTGAGTTAAAAAACATCAACTCATTCCGCTTCCTAGAGCGCGCCATTAACTACGAGGTACGTCGTCAGATCGAACTGATCGAAGACGGTGGCAAAGTGATCCAAGAAACCCGCCTCTACGATGCTGATCTCGATGAAACACGTAGCATGCGCACCAAAGAAGACGCGAATGACTACCGTTACTTCTCTGATCCGGATTTAGCTCCGCTCTACATCAGCCCAGAATGGATTGAGCGTGTTAAAGCGGATATGCCCGAGCTGCCTGCACAAAAACGTGCACGCTTTGAGTCCGACCTTGGTCTTAGTGCCTATGATGCGAACCAGTTGACCGTATCCAGAGATGTGGCCGATTTCTTTGAGCAGACCTACGCTGCGTTAGGCAATGCACATGCCAAACTGGCTGCGAACTGGATTATCACAGACTTAACCTCTGTGCTAAATCGCGAAGAGCTCAGCATCACTGAGTCCAAGGTCAACCCGACTCAATTAGCTAAGCTCATTCTACGTATTGCTGACAATACCATCTCCAACAAAATCGCCCGCGATGTCTTTGCGGCCATGTGGGAAGGTGAAGAAAACGGCGACGCCGATGCCATCATTGAAAAACGCGGTCTGAAGCAAATCAGTGATAGCGGTGCCATTGAGGCTATGGTGGACGAGGTCATTGCCGCCAACCCTGATATCGTCGAACAATATCGGGCTGGTCGTGATAAGGCCTTTAACTCTCTGATTGGCCAGGTGATGAAAGCCGCCAAAGGCAAAGCTAACCCCAAACAGGTCACAGATATCTTAAAAGCCAAATTAGGCTAATGAAAATTAAGCCGTCGCGCTAAAGCGGCCAAAAAAAAAGCCCCGGAAAAATCCCGGGGCTTTTTTCATGCTCGATCTCGTTACTTAGATGCAGCAACCACTTCGATTTCGACTAACCACTCAGGGAGCACTAAGCCTGCCACCTGCATCGCAGAGCGTGCAGGTAGGTTGGGCTGTTCCTTGGTGCCAAAAAACTGTGTGTAGCCCTTCATGAAGCCTTCAAAATCCATTTTGCCGTCCTTCGCAGGATCAGCAACTAGATACACTTGCATCTTAACCACATCACTCATCGTCAAACCCATGGATTTGAGATTGGCTTCGATGTTTTTCAAGACGCTGACCGTTTGGGCTTCTGTATCGCCGTAGTTGCCCTCAGAATCCTTGCTAGGAACAGTGCCGCTTAAATAGTGCAGCTGGGTCCCCGCAGGAATCGTCACTGAGGATGCGATCGGAAAATCATTAGGCGCAGGAACGCGTTGGATTTCCTGGGCGTGAAGGTTTAAAGCTAGCACAGAGCCAGCAACTAAACCGGTGGCTTTTAATACAACGGACTGACGCATTCTGATCTCCTTAGTCTAAAGTACCGTAATCGGCATCTGGGGTACGCATACCAGCGACTTTTTCAGCAGTGAAATCCGCTTTAAATTCATTACCAAAATTGGTACGAATGTAGTTCACGATTTCAGCCACTTGATTGTCATCTAGGTAATTACCAAAACCAGGCATCCCTTTTTGACCGTAAAGCACGATATGGGCAGGGTACTCGCCAGCCATCAAGCGCATATTGTTTGCAAAGGCAGGAAACTGACCAGCACCGACGGCACCTTTACCTTCTGCCATGTGACAGCTGATACATACGGTTTCATAAATTTCTTTACCCGTTTGCGCTTCAAAGCCTTGGCTCACATCAGACATCACTGCGCTATCAGCAAAACTAGCGGCAGAAAATACGCTCAACGCAGCGGCGGCGGTTAAGGATAGTAAACGTGTTTTCATGGTAGTGCTCCTTATTTGGCCATTGCTTTTTCGTGTAACTGCTCGATAGCAGCTAAACCAGATAGCATTGAACCTTCCATCCATGCAGGAATGTAAGAGGCGTGCTCACCAGCCAACACAATGCGACCATCCATACGGCAAAGATTATCGTAATGCTCTTCGCGTTTACGGTCTGTCCACACACCAAAACAACCCAAAGTCCAAGGCACACGGTTCCAAGCCATGGCCATGCTGCTTTCAGCCTCTTCTTTGATTTGAGGGTGGATCTGAGCACTGTATTCCAAGGCTTTAGCAATACGTTCTTTAGGGGGTAAGGCGGTAAATTGAACGGCATCTACACCAAACACATAACCATTCAACAACACGCCTTTGCCGGAGCTAAACATGTTATCGCTTGGGTAGGAAATTTGAGTGATGGGTAGATCGGTATAGCTGATACCACCGTAGATGTGCTCGTCCTCTTCCCAGAAACGACGTTTGTACTGCGTACCCACCTTAACTGCCGGGGCGTAAGGAATCGCATTAATCGCATCTTGCATTTTGCGATCTACGTTCATGGGGATTTGGCTCAATACAGACAAAGGCAGAGTACATACACACCAGTCGGCTTGCTCTGTATAAATCTCATCACCACCTGTACGGTTTTGGTAGCTCACGGTCACGCCGTTGTCGTCTTGTTTAATTTCGACAACTTTTGCGTTGAGCTGAATTAAATCGTGCAATTCTTTGTGGAAGGCTTCACCAATTTTGCCCATACCACCTACAGGCTGGAACATGGTGTTATGGAATTCGTCTAAGAAGTGAACATCCATATTGGCCCAGACTTTAGAGTTGACCAACTCTTTAAACTCGATAGGGTCAGAAGGTACTGGGCGTCCATCTAAGCCACCGCCTGGTGCTTTGGCGTAACCACGACGGCTACTGCTTTGTGGACCTTTAACGTATTTGTACTCGTTATCTAGCGCACCGTGGCTTTGCAATGCCGCCAGTAGGATTTCTTTGTCCTCATCCGTTACCGGCATATCTAGCCTGTCTGTATTCACGGCTTTGGCTAGCAACTCGCTAATGCCACCACGGAAATCAGAAACCACATGGCCATAACGCTGGGGCTTACCATTAAACGCATTTTGGGCATGCAAGTACGCACTAAAGTTCATTTGGATGAAGGGTTCTAGTTTCACATTCAAACGTTTGCAGTAGTCCAACACAGCGTGGTGATGGTAAGGAATACGCCAAGGGCCTGGGTTTAAGTACAAGCCCTCATCAAACTCACAAACTTGTTTTTCACCGCCTAGCTCGGTGTATTCGGTACCACCATACCAAGACCAGTTACGACCACCCGCACGATCCTGATATTCGAGTACTTTGACTTTATAACCCGCATCACGCAGCTCTAATGCGGCAACCATGCCAGCCAGACCTGCACCAAGCACTACGACTGTAGAGCCTTCTGTCGGCTTACCCTGTAATTTGACCGCGCCACGGTAGGGTGATTCTGCGGCGTAACCGAGACTTGTCATGGATTGATACATCACGGAAGCACCCGCTGCATAGCCAATCATCGACAAGAGCTGGCGTCGTGTCATCGGAAGACCTTTTGCCATGTTTTCACCTTTTCAGTTTTCAAACTCGTTTAGAGTTTATTTATCTCAGTGGTTCTTTTAAAACCCAACTGAATATCTGTATGTGATCTCTGTTGCGCGCACATACGGCCTAGTTCCTCTACCAACAAGATTTAGAGTACTCGCAAACGGCAACCTGAATGTAAGCGGACGCAATAGTTGCATCAAAATCAAACTATTAAAAGGTTGAAGCTTCAACTATTAGGCTCATAATGCAAAAAGGCCGCATACAGATGTATACGGCCGCTTTCGCTTTGTTGGCGTCATTTTGACAGCAAAAAAACAATAACCTTTACTGATCAAAACAGCCAACGTTAATGCACTTAACGCATCAATCTACACCCCATAACGCTGACGATATGCCGCCACAGACTGTTGATACGCAGCTAGCTCGGAGTTGTTTTCCAGATAGAACATAATATCGCTCAAAGATGCGATACTAATAACGGGGATACCGTATTTTTTGCTGACCTCTTGGACGGCGGAATTTTCCGACAAGGCATTATCTGGACCGGCACGTTCCATGCGGTCTAAGGCAATTAACACCCCGGCTGGCTCGGCGCCTGCAGCTCGGATAATATCCACCGACTCGCCCACCGAAGTACCAGCAGTAATCACGTCATCGATAATGATGACCTTGCCTTTTAATGGGGCGCCCACCAAGGTACCGCCTTCACCGTGTGCTTTGGCCTCTTTGCGATTAAAAGCAAAAGGCACGTCCTGGCCCTTCATATCAGGATGATTCGCCAACGCAATGGCGGTAGCGGTTGAAAGCGGAATGCCTTTGTACGCTGGACCAAACAACATATCGAATTTCACTTCTGAATCGATGAGTGCCTGGGCATAAAATTGAGCCAAACGCCCTACCGAGGCACCGCTGTTAAACAAACCAGCATTAAAGAAATAGGGGCTAAGACGACCCGACTTCACTTTAAACTCGCCAAAGCGCAATACGCCTTGGTCCAAGGCAAAACGTACAAATTCATTACGTTGAGAAGGCATGATTTTCTTTCCAATTCAATTCATTACGTAGATAACGCGCTTATTATCACATGAAAGCCCCCTTGATGTGGGGCTGGCCTGCTAGATCACACCCACTCCAATTAGAGGTAACCCAATGACAATGCCCGTTTTTTATCTTTCACATGGTGGTGGCCCCTGGCCCTGGATGGACCAAGGCCCGCAGCGCTATGCCGACCTACAACGCAGTTTGGAGCTCATTCCTAGCCAACTGCCCGAGCCACCCAAAGCGATGCTCATGATCTCTGCCCACTGGGAAACTCAAGGGCAGTTTTTGGTTCAAGCCCATCCAAATCCCCCCATGGTGTATGACTATTACAACTTTCCTGAGCACACCTATCACATCCGCTACCCCGCTGCCGGTGATCCCGATTTAGCGCTTCAGGTGCAACAGCTTATTGCCAAAGCCGATCTGCCGGCTGACTTAGACTATGAGCGTGGCTTTGACCATGGCGCCTTTGTCCCCGCTTTTGTGATGTATCCCAATGCGGATATTCCCATGGTGCAGCTCTCCATTGATGCCAGCTACGACCCTGCATTGCATATGCAACTAGGTCACACCATTCGCAGCCTACGCGAACACGGCGTACTCATTATTGCGAGTGGTGCCAGCTACCACAATTTACGTATGTTAGGCCCTGAAGGTGCCCAACCCTCCGTGCAGTTTGACTCTTGGCTAGAGTACGCCATGCTCAATGCCAGCTTTGATGAAAGACAGCAATTAATGATGGATTGGGAGTCCGCTCCTGCTGCACGTTTCTCGCATGCCCGTGAAGACCACCTTGTGCCTCTATTTGTCGCCGTAGGCGCAGCGTATGAGTCGGATCCGGTGACACGTATTTTGAACACAACCAGTTCCAGCGGTATCATGAACGCCAGTTACCGATTTGGTTGATGTCAGGCTATTTAGTCTGACTAACAATTACCAGCAATCTTCACAATAATTCTTATTTTTAACTAGAGACTTACCTGTGTTACGTATTTGCAGTTTAAACATGAATGGAATCCGCGCTGCCTACCGTAAAGGCTTTGCAGACTGGTTAGCGGAACATCAGCCTGACATGGTCTGTATGCAAGAGGTCCGCATTCAAGACAAGGACCTCAAAGACCCCATGCGCAACCCCGAAGGCTATAGTGGCTATTTCAACTTAGCCGAAAAAGCTGGTTACAGCGGTGTGGGCCTCTACTTGCAAGAGGAACCCAACACCGTACAAAGCGGCATGGGTTGTTCTGAGTTCGACCCCGAAGGTCGCATTATCCGTGCTGACTACGACAAATTAACCGTGGTCAGCGCGTATTTGCCCTCTGGCACCAGCGGTGACGAGCGCCAAGACGCCAAATACCGCTTTCTGGATCATTTTGAAAAATGGATCGCTGCCTTGATGGCAGATCACAAAGCCACAGGGCGCGAATACATTATTTGTGGTGACTGGAATATCGCTCACCATGAAATTGACTTAAAAAACTGGCGCGGCAATCAGAAAAACTCCGGCTTTTTACCCGAAGAACGTGCCTGGATGACCAAAATCATGGACGAAATGGGCTGGGTGGACGTGTACCGCACCCTCTACCCCGATCACAGCAGCGAATGCTATACCTGGTGGAGTAACCGAGGCCAAGCCTGGGCCAATAACACCGGGTGGCGTATTGATTACCATATTGCTACCCCTGGTGCGGCCGCCGCCGCACAAAAAGCGTGGGTCTACAAAGAGGAACGCTATAGTGACCACGCCCCCTTGGTTGTTGAATATGATTTAAGCCCCGTTTAAGCCCCTTTTTTGACCCCCACCTATAGAGCACCATGACAGACCAACTCATGACCGATACCGGCCCATTTCTAGCTGCCCTCCAACAAATTGTGGGCGAGGCCCATGTGATTACGGCTCCGGACCAATGCCAAACCTACTTAACCGACTGGAGCGGGGAAAAAGGTGAGGCCCCCTTAGCCGTTGTACGTCCTAAAACCACCGAAGACATCAGCCAGATTTTAGCGCTGTGTCATCAGGCGCGCTGCGCGGTGATCCCACAAGGTGGCTTAACAGGTCTGGCCGGTGGTGCCACCGTGCGTGGCCAAGCCATTGCGCTTTCTATGGAGCGCTTAAAAGGGGTGATTGAGCTGGATGGCGACTCGGCCACCATGACCGTCTGGGCAGGCACACCGTTGGAGTCCATCCAACAAGCCGCCGCTGAAGCCGGTTATTTATTTGCTCTGGACTTGGGTGCGCGTGGCTCGTGTCAAATTGGTGGCAACGCGGCCACCAATGCGGGTGGGAATCGCGTGATCCGTTATGGCATGACGCGTGATCTAATCCTAGGCCTAGAAGTCGTCCAAGCGGACGGCACCATTTTGTCTATGCTCAATAAAATGGCCAAAAACAATGCGGCTTTTGATCTGAAGCATTTGTTTATTGGCTCGGAAGGCACGCTGGGTGTGATAAGCAAACTAGTCCTACGTCTACACCCACAGGTCAACGGTGCCAATACCGCGCTTATCGCCCTACCTGACTTTGCCTCCGTGACTCGATTGCTCCGTTATGCCCAACAAGAGCTATCTGGTCTGGTCAGTGCCTTTGAGGTGATGTGGCAAGACTATTATCAAATCGCCACAACCGTAGGGGGTAGCCGCGCACCCATTAGTGCTGAATACCCACTGTATGTGCTGATGGATATGCAGTCCGCCAACCCCGAACAATCGGCTGAACAGTTCGAGGCAGTGCTAGAGCATGCCTTTAATGAAGGCTGGGCTGTGGATGCGGCTATTGCCCAGTCGCACGCCGATGCAGAGGATTTCTGGGCCTTACGCGATGCGGTCTCGGAAATTCTACCCCACTACGCCCCTACCATTAATTTTGATATTTCCTTTCCTATCTCTCGTATTGGTGAGGGGGTTGAGCAACTACGCAACGCCATCATGGAATACGACAGCAGTCTGACCACCATGTTCTTTGGGCATGTAGGCGATGGCAACATTCACCTATTGGTTGGTCCTATTCCAAATGGGGACAAAGCCATCGAACACGCCATTGAAAAACGCTGCTACGAGATCACCCAACGCCTTAATGGTTCTGTATCCGCCGAACACGGCATTGGATTACATAAAAAACCGTGGTTGTCTTACAGCCGCACCGAGGCAGAGCTTGCCCTGATGCGTACACTCAAACAGGCTTTAGACCCACACAACATCTTAAACCCAGGCAAGGTGTTCGATCTATAAACCGCCTAAGCTCGCCATAGCTTAAAAAAACGCAACAAAAAAACAGCCCCCACCTCATGGTAGAACTTGAACTAAACCCAGCTATTGGGGCGAGTTCATCTACTCAAAAACGTGGGGGCTGTTTTATAGATGGCTAGGTGATTAACCCAGCCCTTCACGGGCTGTTGCGATTAAGCTAAGCGAGGCGCATGGGACGAAAAAGAAGCTGACTCAAGCGCATCCTGGCCAGACTGATCCTTATCTCGGGCCTCTGCCTGCACATCCAAGGTATCTCCTAAACGGAACGCTGCCACATAGCTGGCTAACTCATCCGCCTGCTCACGCAGTGCCGACGAGGCACTAGTGGTTTGTTCTACCAAGGTGACGTTTTGATGGGTCATATCATCCATTAAGGCAATGGCCTGATTGATCTCATTCAAACCAATGGATTGCTCTTGGCTAGCTCCAGCAATCTCACGAATTAAAACCATCATGCGCTCGTTATTCGTCACAATGTCTTTCATCATATCGCCGGCCTCAGCGACCTGACCACTGCCACTTTTCACTACCTCTACCGAACTATCTACCAGCTCTTTGACCTCGTGGGCAGCAGAAGCAGAACGTTGGGCCAAAGCGCGAACCTCGGAAGCCACCACAGCAAAACCACGACCTTGTTCACCAGCGCGAGCGGCCTCTACTGCCGCATTCAGCGCCAAGATATTCGTCTGGAAAGCAATGCTATCGATAATACCGACAATATCCGAGATTTTATGCGAGGCCTCGCTGATCTCATCCATGGTACGCACCACATTATTCACCGCCTCGCCACCACGACGAGCCACCTCTTCGGCTTGACTTGCCATAGCCTCTGCTTCACTGGCATTGGCGGCGTTTTGATGCACCGTGCTGTTTAGTTCCTCCGTTGCCGCAGAGGTTTCCTCTAGGGAGGCCGCCTGTTGATCGGTACGGTCAGACAACAATAAAGAGCCATCTGCCACACGATTCGACACATCAACAATCGTCGAAGAGCTACGGTTAATACGCGAAATCAATTGACGTAAGTTTTGCTGCATGGCTCGTACCTGCGTCAACAAATACGCAATTTCATCATTGCCATCGGGTTTGATTTGACGTGTGAGGTCACCCTTCGCAATGGCCTGCGCGGTACTGTTGGCCTCTTCGAACCCACGCGACATGCGACGCAGGGTAATCATCATAAACCACGTCACCGGTAAGGCTCCAAACAACACAATAAGCACAAATAGAATTTGAGCGCGCTTATAGCGTTGATCCGCCAATTCGGCCTCTACATCAGCTTGATCCGCCTGATAATTATTTAAATCGGTTAATTTAGATAACACCTGACTGCCCTCGGTGCGCCCCGCTACCAAAAAGGCTTGCATCGTATCAGAGCTAAAGTCACCGATCTCTAGACTGCTTAGTGTGGCATCGAGTTTCTCTCGCCATTTTTTCTGCGCACCAAAAACCTCTTTGAGCAGCGCGTCCTCCTCATCGGACATGTCGCGTGCTAGCAAATTTTCTCGGATTTGCTGATTGGTTTTTATGTTGTTGCGAATCGTATCTAAGTGCATAGTCACAGGATGTCCATGCAAAGAAACAAGCGGACTTGCAGGGTCATGCTGAAAAGCCAATAGAACCTCTTGGCGTGTTGCATAAAAATTCGTCATCATCTCGTTGAGCATTTCAACGGCGTGCATTCGATCATCGTGCAATCTATCTAAGCTATCACGTGCTTGCATGAGACCGGTAATACCGATAACCATCGCTAAAGCAAAGACTACCCAATACACAGCTACAGTGGTCCAAAAGCGGCGGGTTAAGCTGAATCGATTAAACATAAGCGTTTTATAAAAAAATAATAGCGGTCACAAAAAGAAGGAGCTAAAAAGGGCTACTAGCAACATCCTAGTGCTTTTCACAACATTTAGTCACATGGAAAATACTAAATCCCACAGCTAAATTAGAGCACTAACCGAATCATTACTACACCCACTTTTAACTGTACAGGATGCAATTAGTCTATGCTTTAACAAATCCCAAACAATGAGCTGATTTTTTTAGTTTAAAAACCCAATAAATGTGGTAATAATTACCGCATTAAAGAAATCAATAAACAAAGACCCCACCAAAGGAATCACAAAAAAGGCCTTGGTGGATGGGCCATTGGCCTCGGTAAAGGACTGCATATTCGCCATGGCATTGGGCGTTGCACCCATGCCAAAGCCACAATGGCCTGCAGCCATCACCGCCGCATCATAATCTCTTCCCATAATTCTAAACGTCACATAGCTGGCAAAAAAGAACATCAACACAGTTTGTACGATCAGAATAATGAGTAAGGGTCCAGCTACCTCGGCCAAGTCCCACAGCCTCATGGACATTAAAGCCATGACCAAGAAAAAGTCCAACGACACCGCGCCAATCACATCGAATTGGGCCTTTGGGAACCGATACCCTTTCCAGTCAATGATGTTTCTAAAAATCGCGGCAATGAGCATAGAGCCCAAATAGGCAGGCAAGGTGATACCTTTGCTTTGCAACCACTCTATCAGCACGGAGCCTAAGCCCATACACACCGTCAAGAGCATCACGGAATAGGCTGTCAGATTAAACAGATGATTCCCATCCTCTGCTTCTTGATTCTGATTGGCTATATCTTGGTTTGCCTTCGCCTTATCTGCTTCGGCTTGACGCAATGCTTTCTGGCTAGGACCAGTAATGCCATGCTTGCGCATCAGACGCGAGCCCACTGGGCCACCGATCATACAACCGGCCACCAAACCCCACGTCGCCGCTGCAATCGCTGCAGGCATCGCGCCCGTCACGCCATAAGCCTCTAACAAGGGTCCAAAAGCCGCAGCAGTACCATGCCCCCCGGTTAGGGAGATAGAACCGGCGCTCAAACCTAGCAAAGGACTTTGCCCTAAAAGCACAGCCAAGCCCGCCCCCACCGTATTTTGCAAAATTAACAGTAAAACGGCGGCAACCAAAAAGAGAGCCACACCTGCGCCCCCTTTTTTTAGCATGTCTATACTCGCCGAAAAGCCAATGACCGTAAAAAAAGCCACCAGCAAAAAGGCGCGCATATTGTCATACAGCCCGATAGTAAAGCTGCCGCTTTGGTGCCCATACAGCGCAATCAAAGAAAAGACCAAGCCGCCAATAATAGGACTAGGAATAAAATAGCGCGATAAAACCGGAATTCGGTTCTTAATGAGTTTACCTATGACGAGGAAAACGGCGGCTAAACCCACCGTTTGTGCCATATCTAGTTGTATATCCATAAAGCGGCCTAAAGCGAAAAATTCAAATGTATTCGTATGGTACAGGCTAAGCCACAAACAGTAAGCATCGCTATCCTATTTTTATTTAGACATCCTCCTCGCCCTAAACGGCGAGGCTTCCCGCGCATTTTGGTAAACATGCACTGCGTGCCTACCCGATCATTTGAATCTTAATGTCTGAATATCATCTAAAGCAGCTCACTCACCGCTCTCTGTCCTAAACACGCTGTTGATTGATTTTGTCTAAAATAAAAGCAGCCACGGTGGCGGGCTGGTTGAGGTCCAAGGAGGGCAGCGGGATGTGGGACACGTCCTCGTCGCTAACAATGGCTAAGACTTGTTCTGTGATCGTGTAGACCGGCTCAATGCCCCTAGAGGGCCTATAGACCTCTAACCGGGGAATAGCGGCTTGGCGATAGCCTTCGACCAAAATCACATCGGCGCCCTGTAAGCGCTGCACCAAATCCACCAGCATAGGCTCAGGTTGTTCATCCAGATTATGAAACAGCGCATAGTGATAGGGCGAAGCCACAATGACCTCGCGTGCACCCGCGGATCTGAAGCGAGAGCTGTCTTTTTGTGGGGGCTCAAACTGTAGGTTGTGGTGACTGTGTTTGATCACTGCCACCTCTAGACCTTGAGCCTTAAACCACGGGATCATGGACTCAATCAACGTGGTTTTACCACTGCCTGAACGACCTACAATACCAAAAACTCGTTGCATAATAACGCCGGTTTAGTGGTTACGCTGTACAGCAGCAGCACAAAAATCAATTAAGGTCTTTTTGTATTCGCTTTCTGGGAAAACGCTGATGGCTTGTAAAGCTAATTCGGCCTCGGCATCGGCGGCTTTGCGGGTGTAATCTACGGCATCGGTATTAGCAATGGCTCGGGCAACGGCCTCGAAGTCCGCATCACCAGTTTCAATGGCCGATTTAATTAACTGCTGTTCGTCCGGGGTACCGACCTGCATCACACGGATTAGGGGCAAGGTGGGTTTACCTTCGCGCAGGTCATCGCCCACGTTTTTACCCAAAGCCTCGGCATCACCGCTGTAATCCAACACATCATCAATCAACTGGAAAGCCGTACCAATGTGGCGACCGTACGCAGCAGCGGCTTGTTCTAATTCCGGTGAGGCGCCAGACAAAACAGCACCCACTTGGGCGGCCGCCTCGAACAATTTCGCGGTTTTATAACGCACTACCTGCATATAGCGCTCTTCGGACACATCTGGATCATGGACGTTAAGCAGTTGTAGTACCTCGCCCTCGGCAATGATGGTGGTGGCCTCGGACAAAATGGCCATCGCACGCATGGACTGGGTCTCTACCATCATCTCGAAAGAGCGTGAGTATAAATAATCGCCTACCAACACACTGGCGGCATTACCATACACCGCATTAGCCGTACTACGTCCACGACGTAAATCGGATTCATCCACCACATCATCGTGCAATAATGTCGCCGTGTGGATGAATTCCACGACACCGGCTAATAAATGATGATGCGTGCCTTTGTAACCTAAGGCGTTAGCGATCAAAAGCAACATGGCGGGGCGCATTCTTTTGCCACCCGCGCCCACAATATATTCCCCTATAGTGCGAATTAAGACGACCTCTGAATTCAAGCGCTCGCGGATTACCGCATCAAGGGCTTTCATGTCATCAGCAATGGGGTTCATTAGATTAGGGAGATTCAAAGCGCGTTCCGAACTAAAAAATACCAACTTGGTAAAAAGCCAAGGCTAAAGGGATAATTATACGGTGTTGTGACGTTTAAGCCGAATTTGTCATTAAATAAAAAACACCTCGGCAAAAAAACCACGTCCATTGAGCATAATAGAGCTTTTGTGACCAAAGCGGAGAGAATTTTGACCTACGATTTAACGAACTTAATCCAACGCGCCGAGCGCGTGTTAGAGCAACTTGAGGCCTATTTACCCCCTGCCCCTCCTGCGATTGACTGGGATGCCCACGCTTTTATTTGGCGTCGTCGTGGTGCCCGCGGCTGGCTTGACGCCGTCAAGCACATCGCCACCATCGCCCCCGATGATCTACAGCACATAGAACAACAAAAAGACATCATCACGCGTAATACGGCCAACTTTGTCGCAGGCAAACCAGCGAACAACGTATTGATGACCGGCGCACGCGGCACGGGTAAAAGCTCGTTGGTCAAAGCCATGCTTAACCAATTTGCCGACCAAGGCTTACGTTTAATCGAAATCGATAAAGACGATATGGGCGATCTGCCTGACATCATCGAACTAATCGCTAATCGTCCAGAACGCTTTATAATTTTTAGCGACGACCTGTCCTTTGAGGATGGCGAAGGCGGCTACAAAGCGCTGAAGTCCGTTTTAGATGGCTCTGTTGCCGTCCCTAGTGACAATGTGTTGATTTACGCCACCTCGAACCGCCGTCATCTGATGCCCGAATACGCGGCTGATAACTTGAGCACGACCACTCCGGCTACCGGCGAACTGCACTACGGCGAGGCCGTCGAGGAAAAAGTCTCTTTGTCTGAGCGCTTTGGCATTTGGCTGTCCTTTTATCAGTTCAAACAGGACGACTACCTCAACATTGTGTATTACTGGCTAGTACAGCTGGGTTGCCCTGCTGATCAGGTAGAGGAATCACGTCGCGAAGCCTTGCAGTGGGCCTTGCACCGAGGTTCGCGCTCCGGTCGTGTCGCCCAACAGTTTGCTCGTGACTGGGCCGCTCGCCATGTCAACTAAGCCCTATATACGCGTCGCGGTGGGCGTGGTTTTGCGACAAGATGGTGCGGTACTACTAGGCAGCCGTCCCGCTGACAAACCGTGGCCGCACTGGTGGGAACTACCTGGTGGCAAAATCGAAACCGATGAAAGCGTAGAGCATGCGCTGATCCGCGAGCTCAAAGAGGAAATCAACATCGAGGCCACTACCGTGTTGCCATGGGTGCGTTATATACATCATTACCCCCGTAGCACCGTCGAGCTGAATTTCTGTAAAGTCACGGCTTGGCAGGGTGAGCCCACGCCCTTGGAGTCACAACAGTTGGCCTGGTATCACCAGGATCAGCCCATAGAACTCGCCGTTGGACCTATTTTGCCAGCCACCTTTCCGGTATTAGATTGGCTGCGCTTGCCTTCGCGTTATTTGCTCAGCGCCATCCATCAGGCCGATGGCGTCACAGCGTGGTTAGAGCGATTACGTCAGGCGCTTCAACAAGGCATTCGACTGGTGCAATTCCGGGAGCCCGCGTGGGCAGCCCAACACCCCGAAGACCCCTTACTGTTAGACGCCCTGCAACAAACCGTGCAGCTTTGCCATCAGTACGGCGCCAAATGCCTGTTAAACAGCGTGCATCCTTGGGCATGGGCACAATACACCGATGGTCTGCACCTGCGCAGCACCGATGCCGCCCGTCTAGTCCAGCAACAACAAACCGCCCCCATCAGCAAACCACAGCTACTGGCCGTCTCCGCCCATCACAGCGCGGATTTGCAACATGCCAATCAGCTCAATAGTGATTTTGTGGTGTTAGGGCATGTATTAGCCACCCCTTCCCATCCCGATGAACCCGCCTTAGGCTGGGAGCCGTTTGCAGCCTTGGCAGCTCAAGCCGGACGTCCTGTTTATGCGATTGGCGGCCAGTCGCCTCAAACCCTAACCATCGCCCAACAACACGGCGCACACGGCATTGCCGGTATTCGTCAATTAGTAGAGAACCCATGAGCCAGTCCGATTCTTTAGACCCTGTCACCATCTCAGAACACGAGGGCGTACGTTATTTGCATCTGGGCACCCCTTGGGTGCAAGGGGCGATGCGTTTAGATCAACCGGATCAACTGGAACTGCAATACGTGCAGCAAATGATGATGTGGCAGCTTTTTATGGATCAACCCGAGCACATCACACAGCTAGGGCTAGGTGCGGCCTCGTTGACTAAGTTTTGTTATCAGCACTACCCCACCGCACGCATTACCGCTGTAGAACTCAACCCAAATGTGATTCGCGCCTGTCACCACTTATTTGAACTGCCACCGAACGATGAACGGCTCAATGTGATCCAAAGCTGCGCCTTTGCACAGCTACAGCAATGGGACGCCGCCAGTGTGGATGTGTTGCAAGTGGACTTGTATAGCGCGAACGCGGATAATCCCGCCCTGGAGTCTCTTGATTTTTATCAAGAATGCGCTCGTGTGCTGACTGAAGACGGCTTATTAACCGTCAATATTTTGGGCAATGAGTACGTGCATGCGCGCAACTTGCATCATTTACAGCAGCATTTTGCCGCGGTGGCGTGGTTACCCGAATCGCACGATGGCAATATCGTGGCCATCGCCTTCAAAAACCCACCGGCGGTGGATTTTGATGAGTTGTATGCCCGCGCCACCCAAATCACCATGGCCTATGGACTGCCTGCCTCTGAGTGGGTAGAGGGTCTAGAGGCGTGGATGCAGGGCGATTAACGACTCTTATCCTTTATCAGAGCGACCTACCAGCGTCCGCCTAAAGAGCTAATCAACTTGGCTGCCGTGATAAAGAGCTCGCTTTGCATATTGAGTAAACTTCGCTCGGCGGACAAGGCATTGGCTTCCACCTGCACCACTGACAAATAGTCGATCAGACCCGCCTCGTATTGATTACGGGTTAGCTGCAAGGACTGCCGTGCCGCATTCAGCGCCCGTTGCTGGCTGCTAAACTCGCGCTGCAACCCGTGCCACTGCACCAAGTTGTCTTCGACCTCGCGCAAGGCAGCCAACACTGTTTGCTTATATGCCGCCGCTTGCGCCTCATAGGCCGCGGTGGCCTCTGCCACACGCGCCGTGCGGGCGCCCCCATCAAATAAGGTCAGAGCCAAAGCCGGCCCCAACGACCAAAACTGAGCTGGGGCACTGATCCAATCCGCCCAAGAGCCACTGCGATAGCCCCCTTGAGCCGATAAGGTCAGATTCGGCAGCCAAGCCGTTTTAGCCACCCCGATTTGCGCATTAGCCGCCGCCACCCGACGCTCTGCGGCCGCCACATCTGGCCTGCGCACTAATAGCTGCGCCGGTAAGCCGGTGGGTACCGTGGGCAACGCCATCAACGTCGCATCCACCGCTAATTCAAACTGCACCGGTGCCTGCCCCAACAGCACGGCCATTGCATTACGCAATTGACCCCATTGCCGATCTAAGGCCAAGCGCTGGGTACGGGCGTTTTCCAATTGAGACTGCGCCGCCGCTACATCAGCTGGCGACACCATTCCCACCGCCAAACGTTCTTGTGTCATTTGCAGGCTACGTTCATAAGCAATGATAGTTTGATCATAAAGCTGCTGCGCCGCGCGGACGGACTTCGCCTGAAAATAGCTTTGTACAAACGTGCTTTCTAAGCTAAGCCGTGTGGCGAGCACATCGGCGGCACTCGCTGCCACATTCGCATCACTGGATTCTACGCTGCGGCGCACACGTCCCCATAGATCTGGCTCCCAGCTGGCCGAAGCACTCAAATTATATTGATTAGTGGGACTGCTTTGCCCTGAGCCCGAACGCTGGCCGGAGGTGTTTAGTCCTAAGGAGGGGAAAAAGCCCGCCTGCGCTTGTTGTAAGGCGGCTTGCGCCTGCCTATAACGTGCCTCGGCCTGAGCCAAGTCAGCATTGGCCGTATGCAGCTGCGTTATCCATTGGCTTAAGGTGTCATCATTAAACAAGCGCCACCACTGTCCCGCGCCTTGCTCATCCACCGCAATAAAGGGGAGCCAAGCAGACTGATCCGCTGCCGTGGCATGTGCAAACTGGTCGCCGATGTCTAATTCGACACGCTCATAATCCGGCCCCACGGCACACCCGGCCATCAACACCAGTCCTATCAAGCTAAGGAGTTTTTTTTGCATTAGGCTGCCCTTTTGGGTCGCAATCGTTGCGCAATTTGTTCTAAATAAATATAAACCACGGGAGTCGTGTAAAGGGTGAGGATCTGACTGAGCACCAAGCCGCCCACAATGGTGAGCCCCAAAGGCTGGCGCATTTCTGCTCCGGGACCGGCGGCAATGATTAAAGGCACCGCGCCCAAAATGGCTGATAACGTGGTCATCATAATGGGTCTAAATCGGACCATGCAGGCCTCGTAGGCCGCATCTACCGTACTTAAACCATGCTGACGCTGGGCGTGCAGCGCATAATCCACCATCATAATCGCATTTTTTTTCACAATACCAATCAGCAAGAACACCCCAATCATGGCGATTACGGAAAACTCTTGCTGCACCCACAGCAAAGCCAGCAAGGCGCCAATACCAGCGGAGGGCAAGGTGGATAAAATGGTCAGCGGATGCATATAGCTTTCATAGAGCATCCCTAACACAATATACATCACGGCGATGGCCGCCAAAATCAACCAGGGTTGCTGTGCAATCGCATTTTGCATCATGCGCGCTGAGCCCTCGTAACCGGCTTGTATTTCATGAGTGGGTAAGCTGATTCTTGCCACCGCCGCATCAATGGCCGCAATGGCTTGATCTAACGACACGCCTTCCGCCAAACCAAAAGACACGCTTTCTGCCACAAATAAGCCTTGATGACTCACGCTCAAGGGCGCATTGCCCGACTCAAAATAAGTAAACGCGCTCAACGGCACCCGACGTCCATCACGGGTGACCACCTCTAGTCGCCGCAAAGACTCCACATCTTGAGCAAAGCGTGGCGCCACCCCCATCACAATGTAGTACTGATTCAACTGTCCATACACCACGGACACCTGGCGCTGGCTAAAGGCATTGTTTAAGGTAGAGGCCACCAAGGCCATATCTATCCCTAAGGTGGTGGCTTTTTCTCTATCGATACGCAACTCGATACGCGAGCCTTTGTCCTCGGAGTCCGCATCCACATCCGTCAATTCCGGCAGCGTCGCCATGACCCGTTGTACTTTGGGCTGCCACGTTTTAAGCAAATCCAAATCACTGGCCAGCAAACTATAGCTATAGGCTCCCGAACGACCTAATCCGCCCCCTACAAAAATATCCTGCTGCGGGGTTAAGAACATGCGTGCGCCCGGTTCCGACTGCAACTGATTACGTAATCGGGCCACCACCTCAAAGGCACTGGCATCGCGTTCGCCCATCGGCAACAGCTCAACCAAAATCATGGAGGAATTACTGCCGCCTCGGCCCCCGGCAAACACGGCCACACTGCGTACAGCCGGATCAGCCAATAACACCTTCCTAAATTTATCGAGCTTGGTCTTCATCACATCAAAGACCATGCCCTGGTCGGCCCTAAAAAAGCCCATGAGCTGTCCTGTGTCCTGTTGGGGGAACAAGCCTTTGGGCACTGCCGTATACAAATACCCATTCAAACCAATGGTCGCTACCAAGGACAACAAGGTTAAAAACTTGAAGCGCAGCGCAAGGCGCAAGCTACGACTGTAGCCCGCCATGATCTTTTGCCCTACCCACTCTAAGCCACGTCCCACCACACCTACAGCCTGATCAGTGAGTCGATCGGAGGGGCGTACACGTAATAATTTGGACGCCATCATGGGGGTGAGCAATAAAGAGATCTGCCAAGAAATGATGACGGCCACACAGAGCGTAACCGCAAACTCTTTAAACAGCCGTCCGACTAAACCCCCCACTAACCACATCGGAATAAAGACCGCGACCAAGGATAAACTCATCGCCGTCACCGTAAAGCCCACGTCTCGAACCCCTCGGGCTGCGGCACGCAACGGGCTGTAACCGCGCTCTATATAGCGCGTGATGCTTTCTAATACCACGATGGCATCATCCACCACAAAACCGGTGGCCACGATCAACGCCATCAACGAAATGGTATTGAGCGTAAAACCAAACACATGCATCAAAGCAAAGGTGCTGATTAATGAGGCCGGCACCGCTACCGCGGGAATCAAGGCCGCACGCCAATCACGCAAAAACAGCAGCACCACCAGCACCACCAACACCACCGCAATCAGCAAGGTTTTTTGCGCCTCGCGCAGAGATTCTCGGATACTGGGGGTGCGGTCTTGGGCCACCTGCAAACGCACATCGGCCGGCATCATGGCCTCAAACTGTGGAATGCGTTCGCGGATGGATTCTACGGTTTCAATAATGTTGGCATCGGCCTGGCGCCGCACCATAATCAACACGCCCGGCTCATCGTTGATGTAGCCCATGTTGTTCAGGTTTTCTACCGAATCCTCTACCGTGGCCACATCACCCAGCCGCACCGGACTGTCGTCATGCCACCCGATAATGAGTTGCGCCAGCTGTTCGGCTTGTTTGATTTGCGGACCCGAATTTAACCACCACTGCTCATCTTGATTTTCTACATAGCCATTGGGCCGTAATTGATTCTCATTATTGATCGCGCTGCGTACCTGATCCAAGGCTAAGCCCGCCGCGGCCATGGCTTCGGGGTTCAAACTAATACGTACCGCGGGCAAAGAGCCCCCGCCTACGCTGACCTCTCCCACGCCTTTCACCTGCGCGAGCTTTTGCGCCACGATGGTCGTAGCCAAATCAAAGAGCTGCCCTTGGCTGGCCACGGGTGAGGTCATTGCCAGCACCATAATGGGAGCCGAAGACGGGTTAACTTTGTGATAGGTGGGCACACTGCGCATCCCCGAAGGCAGCATAGGTCGCGCTTGGTTAATCGCCGCCTGCACATCACGCGCCGCCTCGTTAATATCCCTATCCAAATCAAATAGGAGCACAATGCGCGTACTGCCCTCGGAACTGCGCGACGACATCTCCCCTAAGCCTGATATCGCCCCCAAAGCCTGTTCCAACGGGGTCGCCACACTAGAGGCCATGGTCTCTGGACTAGCCCCCGGCAAACTGGCTGACACCGTAATCATGGGAAAGTCCATTTGTGGCAAGGGCGCCACCGGCAGCTGCAACAGCGCCAACAAGCCCGTGCCCACCATCGCAATACAAAGCAAAGTAGTCGCGACGGGACGCATAATAAAGGCCGTTAGCCAGCGTTTCATGCCGATCTATGCCTCCAGGCCTGCCAGCGCTGTGCCCAGCGATCAAAAAATAAATAAATCACCGGGGTGGTAAATAAGGTCAGCACCTGACTACAAATCAAACCACCTACCATCACCAGACCTAAAGGCTGCCGCATCTCGGCTCCAGAGCCGGTGGCCAGCATCAAAGGCACCGCACTAAACAAGGCGGCAAAGGTGGTCATTAAAATGGGTCTAAAACGTAACAAGGCGGCCTGATGAATGGCCTCACGTGCGGGCAATTGGTCCTGACGTTGCGCCACTAAGGCAAAGTCAATCATCATGATGGCATTTTTTTTCACAATACCGATCAATAAGATAATGCCGATCACGCCCACCATATCGAGCTCACGCCCTGTTAACAGCAACGCCGCCAAGGCGCCAATCGTCGCTGAAGGTAAGGTAGACAAAATGGTGATGGGATGTATATAGCTTTCGTACAAAATGCCTAACACGATGTACATGGTCACCACTGCCGCCAATAACAGCCACAAGCTACTGGATAACGAGGACTCAAAGGCTTGGGCCGCACCTAAAAAGCGCAATTCGGTGGTGTCGGGCAGCGACGCCTCCGCAGCGCTTTGTTGAATGGCCTCTACCGCATCCGATAAGGAATAGCCTGGTGCCACATTAAACGACAGCTGAGTCGCAGGAAACTGATCCAAGCGATCAATAGACAGGGGGATTTGTCCCATCTTTGGCGTTGCAATCGCCAATAAAGGTACAACCTCACCACTGCGTGTGGGCAAGTACAACGAGCGAAGACTCTGCGGGGACAAGCGGAACTCAGGCGCTACCTCTAGGACCACTCGATACTGCGAGGACTGGGTATAAATGGTCGAGATCAAACGCTGCCCAAAGGCATCGTACAGCACGTCATCGATGGTGGCTTTGCTCACCCCTAAACGTGCCGCGGCATCTCTATCGATGTCTAACATGACTTGCAAACCACGCTGCTGTAAATCGGTAGTCACCTCTGCCAACTGGGGCAGTTGCTGCAGTCGCTCTAGCCATTGCGGCACCCAGTCAAACAAGACGTTTGCCTCGGGATCAGACAGCGCCAGCTGGTACGCCGCTCGGCTCACCTGATCATCCACGGTTAGTTCTTGAACGGGCTGCAAATACAAACGGAAATCTGGATCCTTTCCAAAGTCTTGGGCAATCTCATCCATAATTTGCGCGGCGCTTTGGCTACGCTCGCTATGCGGCACTAAGGCGATTTGCATACGCCCCGTGTTTAAAGTGGGATTATTGCCATCTACCCCAATAAAAGAGGTCACTGCCGCCACCTCGGGATGCTGCAGAATCTGCTCAGCGGCCTGTGTTTGTAAACGCGACATGGCGCTAAACGACGCGGCCTGCGGCCCCTCGCTGATGGCCTGAATCATGCCCGTGTCCTGCTGTGGAAAAAAGCCTTTGGGCACCCACAAATACAGCGCTCCGGTTAAGGCCAAGGTGGCTACCGCCACCCACAGCACCAAAGTCTGACTGGCTAAGACCCAATCCAAGCCATGCTTATAGCCCGCCGTTAAGCGCTGCATCCCCTTATCTGCGATCCGACTGAGATAACTGACCCGATCGGTATTGGCATCGGGCGCCCGCAATAAACGCGCGCACATCATGGGCGTCAGACTCAATGAAATCAATAAAGACAGCCCAATCGCCACGGCTAAGGTGATGGCAAACTCTTGGAATAAACGC
>DUNB01000011.1 GCA_012839585.1 Alcaligenaceae bacterium | reverse complement strand
GCTTAGGCGGCACAGGCGCCTTAATTGGACGGTGACAGCGCGCCCCTCAGCAATTGCAGCAGAGTTCGTGCCTAGCAGTAATTGCTGGGCACCCTTGTTGTAAGGGGCTAAGCCGTCAATGGGGAGGTAGCCACGAGCGTCAGCTTGTTGGGCTAAGCGTGTTTCGGCTTGTTTAACGCTATCGAGCAATGGCATTTGGCCTTGTTCGTTATAGTAGACACCCACTCCAAGGTTAACCTTGTTGTTGCGGCTGTCTGCGTTGAATTGTTCGTTGAGTCCAAGAATTGGATCGCGTGGAGCTTGGGGCACGCTTTGGAAGAGGGATGTCATAACTGAAAGGTTGTGATAGGGCATAAGCCCAAAAAATAATGTGATAATAGAAGTATCTACTAATTTGGGGCCAGTATGCAAACCTTTACACCGCAATTTGTACAGTATCCGCAGAGTCCATTTCAGTTGTTCCAGCCGTATCCACCTGCAGGGGATCAGCCCAGCGCAATTGTGCAGCTCAAAGAGGGCTTAGAGGATGGCTTGATGTATCAAACCTTGCTAGGTGTGACAGGTTCTGGCAAAACCTTTACCATGGCCAACTTGATTGCACAGAGTGGACGGCCAGCCATTGTGTTGGCGCCAAACAAGACCTTGGCAGCTCAGTTATATGCGGAAATGCGCGAGTTTTTCCCTAAAAACGCGGTGGAGTATTTCGTTTCTTACTACGATTATTACCAACCAGAGGCCTATGTGCCATCGCGTGATTTGTTTATTGAAAAAGACTCGTCGATCAATGAACATATCGAACAAATGCGTCTTTCTGCGACCAAAAGCTTATTAGAGCGTCCAGACACCATTATTGTGGGCTCGGTGTCGTGCATTTACGGTATAGGGAACCCAGCGGACTACCATGCCATGGTGCTGACCTTACGGGTAGGGGATGAAATTGGTAGGCAAGAGCTCTTAGCTCGTTTGGTCGCTATGCAGTACGAGCGTAATGACACCGATTTTGAACGGGGGATGTTTAGGGCACGTGGCGAGACCATCGATATTTTCCCTGCGGAAAACGCGGAGCTCGCCATACGCGTCACGCTCTTTGATGACGAAATCGAAGAGTTAGCGCTGTTTGACCCCTTAACTGGCAAAGTACAGCAAGAACTTCCGCGTTTTACGGTGTATCCGGGCTCGCACTTTGTGACGCCACGTGACACGGTATTACGTGCTATCGAAAGCATCAAAATTGAACTCAAAGAACGCTTGGCCTATCTGACCTCGCAAGGTATGTTGGTCGAGGCACAACGCCTAGAGCAGCGCACACGTTTTGACTTGGAAATGATGTACGAGCTCGGCTTTTGTAAGGGCATTGAGAACTATTCACGCCACCTCTCAGGCGCTCAAGAGGGAGACCCGCCCCCCACTTTGATCGACTATTTGCCTAAAAATGCCATCATGTTCATTGATGAGAGCCACGTCACCATGGGGCAAATAGGGGGCATGTACAAAGGGGATCGTTCGCGCAAAGAAACCTTAGTCCAGTTTGGCTTTAGGTTGCCCTCGGCCTTGGATAATCGTCCTCTTAAAATGGAGGAGTTCGAGCAGCGTATGCCGCAGACGATTTTTGTATCCGCCACGCCGGCGGCTTATGAAAACGAACGTGCCGATCAGGTGGTAGAGCAATTGGTTCGACCAACGGGGCTGGTGGACCCAGAGGTAGAGGTGCGACCGGCTATTCATCAAGTGGATGATGTGCTTGGGGAAATTACCAAACGTGTGGCGCTCAAAGAGCGTGTGCTAATCACCACCTTGACCAAACAAATGGCCGAAGATCTCAGTGCTTTTTTGGCTGAGCACGGGGTGAAAGTGCGCTATCTGCACTCGGACATTGATACGGTTGAACGCGTAGAGATTATTCGTGATTTGCGCTTAGGTGTTTTCGATGTATTGGTAGGGATTAACTTGCTCAGAGAGGGTCTGGATATTCCTGAGGTTTCTTTGGTGGCGATTTTGGACGCAGACAAAGAGGGCTTTTTGCGCTCAGAACGCAGTTTGATACAAACCATTGGTAGAGCGGCGCGCCACATAAATGGGCATGCCATTTTATATGCAGATCGGATCACGGACTCCATGCGCAAAGCCATAGAAGAAACGGAACGGCGCAGAGAAAAGCAAGTCCAATTTAATATTGATCATGGCATTACCGCACGCGGCGTAAATAAGGTGGTGCGCGACCTGATCGATGGCGTGATTGCACCGCATCAAGCACCGGTAGAAAGTCTAGAAAGCTTATCGCTTGACTGGATCAAAGACGAGAAAACCGTGGCCCGCGAACTGAAGCGTCTAGAAAAGCAAATGCTGGATCAGGCGAAAAACTTGGAGTTTGAGGCGGCTGCGCAGACACGTGATCAGTTGCGACGACTTAAAGAGCATGCTTTGTTGGCTTAATGTGGTCAGGCCAGTCGCTGATGTGTTTTTTTTCTTAAGGCCGGTGTATGCCGGTTTTTTTGATCCATATAATAAATAACAAAAAAAATCGCTCAATACCTTACTCTTTTAGTGGGTATTTGCTATACTGGACTAAATTGGTCGGGTATAGCAAATGCTGCGTGCCCGCCACAGCTCAAATTATTTCAAGGACTTCATTATGCGCTTAACCACTAAAGGACGTTTTGCTGTAACGGCAATGATAGATTTGGCCTTGCGCCAGCACAGTGGGCCTGTGACGCTAGCGAAAATTAGCGAACGCCAGAGCATATCCTTGTCATACTTAGAGCAGCTCTTTGGACGTTTACGCCGTCACGAATTAGTCGATAGCACACGAGGACCGGGCGGTGGCTACAGCTTGGCTCGATTAGCTCGTCATATTACCGTTGCCGATATTATTTTTGCGGTGGACGAACCCGTAGACGCGACCAAATGTGGGGGCAAAGGTGACTGCGAAGTTGACGGGGACGGTAATCGTATTCAATGCATGACACACGAGCTTTGGGCTACATTAAGTCGTAAAATGGTGGATTACTTGGATTCCGTATCGTTGCAAGATCTGGTCGATCAGCAACGCATGCGTCAGCTCGAGGAATCCGTGCGCCAGCAACAGGGGGCTAAACGCACCACACATCGCATCACCCCAGAACAGGCGATTTGTTAAATCTTACAAAGTTGGAGTTTATCTTGCCCACTTCTTATCCCGTGTATTTGGATTACGCGGCTACGACCCCTATAGATCCGCGAGTCTTAGAACAAATGATGCCGTGGTTAACGACGCATTTTGGTAATCCGGCCTCAAACACCCACGCGTATGGTTGGGATGCCGAAGAGGCAGTAGAAAAGGCCCGAGCACAGGTAGCTGCTGTGATGGGGGCTCACCCCAGAGAAATCGTTTGGACTTCGGGTGCTACCGAAGCTAACAACTTAGCCATTAAAGGCGCTGCCTTGGCTTATCAGGACAAAGGCAAACACCTCATCACGGTTAATACCGAACACAAAGCGGTGTTAGATACCTTTTCCTACTTGGAAACCCAAGGTTTTGAGGTGAGCTATTTGCCTGTGGATGAGAACGGTTTAATTAGCTTGGATCAATTGCGCGAGGCACTACGCCCTGATACCACCTTGGTTTCTGTGATGGCGGTCAATAATGAAATCGGTGTGATACAGGATTTAGTCGCCATTTCTGCGCTGTGCGCGGAAAAAGACATTTTGCTTCATGTGGATGCGGCACAAGCGGTAGGCAAGATAGACTTACATTTGGATCGTGTGCCGGTGGATCTGATGTCTTTTTCTGCGCACAAAGCCTACGGCCCTAAAGGCATAGGGGCTTTGTACGTGCGTCGCAAGCCGCGGGTACGCTTGGTCGCCCAAATTCATGGGGGTGGCCACGAAAGAGGCTACCGTTCGGGTACCTTAGCTACGCATCAAATTGTGGGAATGGGGACGGCTTTTGAATTAGCCTTGGCCGAACAAAACGCGGAAACAGCACGGATTAAACAGCTGCAACAGCGTTTGTGGACAGGACTGTCAGAGGCGTTACCGCAGATTTATTTAAATGGTTCTGCTACGCAACGTGTTGCCAATAACTTGAACATTAGCTTTGCTGGCATAGAGGGCGAGGCGCTTATGATGTCATTACAGCGTTTGGCCGTCTCTAGCGGCTCGGCTTGCTCTTCGGCGAGCCTTGAGCCATCCTATGTATTAACGGCTATTGGTCGTGATCCACAGTTAGCGCATAGTGCCTTACGCATCAGTTTAGGGCGCCAAACGACCGAGGCGGATATTGATGTGGCGTTGGATGAAATCATCACACAGGTTCGTCGTTTGCGCGAGCTATCCCCAATCTGGGATGCTCAAACGAATACGGTAATGGCTTAGGGATTAGTGATCATGCAGGCAGATGCGATTACACAGCGTTTTATGCAACCTCGTTTTGCGGGGGTACTAGCCTTAGGCGCAGGGCAACAGACTTATCAGGCCATCGTGGGCACACAACAGCAGGGCAGTGTCCTGCATTTGAGTATTGCCGTGGATGCGGTCACGCAAACCGTGACAGACGCGCGCTTTAAAATGTATGGCTGCGGCTCATGCATAGCGGTAGCAGACTTACTGTGTGAGCAATTGATTGGTTTAGACTTAAAACAGGTACAATCATTTAATACACAGGATTTAGCCACGACCTTGGCATTGCCTATGGTCAAAATGCATTGCACTTGGCTGGCCGCCGAGGCGTTGGAAAAAATGACTACGGATTGGCAGACCGCCAGTTCTATTGATTGAGAGGGGTTTATGTCTATTACATTAACAGCTCAAGCAGCTGAGCACATTACTAAGCACATGGCAAAACGTGGCGCAGGTATTGGCTTGCGTTTGGGTGTGCGTTTGACCGGATGCTCAGGCATGGCGTATCAAGTTGACTTTGTGGATGAGAGCAACGAGAACGATCACGTGTTCGAGGATCACGGCATTAAGGTTTTTGTAGATCCCCGCAGCTTGCCTTTTGTAGATGGCACGCAGTTGGACTACGCACGCGAAGGCCTAAACGCCGGGTTTAAGTTTAAAAACCCAAATGAAAAAGCAGCCTGCGGCTGCGGCGAATCCTTTACGGTGTGACACAAAAGCGAACTACCAAACAACAAAAGCCCGCCTATGTAACACAGGCGGGCTTTTTTGTGTGTTGCGGTCTACTATTCTGCGCGACGTAGGTGCGGGAATAGAATTACATCACGAATGCTAGCGCTGTCTGTGAGCAGCATGACTAGACGGTCAATACCAATACCGCAGCCACCTGTAGGAGGCATGCCGTATTCTAGAGCGCGAATATAATCCGCGTCATAGTACATGGCTTCTTCGTCACCGGCATCTTTGGCTTCGACCTGCGCCAAGAAGCGTGCTGCTTGGTCTTCTGGGTCGTTTAACTCAGAGAAGCCGTTGGCAATTTCACGCCCGGTAATGAAGAGCTCGAAACGTTCAGTAATGGTCTCATCGTGGTCAGAGGCACGTGCTAAAGGCGAGACCTCAACGGGATAATCCACGATAAAGGTGGGATGCCACAGTTTGGCCTCAGCGGTTTCTTCGAAGAGGGCCAATTGCAAGGCCCCTACACCGGCGTGCATAAAGGCAGGAGCATCGATATCGACTTTTTTGCGTTTGAGTTCTTCGCGTAAGAAGGCGATGTCGTTCAATTGTTCAGTGCTGTAGTTTGGGAAGTATTTTTGGATAGCTTCCACAATGGTGAGGCGATCAAAAGGCAGATCCAAACGCAAATCTTGTTCTTGGTACTGCACATGGGCAGAACCGCAAGCGGCAATCGCTGCATCGCGAATTAGATTCTCTGTGAAGTCCATTAACCAGTGGTAATCCGTGTAGGCCGCATAGAACTCCATCATAGTGAATTCTGGGTTGTGGCGCGGGCTCACCCCTTCGTTGCGGAAATTACGGTTAATTTCAAACACGCGCTCAAAACCACCGACGACGAGGCGTTTTAAATACAGTTCCGGAGCAATACGCAGGTACATTTCCATGTCGAGCGCATTGTGGTGAGTAATAAACGGTTTAGCCGCAGCGCCGCCAGGAATGGGGTGCAGCATGGGGGTTTCTACCTCGAGGAAGTTAGCCTCGATCATGTGCTGACGGATGCTGTTGATCGCCTTGCTACGCGCCAAAAAGGTGTTGCGCGTCTCTTCGTTCATGATCAAGTCCACATAACGCTGGCGATAGCGTGTTTCTTGGTCAGCCAAGCCGTGGAATTTGTCAGGCAAGGGGCGCAATGATTTGGTTAATAAGCGCAGTTCGGCTGCACGGATGGAAAGTTCGCCTTTGTTGGTTTTGAAGATCTCGCCGCTGACGGCCAAAATATCACCAATATCCCAGGTTTTGAATTGCTCGTAGAGCTCGTCGCCCAGTGATTTCTTGTCTAAATACACCTGAATACGACCACTGCCATCCTGCAAGGTAGCAAAACTGGCTTTGCCCATGACGCGCTTGAGCATCATGCGACCTGCGACACAGGCTTGCTTAGGATCGGCAGCTAGGCTTTCTTTGTCCAATGCGCCATAGGTCTCGTGCAGTTGGGCTGCCTGATCTTCTGGGTGAAAATCATTGGGGTAAGCATTGCCGTGCTCGCGTAGTGCGGTGAGCTTGGTGCGACGTTCGGCAATGAGGTGGTTCTCGTCAACGTGGGTTGACTCAGTAGTAGAAGTCATGAGGCTAACAATTAAAAATAATGGCGAATGTCGTCAATGGTTTTTTGACCAAAGTCATCATTCGTGAGGTAACGGGCAATCTGTTCAGCGGTATAAGTGGCTGAAGCAAGTTGTTGATTCTGGTGCAGGTTGATAAAACGCTCACGATTCGGAAAGTGAGTGTCATCCGTTTGACGGATAGTGGCCTGCATGTCGGTATCGACGACGCCAGGGGCCAGTGCTACGCTACGTACCTGGGGGTGCTCGACGGCCAGGGTTTGCGTGAAATAGTCCACGGCCGCTTTGGTCGCGCCATAAACCCCCCAGCCTGGAACAGCGCTACGGCCGGCTCCGGACGAAATGTTCAAAATACGTCTGTCGGCGTGAGCAGGGGTGTGGGCTAAAAAACAAGACGTTAAGCTGATCAAGCTACCCACGTTTAATTGTAACGCTTGTGCGATGGCTTTGGGGTCTTGAAGCTGATGTGCCTGTGCCATGGGCGCGACAGTGCCTGCATTATTGATTAAATACAACTGTGTGGCATCGCTATACTGGGCCAGCAGCGCTGCCAGCTGTTGTGAGGCGAGCTCTGCGCCAGAGGTATGGGCCAGGTCGGCTTGTATAGAATGCCATGTTGCACCGGCTTGCTGACACATAGCAGCGAGCTCAGCATTATTGTTGCGTGCAATATTGACGAGGGTGGTATTGGCATCAATGAATTCTTGAGCCAATGCTAAGCCTAAGCCGCGCGAGGCGCCGCTAATAATAACGAGTCGTTTGGTCATTTATACCCCTTGTTTGAGGCTGGCCTCAATGAATGGATCTAAGTCGCCATCGAGCACACGCTGTGTGTTGGAAATCTCAACGTTGGTACGCAAATCTTTGATGCGACTTTGGTCTAAGACATAGGAGCGAATTTGATGGCCCCAGCCCACATCACTTTTGGAGTCTTCGAGTTTTTGTTGTTCGGCCATGCGTTGGCGGATTTCTAGTTCGTAGAGACGTGATTTCAACATCTGCATCGCTTCAGCGCGGTTACGGTGCTGAGAGCGATCGTTTTGACACTGTACAACAATCCCTGTGGGCAGGTGAGTTAAGCGTACGGCAGAGTCGGTTTTGTTAACGTGCTGACCACCTGCGCCACTGGCTCTATAGGTATCTACACGCAAATCAGCCGGGTTGACTTCGATTTCAAAGGAATCGTCAATTTCTGGGTAGACAAACACGCTGCTAAAAGAGGTGTGACGGCCGTTAGACGAGTCAAAAGGACTTTTACGCACTAAACGGTGCACCCCGGTTTCGGTACGCAACAGACCGTAGGCGTATTCACCTTCGATTTTGATGGTAGCGGATTTGATTCCAGCGACTTCACCATCGGATTGTTCTAAAACCTCGACTTTGAAGTCTTTGTGTTCAGCATAGCGGATATATTGACGCAGTAGCATGGAGGCCCAGTCTTGGGCTTCGGTACCACCCGCACCCGCTTGAATATCCATAAAGCAGTTCAAGCTATCAGCGGGGTTGGAGAACATGCGACGGAATTCAAATTCCTCGATGCGTTTGCCTATCTGTGCGCTATCGCTTTCAATGGCGGCGATGGTGTCATCGTCATCGTCCATGGCGGCGAGCTCGAAGAGCTCTTTGGCATCTTTGAGGCTTTGTTCAATCGTATCTAAACCATGGACTACGGTTTCGAGGCTTTTTTTCTCTTTGCCTAGTTCTTGGGCGCGTTCGTGATCGTCCCAGATATGTGGGTTTTCAAATTCGGCATTTACGACGTGTAGGCGGTGTGCTTTTTCGTCGTAGTCAAAGATACCTCCGAAGTTCTACTGCGCGCTCTAGATAATCGTCAAGCTGCGCTTCGAGTAGGTTAAGGCGTTCTGATTCCATCTGCAATTCCTGTTAATTGGGTTAAATCATTGATTTACACTATTGATTTTAGCCAATTTTAACCCGACTGCAGAAAATGCCCACTTTTTTCCAACAGGAAGTCAGAAAAAGGGACGAATGCATCAGGCGGCTTGCTCTAGTACCGTGAAGGTGTCAGAGGGGGGCAGCTCAAATAGCGCCACCACTTGGCTCAAACCCTGTGCGTGTTCTAGTTGACTCTGTGTGCTATGTACAGCGGAGTCCACAACCTGTACGTTTTTTGCGGTGATTGTGCCAAGCGCCGACATGGCAGAGGTGACCTCTTCCACTTTGTCTTTTTGATCTTGGAACGAGCTGGCTACCTCTTGCATGATGTGCTGCACTTTATTAATGGCTTGTTCGATATTGTGCATCATGGTGCTGGTTTGATCTGCCGCTTCGCTGCCTAATTGCACTTGCTTCAAACTGTTGGCGATGAGCATCTCTATGTCAGTCGAGGCTTTAGAGGAACGTAAGGCGAGCTGACGTACCTCTGCAGCGACCACAGCAAAGCCTCTGCCGTCACTGCCCGCACGTGCGGCTTCTACCGCAGCATTTAGGGCCAGAATGTTGGTTTGAAAAGCAATATTTTTAATGAGCTCGGTGATGGTGCTCATTTCTTTGGCACTGTGCTGAATAGATTGCATGGCCAGTTTTAAATCATGGCTTAGGTGTGCGCCATTGGAGCTTAGTCCGGCTGCCTCTTTGCTGAGCTGTGCGGCTTGTTCGACGTTTTGGGCTTCGTTCAGAATGGTATGAGCAAGGCTTTCGCAAGTATGGCGCGTGCGCGCTAAGTGCATGGATTGCTCGGCGCTAAAACTTTTTAACTCTTGATTGCCCGCGACTAGGTGTTGAGAGGTGCTGTAAATATCGTGTCCACGACGTTGCACCTCATTAATAGCCTGTTGTAACCCTAATCCTATGCCATTTAAGGCATGCAACAAATGCCCTAGCTCATCACGGCGAGAGTGCACGATGCGGGCTTGTAAATTACCGGCGGCCAACTCCGAAGCTAAGGCAACACCTTGATTTAATGGGGTTTTGATGGACTTGTAAAGCGCCCACAGCCCCAAACCGCTGCCTAACACCAAAATGGCTAAGACAAACAGGGCAAAAGTAAAGGCGCGTTGGCTTTCTTGGGTCGCTACGTTTAATTCTGACTGAATGCGTTCGGACTGAGAAGCATCTATGTTTTGAATGAGTTGGCTGAGCTCTTGTTGCTGCTGTTGATGGCCCTGATTAAACAAAAGGGCTTGGGCCATGAGGCTATTAGGCAAGGCAACACGCACGCCGCCTTGGCCGTCATCAAACTGACCGCTGGCGGTGCTCATGGCTTCTTTTTGTACTGCGGCGACTTCTAAGGCTAAGGCGTAAGCACGCTCAAACCAATCACGCTCCGTGTCATTTAAGGGGGCGTGTTGTAGGCGTGCAGATAAACTGTTTTCCGAGGAGGAGGGAGCAAGAAGCTGCTCTTGGTTAGCCTGAAACTGCTGCTCGAACTCGGGTTGCTCGCTAGATACAAAAGCCATGGCATTTCTCGCCATGGCTTGAGTGGTCGCATTAAACGCATTAACAAGGCTAGAGACTTGAAAACGCGAGTCTTGAGCTTGCTGTAGTTGGGCAATAGTGTGTGTTAGGTTTTTTAACGCCCCAAACATGAGGAGGGCGAACATCAGTAGCAACACAAAGTAACCGATAAAACCGGCTTTGAGTGTCAAACGGGTTTTTTTCATAAAGAGCCTGTGCAAGTGCAACGTAGTCAGATAGACAAAACGGTTACATAATCACACTTTTTTATGACAGGCTTGTGTCAGTTATTATTGGTTTGCTATGAAATTAACGACGACGACGCGGTGCGGCGGAGGCGCCTGCAGGGTTGCGTTTTGGTAAGTGTCGGAAAGTAATACGACCTTTGCTGAGGTCATACGGTGACATTTCTAGAGTCACTTGGTCACCGGCTAAGATGCGGATATGGTGCTTGCGCATTTTGCCGCCTGTGTAAGCGATCACAGGGTGGCCGTTTTCTAATGTGACGCGAAAACGAGAATCAGGTAAAACTTCGGTAACGGAGCCTTGCATTTCAAGTAGTTCTTCTTTGGCCATATGGGTGTTCCTTTTGATAATTAAAGCGCATGGTGTTTGTGAACAAACGATGGAGTATCGCGGGTCCGCGCAGATAGACAAGCCGCGAAATGGAGAGATGGGGGGATGCCCCAGCGCATGTGTGCGTGGAAAAGATAAAGGCGTAGGTGTAAAACCTAGGAAGCGCGCGATTGACTTTTATCGCATTTTTATAGTCTATATGAAAAATCATTTTATGTCAAGGGTTTACACGATTTGGACCGGTATCAAGCTGGGTTTGCTTACTGCTTTTCTATATAATTTTGACACGTGTAAATATGTGCAGTTGCTATTAAGACCAATCTAAAGGAATGCAGTATGAACCAAAAATTGACGCCATCAGCGGTGCTGCTGTTGGTGATACCGACTTTTTTATGGGCCGGTAATGCCGTCGTGGGACGTGTAGTTAATGAAATGATTCCACCGATTACCTTGAACTTTGCCCGTTGGTTTATTGCCTTTTTTATATTGGTTATTTTTGGTGGACAAATCCTGCGTAAAGGCAGTGCGATGTGGCGTAATTGGCGTCATTATGCCATGTTGGGCTTGCTTGGGATTGGGATGTATAACGCTTTGCAATATATGGCCTTACAGAGCTCCACTCCCATTAACGTGACCTTAGTTAACTCCGGCATGCCGATTTGGATGCTGTTGGTTGGGCGTTTGTTTTTTGGGGCTCCTGTAAACCTTAAACAGATTGGTGGTGCGTTATTGTCTTTGCTCGGTGTCACCATTATTTTAATCCGTGGTGATATTACCCAGCTGGTGCATTTTCGTTTTGTGATTGGTGACATCTATATGGTGATTGCCACCATTGCTTGGGCTTTTTATAGCTGGCTACTTAGTCAAGATAGACATGAACCAGAAATTAAGCAAAACTGGTCTACGCTTTTATTAGCTCAAGTCACGTTTGGGGTGATGTGGTCTGGTGCCTTTGCTACCGGAGAGTGGGCGTTGACGGATTGGCAAATTAACTGGAGCTGGGGTTTGGTCGCTGCCATGCTGTATGTGGCGATAGGCCCCGCTATTATCGCCTTTAGATGCTGGGGGCTGGGCGTGCAACGCGTAGGTCCTGCGATGGCGGGTTTCTTTGCCAACCTTATGCCGCTGTTTGCCGCTGTGTTATCGATTATCTTTTTGGATGAGGCACCAGAACCCTACCACGGGGTGGCCTTTTTATTGATCGTAGGGGGTATTGTGTACTCATCGCGCCGTACAGAGGTCGTGAGTAAATAGCCTTCGCTAAACGCCTGCAGCTGCTGCAGTGATGACAGTCCCACCGCTATGTGATTGCCTCTGAGGCCAGAAAAGATGATCTGGACTGACTGTAAATTTAGGCGGTGGGGTTTTTATATTCAAAAACAGTAGGGTTTAGAGGTCTTGGGCAAAGTCCACCATGAATTGCACTGAGCTTTTCCCATTCCAGTGATTCACATCCAAGCGATAGGCCATCTCGATGGTGTCATTGAGAGGCTCAGCGTGATTAAACCAGATGGCATCAAAAATCTGTCCCTCACGCTCAACGCGCAGTTTTAGGTGTTTGTCTTTCAGCACTCGCTGGTGCAATACCTGGAACTGATCCACAAACACCGGAGCAGGAAAGCCGGCGCCCCAAACCTGCTGGGTGAGTAAGGTGGCAGTATCAATATGGACGTGTTCTATAGGTAGTGAGCCATCGTGTTCGATGATGGGGTCAAAGTGATCCTTGCCCGAAAATTGAATCACCGCTTGTTCAAAGGCGGTCTTAAAGGTCTCTAGGTTCGATTCATGGATGCTTAAGCCCGCCGCCATGGCATGCCCACCAAATTTCAGAATGAGATTGGGGTGTTTTTTAGACACAATGTCTAAAACATCACGCAGGTGCACGTCTGGAATAGAGCGGCCCGAGCCTTTGATTTCACCATTATCTCCTGGGGCAAAAGCAATAGTAGGGCGCCAGTATTTTTCTTTAAGGCGCGAGGCCACTAAGCCTACAACGCCCTGATGCCAGTCGGGGCCGTATGCGCACACGCTGGCACTGGGCTGTAGCTGCATCATTTGTTCTACAGAGGCCAGTGCACTTTGATGCATACCGCTTTCAATTTGACGGCGTTCTTGGTTAATACGGTCCAACTCTTTAGCGAGCTCCGCTGCCTCAAAGGGATCATCGGTACAGAGGCACCGAATCCCTAGGCTCATATCCGTTAGCCGTCCTGCCGCATTAATGCGAGGACCAACCGCAAAGCCCAGATCAAAGGCATTGGCCTCAGTGGGTTGGCGGCCTGCCACCTGAAACAAGGCCTGTATGCCAGCATGGGCACGATTGGCGCGGATTTGCTTTAAGCCTTGGGCGACAAGTAAGCGATTGTTGGCATCGAGTTGGACCACATCAGCCACTGTGCCTAGCGCTAAAATGTCGGCAAGTTGATCCAAGCGCGGTTGGTCTTCTACGCCAAAAGCACCCCGTTCGCGCAGCTCGGCGCGTAGCGCCAGCATTAAATAAAAGATCACGCCTACGCCCGCCAAGTTTTTGGAGGGGAAGCCACAGTTGGGGTGATTGGGGTTGATGATGGCCACGGCATCGGGCAGTTGATCACCGGGTAAGTGGTGGTCGGTGACCAAGACTTGCATGCCGAGCTCATTGGCCAACGCCACACCATCAACGCTGGCTATGCCATTATCTACGGTAACAATAAGATCGGGGCGTCCGTTTGGGTGCTCTAATGCTAAGTGCACCACCTCGGGCGACAAACCATATCCCGTTTCAAAGCGATTGGGCACCAAAAAATCCACATCAGCGCCCATTTCTGTTAGGGCGCGTAGGCCAATCGCGCAAGCTGTTGCGCCATCACAGTCATAGTCAGCGACGATTAAGATGCGCTCTTGGGCTTCGATGGCATCAGCCAGTCGCTGCGCCCCTTGTTCTATGTGATGCAAGTGCTGGGGCGGAATCAGAGCGCCCCAACGAGATTGGGTTTCTTGGATGCTGGTGACTTGACGAGCCGCGTAGAGTTGAGCCAATAGTGGATGCAAGCCCGCCTGCTCAAGCGCAGTCGCAATATGAGGTTGTTGGGGGCGGGGGCTTAGGATTGGGCGAGCCAATGTTTTCTCCAAACTGAAGTCGGTTTAATAAAACGATGCCACAAGCGCTTAGGTTGGGCTTGTGCACTCATGTAGTGCGTTGTATTGCTTAAGATCAGCGAGGGGCGTTGTGCTAGGAGTGGGGCTAAACGCTGATCGATCTGTTTGAGCTGTTCTAACCAACGTCCCCAGTCTTGACGTAAAGCTGCGTCACTGAGATCGGTAATAACCTGCGCAGAGGTGGGCTGAGCGTGCCAAGCCGAGGGCGCTAAGCCCCCAACGGGCCAGAGACTATTGATGGGAGGGTGGCCTTGTTGTTGACGCTCAAGATTCACAGGGTGATCAAAGTAGAGCATTTGAATTTCATTGACAAAGCGTCTCCAATCCCGGCTGCGCGCATCTTGATCCCACCAGTCGTTGACGGTAGTGCGGCTGACTAAAGCACTGCTAGCATAAGTAGGAGCTAAGTCTATATTCGTCATCAGTTGCCAGTGGGTATCTGACCAAGGCTGCAGTTGAAAGGGCGTCCCTTCACATAGTGATTGGGCGCTGGCTAATAAAGCCTGTGACTGTTCAGCGCTAATTACGAGGTCAGCGCTAGGAATCAGAGCCGCTCCATCGCGAGAGGGCGCAATGTGAACCAGCTCCACCAGCCAAAACGGGGTGTCTGGGTTCAGACTTGATGTTTTTTGTTGTTGCGCTGCTAACAAAAGCGCCAAAGCTGCGTTATGCTTTGCTGTCGAGACGGAAAAGTGTGCTTGTTCTAATTGCCAGCACTCAAAGGCCGTACAACGAGACTGACTGAGGTCCACGGCGTGCAGATGACTTTGGCTTTGATCCAAATAATTCAACAGCGTGGGCGCATAGTTCGGCAGCTGCTTGATGAGCTCAGCAGCAATCGTCGCCGGTGGCAGCCCCTCGGTC
>DUNB01000125.1 GCA_012839585.1 Alcaligenaceae bacterium | reverse complement strand
TCAGCATTGAGCTTGCTTTGATAGTAAAAACAGCTCTCGCTAATACCTAGACAGCTGCAAGCAAGGCGAATACTGATGGCATGTTTGATTATCGCCTTTTTCGCCATCTCCTTGCGCAGGGATGGCTTTAGAGCTTTCCCTCAAGAGCCTCCAATCGAATCTCAGCTTTAAGACGCTCTTCGGCATACATTTTTTTGAGCCGACGATTCTCTTCTTCAAGCTCTTTCATGCGCTTCATGAGCGAAGTGTCCATGCCACCATATTTTGAGCGCCACTTGTAGAACGAAGCTGAGCTAATACCATGCTCACGGCATAGCTCAGGGACTGGAACTCCAGCCTCATTTTGTTTGAGAATTGCCATAATCTGGCTCTCAGTGAATTTTGATTTACGCATAGAAAACTCCTTGAATTCATATTAATGGAATTTTCTACAAATAGCCTCTGTGGTTTTGAGGGGGGATTACACAACGAGCTGACGTAAGTTTGATCGAGTAAGAAAAGCCATGGATGTACTCTCAGTGCTAACGAAATAGAAGGAGTTGCTTTATATAAAACATAAAGCACTTATATAAAACATAAAGCACATATAAATTTAGGGTTAAGTGGCATTTTGATTCTAGCCAAAATCATATAGGGTATACCATTAAATAAAAAGACGGTGAGTATAAAACACACAGATTAAACTGTTGCCATTAGTCGGTTGTATATCTTAATTTAAGTTGAAAGTCATTCAATATAGGAAAACCCATGTTTGAACATGTCACACCTTATGCTGGAGATCCAATTTTCCGGATTGCAGCACAGTTTCAAGCGGATCCGCGTGAGAAAAAAGTTAACCTAACCATTGGCTTGTATTTCGAAGAGGACGGTAGTGTACCGTTGCTTTCTTGCACCCAAGAAGCTGAAAAGCGCTGGGCCGAACAAAAACAACCCCGCACGTATTTGCCCATGGAAGGCCTAGCTTCTTATCGCGATGCGGTACAACGCTTGGTATTTGGTGCTGATAGCGAGGCTTACCAGTCTAAACGGGTAGCAACCATCCAAACGCTTGGCGGTACCGGTGCGTTAAAGGTAGGCGGTGATCTGCTGCATCAGGCCTACCCAGAGAGTCAAATGTGGATTAGTGATCCTGCATGGGATAACCACCATGCGATTTTTGGGGGCTGTGGTATTAAAACCAATAAATACCGTTATTTTGATGCACAGACTCAGGGCGTGGATTTTGACGGCATGCTGGCCGACATCAGTGCCTTGCCTAAGCACAGCTTTGTGTTGCTGCACCCTTGTTGTCATAACCCGACCGGAGCAGACTTATCCCAAGAGCAATGGCAACAACTGATCGCAGTATTAAAAGACAAACAACTAATTCCATTTTTGGATATGGCTTACCAAGGTTTTGGCCAAGGATTGGATGAGGATGCCTACGCTATTCGCGAAATGGCTAAAGCAGGCTTAGAGTTTTTGGTTGCCAATTCGTTTTCTAAAAACTTCTCTTATTACGCTGAGCGTTGTGGTGCGTTGTCTGTGGTGTGCAAAAACCAAGAACAGGCCGAACAGGTCCTAGGCAAATTGAATGCATGGGTACGTAAAAACTACTCTAACCCACCTGTGCATGGTGGTAGTGCTATTGCCACGGTTTTGGGTTCAGAGGATCTGTATCAAAGTTGGGTTGCAGATGTGGCTGCGATGCGAGCACGTATCCACGCCATGCGCCAGGCTGTTTATGACCGCTTAAAAGAACTCGCGCCGAATTACGATGCTAGCTACATGATTAAACAACAAGGGATGTTTAGTTATACCGGTTTATCCGCAGAGCAAATCACGCGCTTACGCGAAGAGTTCGGTGTGTACATGTTGGATTCGGGGCGTATTAGTGTGCCTGGTTTAACAACAAAAAATGTGGACTATTACGCGCAGTCGTTGGCCGCTGTGGTGTCGTAAGGCCTCGTGACATGTTTTAATCATTTTTGATTAGAGCCATCCCAAGCCGTAGGATTCTTTTCCTCCTTGGCGTACCCAAAAAGCTGGATTTTCATCCGGTTTTTTGGGTTTTTTTGTGCATGATGCGCGCTAATGAGGCATTTTTTTTGCGAAATAGGTGGGGGTTTTCTCAGTGAAAACCCTGGGTTTTGTCCAAATATGCCTAAACAGACAAAAGCTCATGCACAACGGAACAAGTCACCAAAAAAGGCGTGGATATACTGTAGAAGTAAAAAAATAACCGCTCAAAGCGCAATTTGGAGACTTTTATGACCGAACAAATTCAAGGTATTCGAGAGCATATGATCATCAATGGCAAAGCCGTTGAAATGAGTCATGGAGAACGTATTCCTGTCTATAACCCGGCAACAGGCAAAGTGATTGCCCACCAAGGAGAGGCCGGAGCAGAAGGGGTAGACCAGGCGGTTAAGGCAGCACACCAGGCGCTGACCAATTCTGAGTGGACACAGATGCTACCGGCACAGCGCGAGCGTTTGCTACTTAAGCTGGCAGATCTCGTCGAAGCGAATGGGGATGAGTTAGCTCAGTTGGAAACCACCAATAACGGTAAGCTACTCAGCATGTCTTATGGACTAGAGGTGTATAGCGGTGCACAGTGGCTGCGCTACATGGCCGGTTGGGCGACGAAGGTGTCGGGGGACGTATTGAACGTGTCCATTCCTTTCCCACCTAACACAGGCTATCACGCCTATACCCGTCTAGAGCCAGTGGGTGTAGTGGCGGCTATTGTGCCGTGGAACTTCCCTATGTTGATGGCGATCTGGAAAATGGCACCGGCGTTGGCCGCAGGCTGTACCGTGGTGTTAAAACCCGCCGAGGAGACGCCACTGACCGCTATTCGCTTGGCTGAGCTAGCGCTAGAGGCCGGAATCCCTGCTGGGGTGTTTAACGTGATTACCGGTACGGGTGAGGTCACCGGTGCCGCGCTCACGGCTCATCCCTTAGTGAACAAAATTTCCTTTACTGGCTCAACCGAAGTGGGCCACATCATTGCACGCCAAGCCGCTCAAGACATGAAGCGCGTAGCGTTGGAGCTAGGTGGTAAGTCGCCTGTACTGATTTTTGATGATTGTGACGTAGAGCAAGCCGTACAAGGTGCCGCTAACGCCATCTTCTTTAACCAAGGTCAGGTCTGTACAGCAGGCTCCCGTGTCTATATCCAAAAAGGCATCTACGACGAGGTAGTCAAAGGCATTGCGGCGATGGCTGACCAAATGGTGTTGGGCAGTGGTTTAGATGAAAACACACAAATTGGCCCCTTGGTATCGGCGCGTCAAAAAGCACGTGTAGAAAAATACATCGAAATCGGTCAGGGCGAAGGGCGTCAGGTTACCTCTAACACCAGCGTGCCAGAGCAAGGCTTCTTTGTACGTCCTACTGTATTTGCGGATGTAGATATTGGTGCGCGCATTTCTCAAGAGGAAATCTTTGGTCCTGTGTTGGTGGCGAACACCTTTAGCGATGAGGCGGAAGCCATTGCTTTGGCCAACCAGACTCAATTTGGCTTAGGAGCCAGTGTGTGGACCAACGATGTGAACCGTATTCACCGTTTAGTCCCAGCGGTAACTGCTGGAACTGTTTGGGTGAACACGCACAATATGCTTGATCCGCACATGCCGTTTGGCGGCTTTAAGCAATCTGGAGTGGGTAGAGAACACGGTAAGTCCTCTGTAGAGGCTTACTTAGAGTCTAAATCCGTTTGTATTGCCTATAACAAATAATAAAAAGGAAAAGGGGGGCAGGTGGGTAGCTATAGATACATAGCTGCTCCACCATTCTTTGACCTAAGGAGAGACACATGAACAAAAAAATAGTGGCTGTGTTGGGCGGGGCGTTGTTGTTAAGCAGTGCAAGCAGTTGGGCAGGACCCAGCACACGTGACTGGATTCCTGCACCGGTAGGCACCAATATCATTGCGGGCTATGCCGGGATGGAGAAATCCACGCGCATGTACTCTGAGGGCAAGCGCATCCAAGGCGCACCGAAGATTGATGTGCAATATGGCATTTATCGCCAAATGCATTACCGCGAGTTATTTGGCAAAACGGTGCAGTACGAAATTATTGTGCCGATGAGTCGCGCCACGATGAAAGGGGGTGGTATGCCCAAAGATCGCCTCACCGGTATTGGAGATGTGAACTTAGGGGCCGCTATCTGGCTTTATAACAACGATGAAACACGCACCTATGTGGCGTGGGAGCCTTTTGTTGTGCTGCCTACCGGTCGCTATAAAGGATCACAGGCAGATGTGTCTCCAGGAACAAACCGTTGGAGCACCATTCAGGACTTTGCCTTTGTAAAAGGCTTTGGCAAAAGCAGTTTTTTTGAAGCCATGGCCGAGTTCGAAGTCTATGGCAAAAACAAAAATTATTACGGCATGACGCTGAAAAAATCGCCTTCTGTGCGGTTAATGGCGTTTTTATCCACAGACTTAACGCCTTCTACCTACGTAGGGTTGCGTTATCGCTATGAAACAGGTGGTAAAGAGAAGATTAACGGGAACACCGCTATGAGCTCGGCGAGCGATCATCAGCTGGCGGTGGACTTAACCCATCAACTCAATGATCAGAATCAGCTGCAGTTGCGATACGCCCAAGACCTACGCGTCAAAAACGGGCCGAAGTTTAATGGTGTGCAATTGCGCTATGCCTACATTTTTTAGAATAAAAAGTTCGCCAAATTAAGGAGAAGACAATGCGATTAAACCGGTTCAAAAAACGAGGTTTACAACTGGCCTTAGCAGCGGCCGTTGGGACGATGGCATTTACCGCTCATGCTCAAAGCAATCAACCGATGGAGCGGTTAACAGGGGGGCATAAATTATCCGAAGAGGCGCAGGACCGCATCTATGTGATGGACTCGGTGTTTCATCACCTAACAGAAAGTCGTGTTCACATTTTTGACGGTGCCACAGGCAAATTTCTAGGTATGATCCCGACCAGTTTTAACGGTCACATGCAGGTTTCGAACGATGGTAAGAAAATCTATACCATGACGACGTACCATGAGCGCGTGACCCGTGGTAAGCGGACGGACACCGTGGAAATTTGGGATGCTTATGGGCTGACATTTGAAAAAGAAATTGTATTACCCAATAACCGTATTCAGGGCTTGAACTACCGTGGCATGTTCCGTCAGTCCACCGATGGCAAGTTCGTTATTTTGCAAAACGCGAGCCCCGCTACCTCTGTGGCGATTGTGGACATTGAAAAAGGCGAGCACGTCGCAGAGCTAACCAATACCGCCGGTTGCTGGAGCGTGAACCCTTTGCCTAACCGTGATCGTAGTTTCACAACCATTTGTGGGGATGGGACGTTGTTAACCATTGATCTGGATGAAAACGGTCAGATCGCCTCACAGCATCGCAGTGACACCATGTTCTCGGTCAAAGAGGATCCCATTTTCATCACCCCAGGTTTCGTCGATAACAAAGCCTATTTTGTGTCCTTCTACGGCACCATCTACACCGCAGACTTCAATGGCGAAAAGGTCAAACTCGAACCCACTTGGTCTTTGTTGAACGATGAGGATCGAGCCAAAGGTTGGACTCCAGGTGGCTATAACTTATTAGCGACTCACGAGGCCAGCAAGCGTCTATACGTTTTGATGCACCCCGATGGAGCCGAAGGGACGCATAAAAGCCCAGCCGCTGAAATCTGGGTGTATGACCTAGAGAGCAAAAAACGCGTGGCACGTGTTCCAGGTCTAGATGTGTTGTCATTGGCTGTGGACCAAGGCGGTAATCGTCTATTAGGTATTGATGGCGGTAACGTACACATCTTTGATATCAGCGCTGATGAACCCAAGCTTGTTCGAACCATTGAGGGTGCGGCAGAGGCTGCGCTCCAAGCCGAGCCTCATCCTGTAGTCAAAGGGGGTTGATATGGACCCACTGTTTATCTACATGGCCGCGGCCAGTTTGGCTGTGATTCTATTGATAGGGGCCTTGGACAAAATACGTAACTTTGATTTGTTCGAGGGCGCGGTGATGGCGTACCGACTCTTGCCAATGAATAGCAGCAAACTGTTTTCCGCGGTGTTTGTGGCAGCAGAGTTAGGGGCGGCGGTGCTGTTACTGATTCCCCAAGCCCGTGGCTACGGCGCTTTACTGGCTTTAGTGGTCTTAGGGATTGCGACGGCTGGGGTTGCGATTAACTTGGCGCGTGGTCATACCGATGTGGCCTGTGGTTGCGGCAGCTTAAAACAGCAAAGTGCCGGCTTGTCTTGGTGGCTAGTGGCGCGCAATGGTGTGTTGTTATTGATTGCCGCTTTGCTCTTTTTGCCACAAAACGCTTTTATTGATCGTCATTTAAATTGGGTCGATGGGCTGACTTTCTTTGGCTCCACCCTCGCTATGTTGGGCTTGTATTTTGCCGTCAATCAGCTGATTGAGTCCCACGTAAAACTACAAAAACTGAAGGAGATCTAAATGGGTGCTCTGGTTATTTCTAATATCGTACTTTGGGCAATAGTGATCGCCCTGGTTTTGGTTGTTTTGGCCTTGTCACGACAGATTGGTGTGTTGTACGAGCGCGTAGCTCCTATGGGGGCGCTCACCATGGACAAAGGTCCAGAGGTGGGCGATGCCGCTCCTACCTTTGAGCTAAACGACATCTTAGGTCGTCCACAAACCATTGGTATGCCTACACAGCACAGCCAGTTGTTGTTCTTTTTATCGCCAACTTGTCCGGTATGTAAAAAACTCATGCCTATTCTGCGTTCTATTTCGAACTCAGAAAAAGATTGGCTACGGGTGGTTTTAGCCAGTGATGGCGAAATGCCTGAACACTTGGCTTTTTACAAACAAGCTAACTTAGATCCTTTCCCGTATCTACTGTCCACCAGCTTAGGGATGAGCTTTCACATCAGCAAATTGCCTTACGCAGTCTTGATGGATGAAAACGGTGTGATACGTGCTAAAGGGTTAATCAACTCACGCGAACAATTAGAAAGCTTATTTACAGCTAAAGAACTAGGTGTAGGTTCCATGCAGGATTACTTGCGCAGCACCGAGCAACCTCAAGCTGAGCTTAACGAAGTGAGCGTTTCACGTAAGGAGAAAACGAATGCAATGGCTGGATAATTTAAGTGAACAATTTTCGCGCCGATTGGCGCATCGGTCCTCGCGACGCAGTGTGCTCAATAGCATAGGCAAAGCGATGGTGGCTTCTGCGGCGATTTTGCCTGTATTGCCCGTGGCACGTGCCTCGAACAAATCACCTGGTTTGGATCTTTCCGAAGTCAGTGATGAGGAAATGAACTCCTGCGACTACTGGCGCCACTGTGCGGTGGATGGCTTCCTTTGTTCTTGCTGTGGTGGTACTGCAAACACCTGCCCTCCGGGCACCACCCCTTCACCTATTTCGTGGGTGGGGACGTGTCATAACCCACACGATGGGAAGGATTACTTGGTGAGCTACCACGACTGTTGCGGTAAAACGGCCTGTAACCGTTGTGCTTGTAACACGCAAACACGTGAACGTCCTGGTTATGAGTTCTTCCTACACAATGATGTGAACTGGTGTATGGCGAACGAAAACAGTACGTTCCATTGCACCACCTCCGTGTTGATCGGCTTGGCTAAAAACTAAGCCCTGGTAGAGGTAGGCCGCGTGTGAAGCGGTCTATCTCGCCTAGCTATTCATAGGGGTTACAAATGAAATCGGTTTTTTTGGCTGCCCTGTTCAGTGCGCTCGCATTGAGTAGCGGGGTAGCACAAGCAAAACGTCCTATTCCTGCGACCAATGCAGAGCAGTTAACCTATTTTTTAGGTAACGAAGGCGCTTATAAAGACTACATGCTGCAGTGTTCCGGCTGTCACCGTTTCGACGGACAGGGGGCAGAGAACCGCGGTATTCCTAGTTTTGTGAATTCAATCGGTTTGTTTTCTCGGTTACCTGAAGGTCGAGCCTACATGATTCGCGTGCCTGGAGCATCGCAATCACAAATCAATAACGATGAGCTGGCTTTAGTATTGAACTGGATTGTGGCCAAATACAGCCCAGAAGAATACGAAAGCGGTAGTTATCGTCCGTTCACCGCCGCAGAGGTGGGTGCATCTAGACCTTATCGCTTTGATGATGTGGCCTTTGAACGCCGTAAGCTGGAAACGCTTCTAGAGGAAAAAGGCTTACAGCCCTCTAGTTATTTATATGGTCTGGCGGGTCGAGAGTAAGGAAGGGGTATACGGGTTTATCTGCGTAGTCAGTCGGCAGAATAAGCTTTATAACTAAATATATACAAAAACATCTAAAGGCTGCGTGTGTTCTTTTGACGAGGTGGCCATGCTTATAGACTCCACTCCTATACAGTTTCAAACGCTAGACGCTTGGCGTGATTTTGTAGCACAAACCTTTGTTCCCCTAGAGATTCAAGTCCAGGGGACGGCGCCGTTTTCCCACAAGGCGGCCAATGATCGCATCGGGTCTTTATTAATTACCGAACTCTATACCAGTTCGACCACGGTTACCCGTACTTCAGCGCTGGTGGCACGCGCCGATCATGCGTTATACAAGGCTTCTTTGCAGCTCACGGGATGCAGCGAAATTATTCAAAATAATAAACGCGCTGTGCTAACTCCAGGGCAGTGGGCCATGTATGACACTACCCAGCCTTACACCGTCAATGTGAGCGATGACTCCCATTTCTTGGTATTGCAGATCACGCCAGATTTACTGTCGGCCTGGCAGCCTTATTTGCAGGTGGCCTTGGCGCGTAGCTTTGGCATGGGTGATGGCTGCGGAAAGCTGGTCATGCAGATGCTGTTGGCGGCGCTGGCACAACGCGATCATCTATCCCCAACGGCCGCTGACGGGGCGGCGAATGCTATTTTGAATTTGATCGGGGCGCAGCTCAGTGAAAACCTAGCCAAAGACCCCGAGCTAGAACCGGTTGCGGTAAGACAGGTAGAGCTACTGAAAATTCAACACTACATTAACCAGCACTTGCATCGTTTTGACCTGAATGTGAACACGCTTTGTCAGGTGTTTAAATGCTCCAGGCGCTATTTGTACAATTTGTTTGCTGTACAGGACTTAGCCCCAGCGGATTATATTCAGCGTCAGCGCCTAGAGCGTAGCTGCCAGCTTTTGGCAGATCCCAGCTATACACGTCCTATCTCCGAAATTGCCTATCAACACGGCTTTAAAGACGCAGCGGCCTTTAGCCATGCGTTTCGTCGACGTTATGGGGTGGCGCCGACGGCCTGGCGTCAACAGCAGTTGCAGCGGATCAATTAGAAAAGACGCGGTGTTGGTCACCATTAAGCAGATCAATTAGATAAGACGTGATGTCGGCCATCATTACCACTATCCAACCAAAAAACAGATGAACCTAAACCCATAAGGTCTGTGGTGCCCCGCGCTTTACGCGGGACGCTCGGCCTGAGTCATTTGGTTTTTCTGGCTCAAAATAAACTGATGAAAGTCCCGCGCGTGGGGTTTGTTAAAGACCGAAGGCTGCCACGTCATCACATAAGGCCAGTCCAAAGACACCGCCAGATCAGGAAAGGGGGCACAAAGACGGCCGTCGCGCAGTTCCTGTTCTACATAAGAGCGCTGCGCCAGCATAATGCCCTGGTTATTGCGGACGGCGGTTAAAGCCTGATGCGACAAGCTGAAGCTTTGTGTGGTGGTGGGCATAGCGATGCTTTCTTTTAAATAGCGCTTAAACCATTCGGCCCAGGTAGGGGGCGAGCTAAAGCGCGGTTGCCAGTCCACATTGATCAGAGGTAAGCGCATTAGGTCTTTGACCTGACGTACTACGTGCTGTCGCAATAAATCCGGGTGGCAAACAGGCAGGACCTCATCGGTAAATAGCTCTACCCAATGCAAGCTTTGTGGCACTGTTTGGGCGTAAGTAAAACGAAAATCCACTTGTTCGTTGGCATAGTCGGGTTCGTGATGCGAGCCTTGTAGGTGTAGGCCGATTTCAGGGGTTTGGGCGCGTTGCCATTGTCCTAGTCGCGGCATCAGCCAATCATTTAAAAACGAGGGCAAAGCACTGATGTGTAAAGTGCGTTGCTCTTGATCTAACAGTAGTTGGTTTTGCGCATCGCGCAGTAGCTCAAACGCCTCGGTGGTGCGCTGATGAAAATCGAGACCTGCCGCAGTAAGCTGTAGGCGCCGTCCCTCTTTGAAAAACAGGGCGGCATTGACGTGCTGCTCTAGCAGTTGTAGTTGTTGGCTGACGGCACCAGGGCTAATACCCAGACGACGGGCGGCGTCTTGGATGTTTTGGCTATGACCCACGGTTTCAAAAATCTGTAAGGCGCGCAAAGGAGGTAGATCGGCCATGCGAAGGCTCCCAAAGTAATGTTTTAGCTAGGCCAAACGGTTCTGCGAATGATGTGTGGAATTCTTGAATGATTATGGCATATCGGTTAATGAAGCATTTAGTTCAATCTAACCCTCTTGTTAAACAGGTGGTTTTTTTACCAGAATGCGCGAAAAGTCCTGTTGTTCAGGGCGAGGATGAATAACGCGGGTGGTAACGCCGTCCTTTGACGCAAGCGTCTCATTATGAATAGCCAAAGCAGGGCGAAGGGGTTTTGGCTATTCACGCTTTAGGTTTAATACTGTAATCTAGAGCGTACAACTCTATTTATTGATGTCATTAACTGTTTTTACTCAGGGTCATCGTCACATTATGGATTCTCACACCCCATACACGTTTTCTAACCGAGCCAATCAGCTCACCAGTTCTGCTATCAGAGAAATCCTAAAGGTCACTACACGACCAGAAATTATTTCTTTTGCGGGTGGTTTGCCCTCGGCTGACGGTTTCCCTATTTCCGAATTACGCCAAGCCTTTGATACCGTCTTGGCCTCCGAAGGTCGCTCTGCTTTGCAATATGGTCCTACCGAGGGCTATACACCATTGCGCGAATGGGTTGCTAAGGATCTGAGCACCGATGATGTAAAAATCAGCGTGGACGAGGTCTTGATCGTATCGGGCTCTCAACAGGCGTTGGATATGTTGGGTAAATTGTTCATCGACGTAGGCAGCAAGGTGTTGGTTGAGTCCCCCACCTATTTAGGCGCGCTGCAGTCTTTCTCCGTCTTTGAGCCGACTTACGTTTCTATGGACACGGATGATGGTGGGCTGATCCCTGCCGAAGTCTCCACCGAAAAAGCGGCCAATGCGCGTTTTATTTACGCACTACCCAATTTCCAGAATCCTACCGGACGCACCATGAGTGCCGAACGTCGTCAGGATTTTGTAGAGCGCTGTGCCGCCGCCGGTATTCCCATTATCGAGGACGATCCTTACGGTGAACTACGCTACGCAGGCGAACCACAACCTAGCCTACTACACCTAGGTCGTAAGGCTGGGGCTACCGTGATTCGTTTGGGCTCGTTTTCCAAAGTGCTCGCCCCCGGCTTGCGTTTGGGTTATATCGTTGCTCCCGCAGCCATTATCGATAAACTAGTACAAATCAAACAAGCCACCGATTTGCATTCACCTACCGTGACGCAAATGGCAGTGTATCAGGCCGTAAAAGACGGTTTTTTACAGGCGCACCTACCGTCCGTGCGTGATTTGTACAAACGTCAGTGTCAATACATGCTCGATGCCATGGATAAATACTTTCCAGATGGCGTAAAATGGACTCGCCCAGAAGGCGGGATGTTCCTATGGGTTACCCTGCCCGAGCACATGGACTCACAAGAGCTCCTATACAAAGCCGTAGAGCGTAAAGTCGCCTTTGTACCAGGAGAGCCGTTCTATGCGGCAAGCAAACCACAACGTAATACCTTCCGCCTTAGCTTCGTAACGGTCTCCGAAGACCGCATCCGCGAGGGCATAGAGATTCTAGGTGAATTGATCCGCGAACAACTCTAATTACGTTTTGACGCCTATCTTGCAGCCGTGCCCGTCACGGCTGTTTGTTTTTTAAGTTTCTGATTATGCAGCCTCATTTTCCTTCCTCCTTTGATCAGGGTAAACGCCCTGATTTGGCTGATATGCGTCCCGATGATTGGGTGGCGCGTTGGCTGCCCCAGTCCTGGGGACCTTATGCGCGCTTGTGTCGCTTAGACCGTCCTGTTGGGACGTGGCTGACGTTGTTGCCCTGTATTGCCGCCTTAATTCAGGCGGCAGGAGGGTGGCCAGACCTGTGGCGACTCATCATTTTCTCCTTTGGTGCGTTATTAATGCGGGGCGTGGGCTGCTGCTTTAACGATATTTTTGATCGTGATTTTGATAACAAGGTAGAGCGCACACGCTTTAGGCCCCTGACCAGCGGGCAGCTTAGTTTGCGTAATGCCTTGATTTTTGTCTTGGTGCAGCTGCTGATTGCTGGCTTGCTGCTCTTGGCCATTAACAGTTATAGCCGTTGGTTGGCGCTGCTGCTATTGCCTTTGGTGGTGATCTACCCTTTATGTAAACGCTTTACCCATTGGCCCCAGGCGGTATTGGGCGTGGCCTTTAATTGGGGAATGTTGATGGCGTGGTCAGACACCCAAAACATAGTGCCCTTAGCCGCGATTGCGATGTGGTTGGGGGCGGTAACCTGGCAAATTGGCTATGACGCCATTTATGGCTACATCGACATGGAAGACGACCTAAAGCTGGGCTTGAAATCAGCCGCTATCCGTTTTGGTGATAATGGCAAGCGATGGCTGTCTGGCTTTTATGGTGTCAGTGTGGTGCTTTGGATGTGGGCAGGTTACGCCATGGGTATGCACTGGGCGTATTTTGTAGTGATGACCGCCATAGCACTTCACTTAGCTTGGCAGATCTACCAATTTAATCCCCAAAAACGAGAACAAGGCTTACCGTTGTTTAGAGCGAATATGACGGTGGGTGTCCTGTTGGTGGTCGCTGCTTTAGCGGGAACCTTATTAAATTGACCTGCATGGCTAGGCGATTAGCGCTGTAGGTGTAAAATAACGCCTGTTTTCCAGCTCTTGCTGCATAGTCAGTTATTTGAGACAGACCGCCCGATGGGGCGTTACAAAAAAGGTGCATCATGCCAACCACAATGGAAATCGTCGCAACGGTCCTGTTTGCGACGGCAATTATTCATACCTTTTCAGTTCCCGTCTTTGCGCGCTTAGCCAATAAAGGGGGCGCTCACTCAGGCCTGTGGCATATGTTGTCCGAGGTAGAAGCCGTTTTCGGCGTGTGGGCATTTATCTTAATTGTGTTTATCTCTGTGTTTATCGGTTTGGATCAAGCCGTTGAGTACATGGATACACGTAATTTTACTGAGCCGGCTTTTGTGTTCGCCATTATGGTGGTCGCCGCCAGCCGTCCTATTTTGGATATGGTGTCAAAGCTAGTCAAAGTCATTGCCAATATCTTGCCTTTGCGCAACGAATACGCGATGTTTTTTGTCACCATGTCGGTGGTGCCATTATTCGGTTCGCTCATTACCGAACCCGCTGCCATGACCTTGGCTGCGTTGTTATTGCGTGATCAGTACTTTAAACGTACTGGTCGTGCCGGCTTTAAATACCTCACTTTGGGCGTGTTGTTCGTCAATATTTCCATTGGCGGGGTGTTGACCTCTTATGCGGCGCCGCCCGTATTGATGGTGGCCCAAACCTTTAATTGGGATACTGCCTTTATGGCCACGCATTTTGGTTGGCGCGCTGCGGTAGCAGTATTTATTAATGCGGCCTTACTGACCATTATCAGCCGTGCCGCTTTGGTAGAGGCGCCCGAATCTGTTCCCCAAGAAACAGAAACCAAACGCCGTGTTGATGTGCCTGTAGTGGTTATGGCTATCCATTTGGTGTTCTTAATCGGCATTGTGCTGGCTGCACACCATACCGTGATTTTCTTGGGTATGCTGATGATGTTTATCGGCTACGCCACCGCTTACCGCCAGTATCAAAACCCCTTAATGATCCGCGAAGGCTTAATGGTGGGTTTCTTCTTGGCCGGTTTGGTGATCTTGGGTGGTCTACAAAAATGGTGGCTACAAGACCTCTTGGGTGGCATGTCTCCTACTGTCTTGTTTGTGGGTTCCACTGCACTAACAGCCATTACTGATAATGCGGCCTTGACCTACTTGGGTTCCTTGGTCGAGGGCACCAGCGAACTCTGGCGCTACATGTTGGTAGCAGGGGCAGTGACCGGGGGTGGTTTAACCGTGATTGCGAACGCACCGAACCCCGCTGGTTTCTCTATCTTAAAAGGGACCTTCCCAGATGGCGCGATCTCGCCATTGCGTTTGCTTCTTTCCGCAGCGGTACCAACCTTGATTGCCGCCACTATGTTTTTATTGCCTACCTCTTTTAGCTAATCCTTAAGTTTGCACACCTTAACGCTATACCTTAGGTGTGCAAACGCGCTAAAATCAACGGATTAGGTATTTGTTATATTAATTAATTATTTATTGATTTATAGGATTAGGTCGTGCCTATTTATGCTTATAAATGCAGCGCTTGTGATCACGAGCAAGATGTGCTGCAAAAGATGTCTGACCCTGTACTTACGGTTTGTCCTAAATGCAATCAGTCTACCTATGCAAAACAGGTAACAGCGGCTGGTTTCCAACTAAAAGGTAGTGGTTGGTACGAGACAGACTTCCGTGGCCCAAAATCGGGCGGGGCGTCTGGGACAGCTGACTAAATCATAGAGGGCGCTCAGCGCCCTTTACATCCTATATTTATCTTACAAGTTTACTGGAGTCATCCTAGATGCGTACCTGCTACACCGGCGACTTAAACACCCAATACTTGGGTCAAACCGTCACATTATTTGGTTGGGTACACCGCCGACGCGATCATGGTGGTGTAATTTTTATCGATTTACGCGACCGCGCGGGTTTGGCGCAGGTGGTAGTCAATCCTGATAATGCCGATATGTTCGCAACCGCTGAGCGCATCCGTAACGAGTTCTGTTTACGTATCACTGGCGAAGTGCGCGAGCGTCCCGAGGGCACGATCAACCCCGATTTGCCGTCAGGTCAGGTCGAGGTGGTATGTACTGAAATCGAAATCTTAAACCCTTCAGTAACCCCCGCATTCCAATTGGACGACGATAATCTATCTGAAACCACACGCCTAACTCATCGCGTGTTGGACTTACGTCGTCCACAAATGCAGAAAAACCTCATGCTACGTCACAACGTGACGCGAGCAGTGCGTGGCTATTTGGACGATTTGGGTTTTATCGATGTGGAAACCCCTATGTTGACCAAGAGCACACCCGAAGGGGCGCGCGACTACTTGGTTCCATCCCGTGTGAACGCGGGCGAATTTTTCGCGCTACCGCAGTCTCCCCAGCTGTTTAAGCAAATGTTGATGGTATCGGGCTTTGACCGTTACTACCAAATCACCAAATGCTTCCGCGACGAAGACTTACGTGCAGATCGTCAGCCTGAATTTACCCAGATTGACTGCGAGGTGTCTTTCCTCAACGAAGAGCAAATCCGTGAAATCTTTGAAAACATGGTGCGTCACGTCTTTAGCAAAGTGCTAGACGTAGAACTACCCAACCCATTCCCCACGATGACATGGCAAGAAGCCATGCACCGTTTTGGCTCCGATAAACCGGACCTACGCGTGAATATGGAATTCACTGACGTCGCCGACCTCATGGAAGACGTGGACTTTAAAGTGTTCTCTGGCCCGGCCAAAGATCCAAACAGTCGTGTGGTAGCGCTACGTGTACCCGCTGGTGGCGAATTAACTCGCAGTGAAATCGATGCTTACACCAAGTTTGTAGGTATTTACGGCGCCAAAGGCTTGGCCTACATCAAGGTCAACGACGCCACCTCCATCCCTGCTGGTTTGCAGTCCCCC
>DUNB01000124.1 GCA_012839585.1 Alcaligenaceae bacterium | reverse complement strand
TTGCTGCTGAGCTCATCAAGCAGCGTGGCAGCCCCTCGGTCAGTACAATAGAAGAATTTTTCGCAGTCATTAACGGTACAGTCTATATGTTTTATGAATTTTGGATCGGCGCACGTTATGCGGGCATGGCGGGATTCAGTCGTAAGGGAGCAAAGCGCAAAGATCGCTTTGTGTCATTTATTGCTGCCAGCTCTATGACCGGTATAGCGCTAGGAGTAGCCGCACTGATTATTGTGTTATCGGTGATGAATGGGTTTCAGACCCAAGTGCGAGATCGCATGTTGTCTGTGCTGCCCCACATAGAGCTTTATGTAGGAGGCTCAAGCCATCAAGAGGTATTGTCGCATTGGAAGGAGGTTGCCGACAAGGCTGAGCAAAATCCGAACGTGATTGGAGCCGCCCCCTTTGTGGCCTCGCAGGCAATGCTGGTGCGTGGTGATAAGTTACTAGGGGTACAAATTCGCGGCGTGGATCCCGAGCTGGAGCCTCAGGTTTCGGAACTAGCCCAGCAAATGGTGTTTAATGATTTGACCGCTTTAAAAGACAGCGATTTTGGCATCGTCTTAGGTAATCAGCTGGCCCATAACTTGGGTGTCACCGTAGGGGATAGCCTGATGTTGATGGCACCCCAAGGCTCCATTTCGCCTGCGGGTTTTTCACCCAGAATGCGTCAGTTTAAGGTCGTGGGATTGTACTCATCAGGACACTATGAATACGATGCCACTCTTGCTTTTGTGCATTATATGGATGCCGCACGGGTTTTCCGAGATAGTGGTAACAGTGGGGTGCGTCTGCGTATCAAAGACATGCAGCAGGCTCCAGAGGTAGGGGCACAGTTAAGCCAGCTCTTACCCCCAGGTGTGCATGTGAATGATTGGACTCAAAATAACCGCACTTGGTTTGCGGCGGTACAAACCGAAAAACGCATGATGTTTTTAATTTTGACTTTGATCGTGGCGGTAGCGGCCTTTAATTTGCTGTCCTCTTTGGTGATGGCCGTTAAGGACAAGCGCAGTGATATTGCTATCTTACGCAGCTTAGGTGCTACGCCTCGTGAAATTGCGCGGATTTTTTTGGTGCAAGGGGCCATTATTGGGGTGCTAGGCACTGCGATTGGTGTGGGTTTAGGGGCTTTAGTGGCCTACAACATTGATGTGATTGTGCCTTTTTTAGAAAACCTCACTGGCCAAGAGTTCTTGCCACAACAAATTTATTTTATTAGCCAAATGCCATCCAATCCACAAATCAGTGACATGGTTGTGATTGGCGTGACGTCTTTGGTTTTATCTTTATTAGCCACGATTTATCCCAGCTGGCGCGCCTCATGCTTACAACCCGCACAGGTATTACGACATGACTAATTCTTTGGTACTTAATGCCCAACACATACAGCGTCATTACGAGGATGGCAACCGTCGCGTAGAGGTGTTGCGTGATGTGAATTTAGACGTGGCCAAGGGCGAAATGGTGGCCATTGTTGGGGCTTCGGGTTCAGGTAAAAGTACCTTGTTGCATGTGCTAGGCTTACTCGATAGGCCGAGTGCAGGTACATTGGAAATTGCAGGCCAACAAACAGATAGCTTAAATGAAAAGCAGCGCAGTTTGATTCGTAATCAATCCTTGGGTTTTGTGTATCAGTTTCACCATTTGCTGCCTGAATTTACCGCTTTGGACAATGTGGCCATGCCGTTGATCGTGCGGCGCCTCAGTCGCAAAGCGGCGCGAGCAGAGGCCGAGAAAATCATTGAGCAAGTCGGGTTGGCGCAACGAGCACACCATTATCCTGGCCAGCTTTCGGGTGGGGAACGACAACGCATTGCGCTCGCTAGAGCGTTGGTGACACGGCCAGCTTGCGTGTTGGCGGATGAGCCCACCGGTAATTTGGACAGAGAAACAGCTCAAGGCATGTTTTCTTTATTACAAAAGATGAACCGGGATTTTGGCATTGCCTTTGTGATTGTCACGCACGATCCGGCGCTAGCTGCTTTGGCGCATAGACAGCTGACCATGGATCAAGGAATATTGAATGGATGTTAATTGATACGCATTGCCACTTAGATGCGGCGATTTTCACCGAAACCAGTACGGAACTGGTCCAAGCGGCCCAACAAAAAGGAGTGCGCTATATCGTGGTGCCCGCGGTAGAGCGGGCTAACTTTGCTGCCGTGCAGGCCTTGGCTCATCAACATGCAGAGGTGACGTATGCGCTAGGCATTCATCCTTTGTATGTGCCGATGGCCCAAGACAGCGATCTGGCGTATTTAGCGGATCAAGTCGAAAAATCGTTAGCCGATCCGCAGTTTGTCGCCATCGGTGAAATCGGCTTGGACTTTTTTGTGCCAGAATTATGTACGCCAGACATGCGAGAAAAACAACGTCATTTTTACGAGGCTCAGCTAAAACTGGCGCAACGTTATGATTTGCCCGTGTTGTTGCATGTGAGACGATCACAGGATTTGATTTTGAAATCGTTGCGTCGTTTTACGGGTGTGACGGGCATCGCGCACGCGTTTAACGGCAGCCATCAACAGGCACAGCAATTCATTGACTTAGGTTTTGCCTTGGGTTTTGGTGGCGCCATGACGTTTACGCGCGCTAAGCAAATTCGCCGTTTGGCGACGGAATTGGATTTAGCACAGATCGTACTGGAAACCGATGCGCCAGATATAGCGCCAGCCTGGTTGGATCCTAAAAATGAGCCTGATCAATACAATCGTCCCGCTGAAATCGCCCAAATCGCACAGGTTTTAGCAGAACTACGCCAGGCCGATGTGGACCACATCCAGCAACAAACCAGTTTAACCGCCTTAAAGGTTTTGCCGCGCTTGGCGCAGTGGCATCAGCAACTCAATGCTGGATAACCATGCTTGCCTGATTGCTTCGGCTTTGGGTTGCAGTGATTGACATCCTTCTCGCTCTAAACGATGAGGCTTTCCGAGCATCTTGGTAAAAATACGTAGGCTATTACCCCCCGCTTTGCGCACCTTTTGGTGCGCTTTTTTTATACCTTAAAGATGGGTTCATGAAACGATGAGGGTGGGATGGTGGGACGAGCCATGGCGCTTGCCTTTATGTTGGGCACTGGATCCAGTGCCCAACATAAAGGCAAGCGCCATGGCTCGTCCCACCATCCCA
>DUNB01000123.1 GCA_012839585.1 Alcaligenaceae bacterium | reverse complement strand
GTGGCCTCTGCCGTCTTAGTAACAGGGTGTGCGAATCGTTCTGCTTCCAGCTCTGTGTATACCTACGGGCAAGCACAAAATGAGCAAATCGTACGCTTGGGTACGGTGCAATCCGTACGATATATCACCATTCAAAATGAGCAGCCCTCAGGTGTTGGTGGTGTTGGTGGCGCAGCCATTGGTGGTGTGGCCGGTAGCACTATTGGTGGCGGTCGCGGTAATGTGCTCGCTACGATTGGTGGCGCATTATTAGGTGGTTTGGCAGGTAATGCGATAGAAAATCAGGTAGAAAAACGTCAAGGCTTAGAGATCACCGTCAGAATGGATAACGGTGAAACCCGTTCTATCGCGCAAGAAGCCGACGTGATGTTTACGGCAGGGCAACGCGTACGCGTGCTAAGTGGCGCCGGTCCTACGCGAGTCACACCGCTTTAATTCTATAAAGGTTGTTGTTTTAAGGTACAAAAAAGAGGTCTATATAGACCTCTTTTTTTGATGTGGTATCAGTCTGTGATGGATTAAACCCCGATTAAGCTAAAGCTTAAACGTTGCATCACCATATTTAATACCTGTAACACCAACAGCACAATCAGTGGTGAAAAATCAATGGCGCCTGTGGCGGGTAGGTGTTTACGCACTGGCTCCATAATAGGACGTGTTAAAGCGTGTAAAAAGGGCATGGTGGGGGCGGTTGGGTTCACCCAGGATAAAATAACCTGAAGCAAAATCATCCACCAGGCTGTATTTAATGCCCATTTTAAGGTGGTAAACACCCCTGCCAAAAGTACATTTGGCAGCAGGGCGGCAGAAATAAAATAACCGCTCAGCAGATAAGAACCACCTAGCAAAAAGACCACAGCACACAGCCAAGCCGCGATTACGCTAGGGAGGTCAATAAATTTACGAGGTGGTATGAGTTTTCGAATGGGTTGCACGGCCCAGTCGGTCACCTGAATAATCGCTTGAGAGTACGGATTAAACGGTGGCATGCGCACCGCATACAGCCAGGCACGAATAATAAACGCAATGCCTAGTAAAGACAGGGCAAGATGAAGGATAAAGTAGAAGATATCGTTAAACATGCTGCGCGGTAGCCCAATTATTCTTCGTCTGTGTTGTCATAAGGGTAAGGCCAATTACCTGCGGGATTGGGTTCGGTTTTAACAGGTTGAGCAGATTGATTATCGGCATGAGCCATGGATCTATCCTTTATAGCTTAAGTTAAAAACAGAAAAGCGTAGACAGATGGAGTGTCTACGCCTAAAAGTCTAACCGATGCCGGTCAGAGCGCAAAGTTGTTAAGGGTAATATCAGAACGTCTGGATTACACCCTTAATGCCATTTGTTGCTGTTGCACTTGTTCTATGGCTTGGTGTTTTACAGGACCAAAGCCACGGATTTTTTGCGGTAAGTGCACATATTCCATCATAGCATCATAATTTTGAGCTGTTAGGTTTTGTCCTAGCTGATTGAGCTTTTCTAGGAAGTCATCACGCAGCTGACGCTCGACTTTGCGTTCGGATTGGTAGCCAAACACATCCAGCGGTGTGCCGCGTAATGCTTTACCTTTGGCCAGCACAGGAAAGAACTTCATCATCCAGCTACCAAGTTGACGCTTGAGTGGACGACCATTGCTGCCCATTTTGCTAATTAGCGGTGGGGCCATATGGAAGTTCAACTCGAAGTCACCTTCGAACTGTTGGTGCAACTGTTCGGTAAAGGCCGGGGAGCTGTACATGCGGGCTACTTCGTACTCATCTTTGTAAGCCATTAATTTGTACAAACTGTGGGCGGCTTCTAGGGCAAGTTGCTCAGAGTCTGCTTTAACCTGTTGCTCGGCTTGTAGAACGGACTGAATGGTGCGTTCAAAGAGACGGGCATAGCCTTGGTTCTGGTAGTCGCGTAGACGCTTGCTGTATAGCTCGATGGCTTCTGCCAACTGCTGTGGTCGCTGAGCGACGGCAACGGTTTTCTGCTTGAGCAGCTGGTTGATGGCCTCGGGTTGAGCGGCCCAGAGACGGCCAGCCTCAAAAGCTAACTGGTTGGCTTCCACCGCAACCCCGTTCAGTTCTATGGCGCGTTCTAGTGCGGCTAGACTCAAAGGGACTGCGCCTTTTTGCCACGCAATGCCCAGCATCATCATATTAGAGAGAATACTGTCACCAAATAACTGTTCCGCTAAATAATGCGCATCGACTTGGGTGCTGTTCTCAGTGCCGCTGTGTTGAACTAACTGTTCAACCAAAGCGGTGCGAGGTAGCGCCACATCAGGGTTACGAGTGAACTCAGAGGTAGGCGCTAAGTAATCATTGATAAAGACCTGGGTCTTATCGGTGGCAATGCACTGTGCCGCCGATGGGTTGCTGGCTGCCACGCTGTCACAAAGAATGGCCACGTCAGCTTGTTGGTTATCGATGCGGACCACGCCTAGTGATTTCTCATCAGCACCAATACGTACGTGACTAATTACCGTACCGCCTTTTTGGGCAAGACCGGTCATGTCGAGCACGGATGCAGAACGATGCTCTAGGTGTGCTGCCATAGCCACGATAGCACCAATAGTAATCACCCCAGTGCCACCAATACCTGCCACGATCATGTTGCACTCGGCTGCCTCAACGGAGCGAGTCGGAAGGGCTGCTAGACTACTGTGGATGTGACGTTGTAGCTCATTGCTATCCACGCCACCGGCTTTTTTGGGCTCGCCGCCTAATACCGACACAAAGCTAGGGCAGAAGCCCTCTACACAGCTGAAGTCTTTGTTACAGCTGGATTGGTCAATAGCGCGCTTGCGTCCTAACTCAGTCTCTAAGGGTACGATGGATAAACAGTTGGACTGTATCCCGCAATCCCCACAACCTTCACAGACTTCAGGGTTGATGAAAATACGACGCTTAGGATCGGGGAAATCATTCTTTTTACGACGGCGACGCTTTTCTGCTGCACAGGTCTGGTCGTGAATGAGGATGGTCACGCCTTGAATATCACGTAACTCACGCTGAATACGGTCTAGTTCACGACGATGATGCACTTGAATGCCTGTGGGCAGTGGCACGTCTTTGTAACGCTCGGGCTCATCGGTGGTGATCACGACTTTTTTCACCCCCTCGCCAATGACCTGCTGACAAATACGAGGCACCGAAATTGGGCCGTCTACCGGCTGACCACCGGTCATGGCTACAGCGTCATTAAAGAGAATTTTGTAGGTGATATTCGCCTGGGCTGCGACGGCCTGACGGATCGCCAAATAACCCGAGTGGAAATAGGTCCCCTCACCCATGTTTTGGAAAATATGGGCCTTGTTCATGAAGGCGGATGCGCCTACCCAATCGGTGCCTTCGCCCCCCATTTGGGTGAGACCCTGAGTGTTTCGGTCCATCCAAGATGCCATGTAGTGACAACCTACCCCAGCCAGGGCTTTGCTGCCCTCGGGAACCTTCGTGGAGCTGTTGTGTGGACAACCGGAACAGAAGTAGGGGCGACGCGTCAGACCGAAGCTATCCAAGGCCTTAACAGTAGGCGCCGGACAGGCGTCTGTGGTGATGGGCTCGATTGTGATAAGTTGCTGCTGCGCCAACCAAGAGCCTAAGGCATTTTCCACAATAGAAGGGCTGAGCTGTCCAAAGCTAGGGATCAACTCTACATTTTGGCTATCGAATTTCCCGCTCACGGTTGGGCGGTGCTCGACATGGAACAGCGCGTTTTTCACTTGAGCCTCGATAAAGTCGCCTTTTTCTTCGATCACCAAAATGTGATCGAGTCCTTGGGCAAACTCCAGTAGGCTTTCAGGCACCAGAGGCCAGCTGAGTCCGACTTTATAATGACGGATCGCGGGTAAGTGGTGCTTTTCCTTAAGATGCGTCAGAGCCTCTAGGGTGTCTAGAGTGCTTTTGCCAGAGGTAATAATCCCGACTTTGGCCTCTGGAGCGGCATCGAGCAGTTTATCTAGTGGGTAGAGACGAGCGAATTCGTGTACAGCACGTAAACGACTTTCAATGTGTTTTTCAATATTGGGGGTCAAAAAGTCTTTGGCGTCGTAGCTGCGAGCATGTGTAGACGGTGTGGCGGCCAAATCAAAGCTAGGCACCTCTAGGATTTCGCAGGAGCGGCCACTTTCAATGGTTTCGGTGATGGCTTTAAAGCCTACCCAGGCACCTGAGTAACGGGACAATGCCCAGCCCCATAAACCAAAGTATTCGTATTCTTCTACCGAGCTAGGGTGGATCAACGGCATGCGAAAATGACGCAAAGCTTGTTCGCTGCTATGAGGGATCGATGAGGAAACGCCAACGTGGTCATCGCCGACTACGACTAAGACGCCCCCTTTGTGGCTAGCACCTGCCGCATGGCCGTGATGTAGCGCATCACCAGCACGGTCTACGCCTGGGCCTTTGCCATACCACATACCAAACACGCCCTCGACGTTTTTGTTCGGGTGGGTGTCTAGCTGTTGGGTGCCCATCATCATAGAGGCAGCCAAGTCCTCGTTGATGGCGGGTTGGAAACGAATGTGTGCGGCTTCTAGTTCTTTTTTATAACGCCACATGGTCGTATCAACGCCACCCAAAGGAGAGCCTCTATAACCAGAGACAAAGCCCGCTGTGTTTAGACCTGCGGCCTGATCTCGTCGGGCTTGGCTCAATAACATACGCAACAAGGCCTGGGTGCCAGTAAGGAAAACCCGACCTGATGTCGCACTAATATTGTCTTTGAGCTGATAATCTTGATTAATGTTATTTCGCATGATGAAAGTCTCCACATCTACAACTATCATCATAAGTATTTACGCTAGTGTTATTTTTGCGTAGTTATTGCGTAAAATCCCTTATAAACGAAACAAACATTTCGGAATATAGAGAAAATGGATGCGATTAATTTAAAAATACTAGAATGTCTGCAAAAAGAAGGCCGAGCCTCCGTTCAACAGGTCTCGGATCAGGTGGGATTATCGGTAGCACCGGTCTGGCGACGCATTAAAGCACTGGAAGAAAAAAAAGTGATTACGGGCTATCACGCAGCGGTAGATCGTAATAAGGTGGGGCTGCAAAGCTGCATGTTTACACAGATCAGTTTGGACAGACACTCTGCCACGATGGTGGACAATTTTATCCAAGCCGTACAGGATGCTCCTGAAGTTTTGGCGTGTTATGCCGTGACGGGAGATGCCGATTTTTTATTAAAAATTGTGGTGTCTAGCCCAGAGAGCTACGATGACTTTATGCATCGTTTCTTCTTTAATTTACCTGGGGTAAGACAAACCCGCACCATTGTGGCACTGAAGGAAATTAAAAATCAGATGCAGTTACCATTACGTTAATCGAGTCGCTAGGGCTTTACTCAGGCTTGGGCTAAAATTACACATGTATTTTTATCAAAAAGGAAAGGTTATGATGCCGTGGCGTATATTGCGAGGAGTAGGGGTGATCGTATTAGGTGGCGTGATTGCGGCGTGTAGCTCTTTTCCCCCGCCAGCCACCCCTGCAGCAGATAAAAAAGAACTCTTATGTCAGCCTGTGGCCGCTGACGAGGCGGTAGTTGGTAATTGGTTAAGCAAACGCAGTCAAAAAGGCGTGGTGGGTGAATTACGCACCCTGTTTACCTTACAAGCCGACGGCCGCATGCTGTATACCGAACAATTAAAGCGTCCGCGCCAGCCTTCTCAGGGTTTAAGTGAAAGCGGTTGTTGGTGGCGTGAGGGCGATCAGGTCGTCTTAAAAACCTTAGAGTCTAATGGGTTGCCCGTGGATTCTGACGATCCTATTTATACCAATTACTATAAGATCACTCATCGCAGTGCCGATAAACTACGTTTACAGAGTGCAGATGGGGTGGAGTACAACACCACACGCACCTCGCCTGGATACCGCTTGCCGTTTTAAGGCGCGTTAAAAATCGCCTCGATGATCCGATGGTTGCAGGCGCAGCTCTAAAAAAAGCTCGGGCGGCTGTGTCGCCCGGGCTTTGTGTTCCTGCTCTAAGCGGTGGGGCTGACCGATCATCGACATCAAAGAAAAAAGCTACCTGTTTAGGGGTAGCTTTTTTTGTAGCAAGGTAAACGTCTCGGGTTAGAGGGCGTTGAGGCGTTCAAGAACGGCCTCTTTACCTATAAGAGCTAACACCGCATCCACCGCTGGGGTTTGCTTTTGGCCGGTGACCGCGACACGAACGGGAATGCCAAGCTTTGGCATTTTGACCTCGTTAGCGGCCAAGGTGTCTTTGATGACAGCGGCAATGGCTTCGGTGCTCCAGTCGGTAACCGTGTTTAGGCGCTGAGCAAAGTCCGCGAGCAAGGTTTTGGCCTCGTCTGTTAGGACCTCGGCTTGGAGTTCTGCAGCAGCTGGGCTGAAGGGGGCGCAGAATAACATCGCCCCTTGGGCTAAGTCGTTGAGGGTTTCGGCGCGACCTTTGAGCAAGTCCATCACGGCGGCTAAGTTCACCGCATTGGGGTTGCCGCCTAGCTTTTCAATACGGGGCGCGACCAAGTCAGCTAATTCGGCGTCGCTGCGTTGTTTGATGTAGTGTGCGTTGACCCAGTTGAGCTTTTTGGGATCCCACTGTGACGCCGATCGGCTGAGGTTTTTGCCATCAAACCAGTCAAGGAACTGTTCTACTGTGAAAATTTCGTCATCGCCGTGGCTCCAACCTAGGCGCGCTAAGTAGTTCAGCATGGCTTCGGGCAAATAACCTTGCTCGTCGTAGTCCATGATGCTGACGGCACCGTGACGTTTGGAGAGCTTTTCGCCATCAGGACCTAAAATCATCGGTACATGACCATAAACCGGAACGGTGGCACCCAAGGCTTCTAGGATCACAATTTGACGAGGTGTGTTATTGACGTGGTCGTCGCCACGAATGACGTGAGTGATGCCCATATCCCAATCATCTACGACCACACAGAAATTATAAGTCGGGGTGCCATCGGCACGCGCAATGATGAGGTCGTCGAGCTCTTCGTTGGCAATGGTGATACGACCTTTAACCATATCATCCCAGCTGGTTGCTCCCTCGGTTGGGGTTTTGAAACGCACCACGGGTTTACGGTCCGCGGGGATAGGTGGCAAGGTTTTGCCGTTTTCAGGACGCCAGGTGCCATCGTAACGTGGCTTTAAGCCTAAGGAACGGGCCTTTTCACGCATGGCCTCGACCTCCTCGGGGGTGCTGTAACAGTGGTAAGCATGCCCTTTTTCCAATAGCTGGTCGATGACCTCGCGGTGACGATCGGTGCGCTGCATTTGATAAAACGGACCTTCGTCAGCGTGCATACCTAACCAATTCATACCCTGTAAAATGGCCTCAACGGCTTCAGGCGTAGAGCGCTCTAGATCCGTGTCTTCGATGCGTAGTACAAACACCCCCTTGTGGTGTTTAGCAAAAGCCCACGAAAATAATGAAGTGCGCGCCCCGCCCAGGTGCAGATAACCTGTGGGCGAAGGGGCAAAACGGGTACGAATAGTAGTAGTCATAATTACAATAGATGCCTGAATGTTAAATATCCCGCCTGTGGCGGGTAATAGTTACTCTTATTTTAATAGAGTCGGCGGATTTGCGCAGAGGAAACCGTGCGACGTGGTTAAAACGGAAAACAGTTATGATTTTACGCCACCGCTTAGCCGCTTTGTTTGAAGCAGAGTCAGTGCTGATTGTGCGCACAGAAAAAAGCAGAGAGTCGCTGCAGTTACCAGAAAGCACTTGGCAAAAAACCGTGCTCTACCAGGCCGAATCAACCCAGTGGCCAGCCAGCCTAGAGCTAAAAAAACGCCTGGATTTAGCCGTGGTCTGTGTGCCTGCAGCAGAATTGAACCCCGTATTAGAAAAGCTCAGCTTGTATCAGCCACGTGCTTTGTTATTGCTGACACACTATTCGAGTCGGGCTTATGATGCGTCCCAACAGCGCGCTTTACAGCAGTGGGCCCAAGATCATCATTGTTTATTGCTGGGGCCACGCTCATTTGGGCTGATGCGTCCTAACAGCGGATTGAATCTGAGTATACAACCTCAGTTGCCAAACCAAGGCAAGGTGGCCTTGGTGTCCCAGTCCAGAACCATCACCACCGCCATTTTGGATTGGGCTCAGGATGCCAATATCGGCTTTTCCACGGTGGTTGATATGGGAGATGAGGCGGATGTGGACTTGGCCTCGGTCTTAGACTTTTTGGCGGTGGACAATCAAAGTGACAGCATTATTTTATATCTGCATAGTCACCCCACCTCTAGACAGTTCGCTAGTGCCTTGTATGCGGCGACCGCCACCAAACCCATTATTGTATTAAAAGCTGCTGCGCTGGATCACAGTAAAGAGCTTCGTGCTCGCGAAGAGGTCTTCAGTGCTTTAATACGTCGCACGGGTGCCATTCGGGTGCGATATTTATTGCAGTTGTATGCGGCGGTAAAAATACTGAGCTTGCGACGCCGGCTCAAAGGGACCCGGATCGCGATGGTCGCTAATGGGGATGGAATCACTCAGCTTGCTTTGGATATTATGCGTCATGGTTCCACAGTACGTAGAGCCTCTCTCTCTATGGAAACCATTGAGCAATTAGCCGATGGGGCGATGGAAAATGATCAGCTCTATAACCCGGTGGTGCGCTATGCACCCTGGACCACGGATTTTATCGATCGCGTCTTGCCGGCACTGGCCGCCGACCCACAGGTGGATGGTATTTTGGTGTTGCTGGCGCCCGATCCCTATGCCGACCTGCATGCCATCGCCGAAGGGCTCATTGCCCTAAGCAAAAAACTCTATAAGCCATTGGTGACGTGTTGGGTGGGTGAATACTCCATGCGCGGCTTGCGTTCGAAGCTAGAGCAGGCGGGCATTGCAGCCCTGCGCACACCGGATGCGGCCATGGACGCACTGAACACACTGGCTTCTTACCATTATAGCCAGCAGTTAGCGCAGCAAATTATTCCCGCTTATCCCTTAGGTAGACCCGCCAATATCGAGGCTGCTAAACACATCGTGTTGGAGCTACAGCAGCAAGGTGTACGCCAACTTAACGAGACAGACTGTGCGCAGCTTTTGGCTTGTTTTCATGTGCCCATTCTGGCCCAGGCCAAACCGTATACGGTGCCTACCTTAGCTCCCACTTGCATTCATATGTACACCGATGCGCAGTATGGCCCGTTTATGGTGTTCGGTGCGGCGGCAGGTAATTTGGAGTTCATAAGCAGTAGAACAGCGGTGGAGCTGCCGCCTCTAAACCGAAACTTGGCGCGCCACCTAATTGAGCGGGCACCCATTTGGCATGAGCGACTGCATGATGTGGCAGGGGAGGACGTGTTTAGAGAATTACAGCAAGCCTTAGAAAAGCTTTCTGAGCTTATCAGCGAGATCCCTGAAATCAAAACCATACAAATCGATCCGTTGTGGTTGAGCCCAAGTGGATTGTATTGCTCCAAAATACGCATGGAGCTGCATCCACTACAAGACCCGCAAAACCTTGATTGCACCAGCTACCAGCATATGGCGATTCACCCCTATCCACGCCACTTGGTGCAGCATCACCAGTTCAAATCAGGCCAGCCTTGGGTGCTGCGTCCTATCCGCCCCGAGGATGCGCAAGCTTTACAGGACTTTGTACGAGATCTCTCCGCCGAGTCACGCTATATGCGTTTTGTATCGATGATGCGTGAATTATCGCCCTCTATGTTGGCTCGTTATAGCCGCATTGACTACAGCCGAGAACTCGCTTTGGTTGCGACGGTTCCATCTACTGATTCGGTGATGGCGGATCAGGCCGGCGATCGTGTCATTGCTTTTGTGCACTATTTGCGCAATAACGACGGGCGGGGGGCGGAATACGCCTTGGTGGTTGCAGACGATTGGCAGCGTCACGGACTAGGATCTCAACTGATGCGGGCCATCATTGAGGCCGCCAAAAGTCAGGGACTAAGTTATATCGATGGTTATGTGTTGGCGACCAATGATGGCATGTTGGCCTTATTAAAACGACTTGGTTTTAAAAACGATATCGATAAATATGATCCGGGTCTGCGTCGCGTGTGGCTGGATTTGGGGGGCGCAGAGACAGAATAAAATAGGCGCTAACTCTTTGTGTTGAGGTAGCGCCTAGTTCACTGTTGGTTTGCCGTGATGGGCTTAGGCGTCGGATTTCACCAGCACACGCTGTAAAAAGGCACTAATCACCTCGACCTCTTCGGCACAGACAGCGTGGGGCATCGGATAGGTATGCCACTCGATGTCATAGCCTAATTCGGTCAATAGGTCGCGAGACTCTTCGGCGCGAATGATAGGCACCACGGGGTCTTGGCTACCATGCGCCATTAAAATGGGAGTGTGTTGATTGGCACTGTGACGTTCCGCCTCGATCTTTTTGGCTAAGGGCAAATAACCGGACAAACAAATCATCCCTGCGAGTTTTTCCTCTAAACGCAGAGCGGTTTGTAGGGTCATAGCACAACCTTGAGAAAAGCCCGCCAAAACGATGTTTTCGGTAGGGATGCCACGGGCATTTTCACGAGCGATGAGTGCATTCACTAGCTGCTGTGATTCGCGTAAGCCTTTCTCGTCCTCGTGGCGTACCAGATCCATCATGTATAAATCATACCAGGCACGCATAGGCATGCCGCCATTGATGGTGATCGGCATGACAGGAGCATGTGGGAAAATAAAGCGAATCGGTAGATGGTCTACCCCAAGTTCCGGTACGATGGGGGCAAAGTCGTTGCCGTCAGCCCCTAAGCCATGTAGCCAAATTACAGAAAACTCAGGTTGGGTAGAGGTGCTAATTTCAATACACTCTAATTCGGTGGTCATGCTTTCTCCGCTTGTTCAACAATGGTTTTAATCGCCTGAAACAGCTGTTTATAGTGTTTGCGTACAGGCTCTTTGCCCTCGGATAAGTTAGCGTTTTGCTGCGCTTCACGTCGTGCACCACGTACCAAGGTACGGAAATGCTGGGCGTCAGTCAGGGGGAACTCATCAAAAAACTGGGTTAAGGCGTTATCATCACGCATGAGCACATCGCGTAAGGCCTCTATACGGTGCATGGCTTTAGCTTGTTCCTTGGAGCCATTTTCCCAGATGTCCAGTTGATGACGAATGCTATCCGCATCCTCAAACCGCATCAGTTTACCAATGTATTGCAATAGACGGCGCTTGCCCTCACGTGCATTAATCTGTTGGGCTTCTTTGATGGCGGTTAACAGGTTATCGTTTAAGTTGAGCTTGTTGAGCTTTTCGTTGGAGAGGTCAATTAATTGCTTACCTAGATCCTGCAAGGCGTGCATATCGCGTTTTTTTTGCGATTTGCTTGGGCCGTAGTAGCCATTATCATCGGGTTCTAACTGTTTTTCGGTCATAATAAAAAATAAGTACCAGCGGTTTAGATGTCCGCTTCATTTTAAAGAGTATCCATGAGCCAGTCTTCTATTTCTTTTTTGCCCATTTCAAAAAACCAGTCCCACTTTTGCCAATTAGTGGACGATGTATTACATCATGCCAGGCAGTTAGGAGCATCTGATGCTGCAGTAGAGGTGGCAGAAAACCAAGGCTTATCTGTTGCTGTACGCCATCAAGATTTAGAAACCGTAGAGCAAACTCGTGATCGTTCTTTAAGTGTAACGGTTTTTGCCGGCAATAAGCGCGGCTCAGCTTCTACCTCGGACTTTTCACCCAAAGCAGTAAAGGAAACTGTGGCCGCGGCGTGGCATATTGCACGCTATACCGCTGATGATGTGGCGGCAGGTCTGCCTGATGATGAGGACTTAGCACGCCAGTACCCGGATCTGTCCTTGTATAAGCCCTGGCAGTTAGATGCGGATGCTGCGGCACGTTTAGCCATGCGCGCAGAGCAGGCTTCGCTGGATTACAGTCCATTGATTACAAATAGCGAAGGTGCCTCGGTAGACACCAATGTGGGGCATTTCGTGATGGGGAATAGCCGTGGCTTTTTAGGTGGATATCCTTATAGTCGCTACAGCATTTCGTCCACACCGATTGCGTCAGATGACCAAGGAATGCAGCGCGATTATTGGTATTCTGTGGCCCGTAAGCCACGTCTGCTAGAGAGTCCAGAGAAGATTGGTCGTTTGGCCTCGGAGCGCACACTGGCCCGTCTGGGGGCAAAACGTATCAAAACGGGCAAATATCCCGTGCTTTTCGATGCGTCCTTGGCCTCAGGGTTGTTGGGTTCTTTTGTGCGTGCCAGCAGTGGTGGGGCGTTGTATCGCAAATCCACTTTTTTACTCGATCAGCTCGGGCAGCCTATTTTTGCGCCCCATATCCAAATACAGGAACGTCCCCATTTAATTGGCGGGTTGGGCAGTGCTCCCTTTGACTCCGAAGGGGTGCGCACAACAGCGCGTACCGTAGTAGAAAATGGCATTTTGAATGGCTACTTTTTGTCCAGCTATACGGCTCGTAAACTAGGCATGAAAACCACGGGTAATGCCGGTGGGGCGCATAACTTAAGTCTGATTTCATCACAAACAGACAAAAACGATGATCTCAAAGCCATGCTGAAAAAATTAGGTACCGGTCTTTATGTGACAGAGCTCATTGGGCAGGGCATTAATTATGTGACGGGTGATTATTCACGCGGTGCATTTGGCTATTGGGTAGAAAATGGCGAAATACAACATGCGGTCGAGGAAATTACCATTGCGGGTAATTTGGCCGACATGTTCAAGCAGATTGCTGCAGTGGGGGCGGATCGTTTGGTGCGCGGTGGCAAAGAAACGGGCTCTATTTTGATTGAACAGATGGCTGTTGCAGGTAACTAATGTTACATTTACACTGGGGCTCAGGGGGAATCCCTATACAAACCCTAGTTACAGATTCGATAGGTACGGTGTACTATCTGCTATCGACTAGTGTCAAAACTAGTCACTTATTAACTGAACGCAACGGAGGATCTACGCGATGCAGCGTCGTTCATTTCTAAAAAAAGCCGGCTTAACCGCTGTGGCTGGTTCTGCCGCTATCGGGGCACCAGCACTTGCTGAAAGCCTTCCCAAAATCAGCTGGAAAATGACTTCGACTTTTGGTCCTTCTCTGCCAGCTCTATTCTCCTCCTCTGAATTGTTTGTAAAAATGGTCGAGGAAGCCACGAATGGCAACTTCTCCATTCGTCTGTACCCTGCGGGTGAAATTGTTCCTGGCTTCGAGGTCATGGATGCAGTTGAAAACCGTACAGTAGAGGCCGGTCAGACTGCGTCTTACTATTTCTACGGCAAAGATCCTTCTTTCTGTTTTGATACTGGGGTTCCCTTTGGTCTGAACGCTCGTCAAATAAATGCGTGGATGTACGAGGGTGATGGCCTGAAGCTCATGCGCGAACTCTTCGCTACACGCAACATCATTAACTTCCCATTTGGTAACACAGGTACTCAAATGGGTGGTTGGTACCGCAAGGAAATTAAATCCATCGAAGACCTCAAAGGTCTGAAAATGCGTACTGCAGGTTTTGCTGGAGAGGTCCTAGCCCGTCTAGGCGTGGTGCCACAACAGGTTCCACCAGGGGATATTTATCCTTCCTTGGAAAAAGGCACGCTAGATGCGGTCGAGTTCGTCGGTCCAGTGGATGACGAAAAACTGGGTCTACAAAAGGTAGCTAAATACTACTACTACCCAGGTTGGTGGGAAGGCTCTGGACAGGTCTCCTTGTACATTAACAACGATGCGTTTAATGAACTACCTAAACAGTATCAATCCCTAGTTGCTACGGCCGCACGCGCAGCCAGCGACCAAATGCTCGTTACTTACGATAGCCAGAGCCCAGGTGCTCTACGTCGTTTGATTGCTAACGGTGCAGTGCTCAAAGCATTCCCACGTGATGTGATGGATGCAGCTTTCGAGGCCTCTAACGTACTGTACAAAGAGTTCTGCGATAAAGACGAGCGCTTTAAACGCATCTATGAAAGCCACATGAACTTCCGTGACGAGGTTGTGCCTTGGTTCCGTGTTGCCGAAGGCTCCTTTGACAACTACCTCGGCTTAGCGCTAGCTAACCGCAATCGCTAAGAGCTCGTAGTTTGTGGTCAAAAACCTCCAATTAGGAATAATTGGGGGTTTTTTTTGTGGCCTTTTGCTTTTTTGTGTTAAAATCCATCGGTTTAGTCAACATGAAATGCACGGGCGAAACATAACGTCTTGGCAAGCTGACTAAAACATCATTTACATGGCGTAATGCCTTTTTATTAGGAACCTATCATGAAGACCTTTGTGGCCAAACCACATGAAGTCCGTCGTGAGTGGTTTGTGATTGATGCCAAGGACAAAGTCCTCGGTCGTGTGGCCAGCGAAGTTGCACGCCGCCTACGTGGTAAACACAAACCTGAATACACTCCGCACGTTGACACTGGTGATTACATCGTAATTATTAACGCAGCAGATATCCGCGTTACCGGTAATAAACTACAGGATAAAAAATACTACCGTCATACTGGTTATGTTGGTGGTATCAAAGAGACCAACTTCGAAACAATGCAGCAACGTTTCCCTGGTCGCGCTCTAGAAAAAGCCGTCAAAGGCATGCTCCCCAAAGGCCCATTGGGTTACGCCATGGCCAAGAAACTCAAGGTTTATGCTGGCAACGAGCACCCACACTCTGCACAACAGCCTAAACCGCTGGATATCTAAGGACAGGTCATGATCGGTAATTGGAACTATGGTACTGGCCGCCGCAAATCTTCGGTGGCTCGCGTATTCATCAAAAAAGGCACAGGCGCTATCGTTGTTAATGGCAAGCCCGTAGATGAATACTTCGCTCGTGAAACAGGCCGCATGATTGTGCGTCAGCCTCTCGTTTTAACAGAGCACGTTGAATCTTTCGACATCAAAGTTAACGTACACGGCGGCGGCGAAAGCGGTCAAGCTGGTGCAGTACGTCACGGTATTACTCGTGCTTTGATTGATTTCGATGAGACATTGAAAACAGCACTAAAACAAGCTGGTTTAGTGACTCGCGATGCACGCGAAGTTGAGCGTAAAAAAGTGGGTTTCCACAAAGCTCGTCGTCGCAAACAGTTCAGCAAACGTTAATTCGTTTTCCGATCTGTGCTCGCTGTATCGAGACAGCAAAAACCCCGATCTTGGTCGGGGTTTTTGTTTTAGTAGGACAAAATCTGCGCTAAATCCCCAAAAAAAATCCATTTCCTATATCATAAATAGATTGTTAAATTTTTCGCTTCGCTCAAAGGGGAACTATGTCTACGTCTGCACAACCGGCCAAAATTAAAGTTGGTATTGTTGGCGCTACCGGGTATACCGGTGTGGAATTATTACGATTATTGGCCCAACATCCAAACGCTCAGGTGGTGGCGGTCACGTCGCGCCAAGAGTCTGGTATGCCTGTGGCGGATATGTTTCCTAGCTTGCGTGGGCATGTGGATGTGATATTCCAAACCCCTGACGAGGCCAAACTCGATCAGTGTGATGTGGTGTTTTTTGCTACGCCTCATGGTGTGGCCATGAACGAAGCTCAAACTCTGCTGGATGCAGGCGTAAAAATCATTGACCTGGCCGCGGACTTCCGTATTCAAGACACGGCTGTCTTCGAAAAATGGTACAAAATGCCGCATGCTTGCCCAGATATTTTGACCGAATCTGTCTACGGTCTGGTTGAAATCAACCGCGAGAAAATCGCTCAGGCCCGTGTGGTAGGTAACCCAGGTTGCTATCCAGTAACCGTTCTTTTGGGTACAGCGCCATTATGGGGCCATGATAAAGCTTTGGTCGAAAATCGAGTCGTCGCTGACTGTAAATCCGGGGTTTCTGGTGCTGGTCGTAAAGCCGCGGTTGGCAGCTTATTCTCCGAGGCCTCTGATAACTTCAAGGCTTATGGCGTAGGTGGTCACCGTCATCACCCCGAAATTTCTGCGCAGTTAAAGCTCCTAAATGGCAACAAGGACGTAAACCTCACCTTCACGCCACATTTGGTGCCTATGATTCGCGGTATGTTCTCCACCATTTATGTGCGTATTGATCCCAATGCCATGGATACAGATTTCCAAGCCTTGTACGAGCAATACTACGCGAATGAATATTTTGTAGACGTAATGCCAGCGGGCTCGGTGCCCGAAACACGCTCTGTACGTGCTTCGAATAAAATCCGTATTGCGCTACAACGCCACGATGATCAGTTGATCATTATGGTGGCCCAAGATAACTTGGTAAAAGGCGCATCCGGTCAGGCGGTACAGAATATGAACTTGATGTTTGGTTTGGCAGAACACACCGGTCTAGAGCACGTTGCGATCTTGCCTTAATCACACACCTTGTTCATCTCTTTGAGCAGTGTTGCCAATAAGCGTATGCAAACGTAACGGTGGGGAACCGTAGTTACCTTTTACGGTCTGATTAAGCATGAAAAACAAAAACTCCCCATCGGTACAGCAGGCCTCCTTTTCCTGGGGGGCAGCGTTGTTTGGCATACTACTCGGCACCTTGGGTGGTGTGGCTGGGACTCACTATTACCTCAACCAGATTTCAGTCTCTGAAAAACTGGTGTTGCAACAAAAAATCGAGCAACAAGGTCAACAGTTACAGCAGTTGCAGCTACAGCACCAAACCCTATTGACCCAGTCCTCGTTGGATCAGGCCACACAACGCACGTTGGAACAAAGTCTCAGTCAAAAACAAGACGAGGCGGCCCAGCTACGCGAACAACTCGCCTTTTACGAACACTTGTTGCCTTTGTCTGGTAAAGGCACTGTGCATATTCGGGGCTTAGATCTAGAACCACAGGATGATGTGGTACGGTATAGATTGTTGTTGCAGCGTCCGGCTGGCTTGGCCAGTTTTGATGGCCACATGCAATTTACGGCACATGGGCAGCAAAATGGGGATTCGGTTACTATAGTCTTAAACACAGCAGGTACAGATCCTGCTTCAACCACTGCGATTCATTTTGATCAGTTTTTACGTACGACGGGGCTATTGCAGCTACCGCCCGATTTCGAAATGGACGCTATTACCTTACATATCTATCAGGGCAAGCAGTTGCGTGCTACCCACAAAATAGACTTGGGTGCGGGCTGAATCCGTGGCTCACGCTATTTAAGCTTAAAATAGATCTTATTATTTGTTGCAGGAGTATCTTATGACCACCCTTACTCAAACGGTTGACCTCCAGGCCCCGCCATCTCCTTTGGTTTTTAGTGATTCCGCCGTAGAAAAAGTACGCGAATTACTGGTAGAAGAAGGCAACCCTGATTTAAAACTACGCGTTTTTGTTCAAGGCGGCGGCTGTTCAGGCTTCCAGTATGGCTTTACGTTTGATGATGTGGTGAACGATGATGACACCACCATCGACAAAGGTGGGGTGCAGCTCTTGGTTGACCCCATGAGCTTTCAGTACTTAGTCGGTGCAGAAATCGATTATAAAGACGACCTAGAGGGTGCGCAGTTTGTAATTCGTAACCCGAATGCTTCCACTACATGTGGTTGCGGTTCGTCTTTTACGGTTTAAGCCTTATACCAGGCACCTAAAATGGTGCTATGCCGTGCTCCAGTAATAGTGGGTTGTCCGGCATGTATGTTGTTCCAGTAGGCGTAAGCCAACCAAGCAAAGGCTGCGGCCTCAACTTGCTGGGCACCAACCCCAAGCCCGTCACTTCGGTGAACGGGCTTGTTGGTTTTTGAGGCAATCAGTTGCAGCAAATGGCGATTGTAGGCGCCACCACCACACACAATGATGTCTTCGGCCTCTGGGGCATGCTGGGCGATGGCGTCAGCCACTGTCTGGGCAGTAAAGGCAGCTAAGGTGGCCTGTACATCAGCTGGGGCTAATGGCGCCTCAAAGGCGTTTAAATAGGGCGTGAGCCATTCACGATTAAAGAGATGGCGCCCGGTGGACTTAGGTGGTGGTTCATGTAACCACGGCTCGCAAAGCAGTTTTTCTAACAGGGCTGGGACGACGTGTCCGCTGGCTGCCCAGCTGCCGTCTGCGTCATAAGCCAGTCCTTGTTGTTCGTAGATCCACTCATCTAATAAAGCATTTGCTGGGCCGGTATCAAAGCCCTGTGGAGCTTGATTGGGATAGAGGCAACTCACATTAGCAATGCCGCCCAGATTTAACACCACGCGGGGATGGTCCACACTAAAAATCGCTTGATGAAAAATGGGTACTAATGGTGCACCCTGACCGCCTGCGGCCACATCACGGCTACGAAAGTCGGCGATCACGTTAATAGCGGTGAGCTCAGCTAATAGAGCTGGGTTGTTAAGCTGAATGGTGAAGCCTTGCTGTGGGGCGTGGCGCACGGTTTGGCCATGCACGCCTAGAGCGGTGATGTCATTGGGATTGAGCTGCGATTGAGCCAGCAGTGCCAGAGTGGCTTGGGCGTAAAGATGTGCCAGTTGATTGGCGACTAAAGCCGCGCGGTTGAGTTCGTCATGGCCAGTCGAATTTAAGGCCAGGATCTCATGACGTAGATCGTCCGGCATGGTAACGGAATGATGGCTAAGCACCTGCACGGATTGCGGAGACTGGATGCGGCATAATACCGCATCCACGCCATCTGTACTGGTGCCAGACATCAAACCGATGAACAGCATCTTAGTCGGTGACTGCGGCCAACACAGGTTGGTCTAGCCCTTTTAATACGGCAAATTGATTGCGGTATTGACTTACGGTGCTCTCGAAGGCTGCCTGTTGTTCATCTGTGAGCACGCGCGCAACGGGTAGGTCGACGGACAAGGGGTCCACCGGTTTGTTGTTGATGCGTAGCTCATAGTGCAGGTGTGGTCCAGTAGACCAGCCTGTGGAGCCCACGTAGCCAATGAGTTGACCTTGGCTAACTTTGTCCCCTTGTTTTAGGCCAGGAGCAAAACGGCTTTGGTGCGCATAAAGCGTGCTGTATCCACTGTGATGTTCCAGCACGATGGTGTTGCCATAGCCACGTTGACCACCGATGGTTTTCACTACACCGTCTGCGGTAGCATGGATAGGTGTGCCCGTAGGCGCGGCATAATCCACACCATTATGGCTGCGCCAGCTACCGTGAATAGGGTGACGACGACCACCAAAAGTGGAGCTGATGCGAGTGAATTTCAAAGCATTACGTAAAAACGTGCCCTGAGAACCTGCACCAGAAAAGTCATAGTAGCTGCCGTTTTTACCATCCAAGCTAAACCAAAGAGCGTCGTGTACTTTGCCTTGGTTTTCAAATTCTATGGCTAAAACTTTGCCTGCGCCCACAGGTTGACCATTGTGGCTATAGGTTTCGTATACCACACGGAAGCGGTCACCTTTGCGCAGGTCTTTCATGAAATCGACCTTGGAGCCAAGAATTTCGGGGATTTGTAAAGCAACAGAATCAGGGATGTTGGCCGCATCAGTAGCACCAAATAACGAAGAGCGAATAACGCCTTCAGCCATTTGTGCATGGGTTTCTACGGCAAGCGATTCTTCGGTAGCCACATAGCCACCTTGATGATCAGGGCGAACTTCTAGCCATTGTGAAACGGCTTGTTCTTGATCTGTGGAAGAGGGGGTGTGCACATAGCGTAACCAGAGCAATTCGTTCTTATCATTGAGAGCGACTTGTAAGGAACGACCAGGATAGAGTTTGTAGATAGATCGGGCATTTTTATCATAAGTTAAAAATGCTTGTAAGCCAGGAGCGTTAACTTGAAGGCGTTGCAGCAAAGCAGCTAAAGTATCACCACGCCGAATACGTGTTTCGTGAATAAAAGGCTCTGAGGATTTTTGCCCAAGCGGAGTGATGCCAGCAGGCAGATCAAGGGCTTGAGAGGCTTGGTAAATGATGGGTTCTTCTTGGGGTTTGACTACCGCAATAGCAGCGGCGCCCGCAAATAAACCAAAGGCAAGCACGAGCAGAGACTTTTGGACGATTTTACTTTTTTTGGAGCTGGTTTGCTGGGAGGCGGCAGTGAGCGATCCGTTATTCCCTTTGTTAAGCATAGGTCCAAAACCTTGTGAGATGTTGGGTCTAAATGTGATTCGACTGGGTATTGCGCCCAGTACCGTTTACAATTTAAACAAAAAGCCAAAATGCGGAAAAAAGCATCCACTAGTTAGGACTGTGCCGAACCAGAGTGCTTTGATAAGATGGTGCAAATGAAGGGCGTTCCGCACTTTTGCGTGCAGATTATACGCCCAAGCGTTATGCTAGCTTATTTACAGCAGTTTTTCGACCCTTTTTGCGATAAAGTTTTCATCAGGTCTATTTATGTCATTATCAGACGCTCCCCTTACTCCCGCGGTAGAAGCCGATTTAGCCATTGTGAAGCGCGGCTGCGATGAACTCCTTGTGGAGTCCGAGTTCGCGCGCAAGCTGGCGCGCAGCCACGCCACCGGCGAGCCCTTGCGCATTAAGTTGGGTTTAGATCCCACCGCGCCAGATATTCACTTGGGGCATACGGTGGTGCTCAACAAAATGCGCCAACTGCAAGACTTGGGGCATCAGGTGATTTTCTTAATTGGTGATTTCACCTCTACCATTGGTGATCCTAGTGGTCGCAATAGTACTCGTCCACCGCTTACGCCTGAACAGGTTAAAATCAATGCGCAGACGTATTGTGATCAGGCCAATCTTATTTTGGATCAAAACAAAACCCAAATTATGTACAACTCTGCTTGGTTAGATGAGCTGGGTTCCCGTGGTTTGATTCAGTTAGCCTCACGCTATACCGTGGCGCGTATGATGGAGCGAGACGATTTTACTAAACGCTTCAAATCCAATACGCCGATTTCTGTTCACGAATTTATTTATCCCTTATTGCAAGGCTATGATTCCGTACAGCTGAAGGCCGACTTAGAATTGGGTGGTACCGATCAAAAGTTCAATTTGCTCGTAGGACGCGAGCTACAAAAAGAGTACGGCCAAGAGCAGCAGTGTATTTTGACGATGCCTTTGTTGGTCGGTTTGGATGGCGTAGAGAAAATGTCCAAATCCAAAGGCAACTACATTGGCGTCACAGAAAGCCCAGACTCCATGTTTGGTAAAATCATGTCGGTGTCGGATAGTTTGATGTGGTCTTACTTTGAGCTGCTGTCCTTCCGTAGCCTGGCAGAAATTCAGGGCTTTAAGGACGCGATTGCAGCGGGTGCGAACCCACGTGATACCAAAGTCGCTTTGGCCCAGGAAATCGTGGCTCGATTCCATAGTCAACGTGATGCCGAAGAAGCGCTACAACGATTCGAGGCCCGCTTTAAACACGGTGAGATCCCCGAGGACCTACCCGAGGTCACCTTAGCTGGTGCACCGATGGGTATCACCAAGGTCTTGCGCGAAGCCGGCTTGGTCTCCTCCGGTAGCGAGGCACAGCGCAATATCACCCAAGGTGGTGTGCGTGTTGATGGCACCCGTATCGAAGACCGTGGTCTTGAACTCGCAGCAGGCACCTATGTTGTACAGGTTGGTAAGCGCCGTTTTGCACGGGTAACGCTTACTGCTTAATCATGCATTAATCAGGAGCAAGCGATGAAACTACATAGTAATTCATTCTCTGATCAACAACCCATCCCCACGCGTTATGCCTTCGGAAAATACGATGCGTCAAACCGAGTGGGCTTGGCGGATAACCTGAATCCACACTTAGCGTGGTCTGATGTGCCCGAGGGCACCCAGTCCTTTGTGATTTTGTGTGTGGACAAGGACGTGCCAACGCAGCCGGATGATGTGAATCAGGTTGACCGTGAGGTTCCATCCGACTTGCCCCGCATGGACTTTTATCACTGGGTGCTGGTTGATGTGTCGTCTAACACGACAGAGATTGCCGAAGGCGCGTATGCGGATGGGGTGACCCCTCGTGGTAAGTCCGGGCCTTTGTCGTTAGATGGCACACGCCAAGGAATCAACGACTTCACCAACTGGTTTGCCCAGGACAGGGACATGAACGGGGATTATTTTGGCTACGATGGTCCTTGCCCGCCCTGGAACGATTCCATCATCCATCACTACACCTTTAC
>DUNB01000122.1 GCA_012839585.1 Alcaligenaceae bacterium | reverse complement strand
TACCCCAAGATCGTCGTAGCTCCTTATTAAAGCTAACCGCCAAAGGTCGAACTCAACTGGCTCAGATCAGTGCCGCGTATAACCAATGGGTTTGCTCTCTGTTTGAACAGCTACCAGACCAAGACCTACAACACATGATGCAATCCTTGGACGAGTTAAAAAAGCATTCCCTTCTTTTTGCTGAGTCCACCCCCTAATCAACAAAGCCAAAGCGCGGTAAGATAGGCGTTTCATCCTATACCCTTTAACACTACTATTAGGTGTGCCATGGCTGTTAATCTCACTATTCCATCACAAACCGATATCCACGCTGTCAAAGGCGTGCAAATCGGCATTGCCTCTGCTGGCATCCGCAAGGCGGGCAACAAAGATATCACCGTGTTCCAGTTTGCTCCCGACACGGCCATCGCCGGGGTATTTACGACCAATCGATTCCGCGCAGCCCCAGTTCAAGTCTGCGAAGCTCACTTGGCCTCCGATAATGATGTACGAGTCATGGTGGTTAACACTGGTAACGCCAATGCAGGCACCGGAGAGCCCGGCTTAATCGATGCACGTAAAACCTGTACTGAGCTCGCTAAATTATTAGATCTGCGCCCCACCCAAATTCTGCCCTTTTCCACTGGTGTGATTCTAGAACCCTTACCCATGGATAAACTGCTAGGGGCTCTGCCAGCTGCCGTGTCAGACCTACAAGACAACAACTGGTTTAATGCGGCCTACAGCATTATGACCACAGACACCCAGCCTAAAATCCACTCGAATCAAATTGAGCTAGACAACAAAACCATCACCATCACGGGCATCAGCAAAGGCGCGGGCATGATCCGCCCTAATATGGCGACCATGCTCGGCTTTTTGGCCACTGATGCAGGTATTTCACCTACGCTATTAAAGGATATGACGCGCGAAATCGCCAATAAATCCTTTAACCGCATCACCATTGATGGCGATACCTCTACCAATGATTCCTTTATGATCGCTGCCACTGGCCAAAGCGGTATCTACGTCGATAGCGTAGCAAGCCCGCATTACGCTGAACTCTATCAAGCCTTACGCGATGCAGCGGTGGATTTAGCACAAAAAATCGTCCGTGACGGCGAGGGCGCAACCAAATTCATCACCATCACTGTAGAGCAAGCTAAGACCTCCGAGGAGGCTCGCAAAATTGCCTATGCAATTGCACACTCGCCCTTAGTGAAAACCGCATTTTTTGCCTCTGACCCCAACCTAGGTCGTATCCTGGCCGCGATTGGCTATGCCGGCGTCAATGATCTAGACGTCAGCAAATTGCGTCTGTGGTTAGGTGATGTTTTGGTTTCTGTTAACGGCGGTCGCAACCCCGATTACCTCGAGGCCGATGGCAAGCGCGTTATGCAAGAAAGCGAAATCCTGGTTCGAATCGCCTTAGATCGCGGGGAATGTACTGAAACTGTCTATACCTGTGACTTTTCACACGACTACGTCAGCATTAATGCAGACTACAGATCTTAAAAGTCAACGGGCTAAAACCCCATCAGTATTATCCCCTTGTCACAAAACATATCCAAATCAACGATATATTGCTATTCTAAACACCTGAACAAACGTCCCCAGCTTGGCAACATCAGCTGGGGCATTGCTGCAAAATATAATCACAAGACAGCAATTCACTACCCGTAGTATCTGTAGCAGGAGGAGGCCCATGAGTCACAAGAGCTATGTACGCGGCAGTACCCAAGTTGCACTCACCGATCTCACCATCGGTGATTATTTTGATGAGATTGTAAAAAAACACGCGGATACAAGCGCTCTTGTCAGTCGTGCTGAATCCATTCGATGGACATGGCAACAACTACATGAACAGGTGCATTCCGCAGCAGCCGGCTTGTTGGCCCTTGGCCTACAGCCTGGCGATAGACTTGCTATTTGGGCGCAAAACTGCAGCGCTTGGCTAGTCATCCAATTAGCCTGCGCTAAAACAGGCATTATTCTCGTCAACATTAACCCTTCAGCGCGTTCCGCTGAATTGGCGGACCAGCTTAATGCTGTTCAAGCCAAAGGATTAATTTTTCAAGCTCAATTCAAAAGCAGCCACTACACGAAAATGCTGCAAGAGCTACTCCCCGAGGTCCACTCCGCCACAGCCGGACAATTACAGGCAGCTGCTATTCCTAGCTTGCGTCATCTTATTCAAATCGATGACAACGCCCCCGCCGGCATGGTTGATTGGCAAACGGTGCTAAACCAAGGCAAACAGCTCCCCGCCGATGCGGTTAGCAAAGCCCAAGCCCAAACCCAAGCCGATCAGGCTTATAACATTCAATTCAGCAGTGCCTCTGGTACGCAGGCTGCCCCCGTTACGCTTAGCCATAAAAACGTCTTAAATAACGGCTACTTCATCGGCATGCAGTTACAGCTCACCGCTCAGGATCGTGTTTGTATTCCTGTGCCCCTATTTCACTGCTTTGGCATGGTCATGGGCAACATGGCTTGTATCGCGCATGGTGCCACTATGGTGTACCCAGATCAAACCTTTGATCCCGAACAAGTCCTAAACACCGTCCACCACGAAGGCTGTACGGCTTTGTACGGTGTGCCCGCCATGTTCGTTGCGCTGTTAGATCACCCCGCCTTGGCCAACTGTGATGTCAGCACGCTACGTACCGGCATCATGGCAGGTGCGCCCTGCCCTATAGAGGTCATGAAGCGCGTCACCACCGAACTCCACATGCCAGAGGTCGTGATCGGTTATGGCATGACCGAATCCTCTCCCATTTCATTCATGAGCTCCGTCTCTGACCCACTTGACCTACGTGTCAGCACAGTGGGTACGGTACAGCCTCATATCGAGGCTCGCATCATCGATGAAAACAACGAAGTAGTTCCTGTAGGCACGGTGGGTCAGCTCTGTGTACGTGGCTATCACGTCATGAAAGGCTACTGGCAACGTGATGATTTGACCGCTCAAGTCATCAAAGATGGCTGGCTTCATACCGGCGACCTGGCCCGTTTCGATGAAAACGGTTACTGCCAAATCGTCGGCAACATCAAAGACATGATCATTCGCGGCGGCGAAAACATTTACTTAGCCGAGGTTCACGCCTTTGTACGCCAGCACCCAGCCATCGCCGAACTGGTTCTCTTTGGCGTGCCGGATCCACGTATGGGCCAAGAGCTCTGCGCGGCCGTACGTCTGCACGACAACAACCAATCGCTGGATGCAGACCGTCTACGTCAATACTGCAGTGGCCAAATCGCGCACTATAAAATCCCGCGCTATGTGCTGTGCTACGAGCAGTTCCCCGTCGCCGAGAACCAAAACACCAAAGATCTGCTGCAAGCAGACGCTATCCAAAAACTAGGCCTCTAATTCGGCTCTTATACCTAATTTTGGGCGACGCTACCAAAGGTCGCACTGTGAGGAAGACAAGATGAGCTTAACGTCAACGTTAACGTCAACACCAAATCAGAACGAAGTGGTCTTGGCGTGCAATAACATCAGCCGATGGTTTGGTGGCTTACACGCTGTCAAACACGTCTCCATGGAAATTCGTAAAGGCGAAACCTTAGGGTTAGTCGGGCCCAACGGCTCCGGCAAAACCACTACGGTAAACGCCATCACGGGTTTCTTCCCCCCCCAAGAAGGTGAAATCCTTTATATGGGGCGCCCCATCCATAAGCTACGCCCCCACGAGGTAGCTCAACAGGGCATTGCACGCACTTTCCAAAACGTGGCGCTTTTTAAGGGCATGAGCGTTTTGGATAATATTTTGTTGGGGCGCCACAACTTTATGAAACCCAGCGTACTGAGTGCGATGTTTTACTGGTGGTCAGCGCAAAAAGAAGAAGTAAAAAACCGTAATAAAGTCGAGGAAATCATCGACTTACTGCAGTTGGAAGACGTGCGCGACGAAATGGTTGATGTGGTTCCCCTGGGTACCCAAAAACGCGTTGAGCTAGCTCGCGCCTTGGCCGCAGAGCCCCAGTTCTTAATCCTGGACGAGCCCATGGCAGGGATGAACCAAGAAGAAAAAGAATACATGGTGCGCTTTATTCTGGATGCCAAAGAGGCGCTTGGACTCACCATATTGCTCATTGAGCACCATATGGATGTGGTAACCGCTATTTGTGATCGCCTCGTCATCCTAAATAACGGTGAAAAAATTAAAGAAGGGCTACCATTAGATGCCATCAGTGATCCGGATGTGGTGGCCGCCTACATTGGGAGGGTTGATCATGCAGCAGCTTGATGCTCGTGAACTATCACGTCAATTACACCCAAACTGGGATGAAAACGATCATCTATTAAGCGTCTTAGCCGCCAATGCCAAAAACTACCCCAATCAAGTCGCCATGCGCGAACGCGACCAAGGTATTTGGCAGGAATACACCTGGAAAGACTATTTGGACCAAGTCCTAGGCTTTGCTGCAGGCTTAGAGGAACTAGGCGTCAAAGAAGGCGATATTGTACTGATCTTGGGTGATAACCGCCCTGCTCTGTACTTTGCCATGTTGGGGCTGATTGCACTGCGTGCGGTTCCTTCCCCCGCCTATCCGGATACCACCCCCGAAGAGCTCTCTGGTCAGGTCGAGCGGGAAAAAATCCGTTTTGCCATCGGCGAAGACCAAGAACAAGTCGATAAACTGCTTCACGTCGTGGACCTGCAAGGCGATCAATCCATCATCCAGCGCATTATTTACGATGATCCGCGCGGGCTAGAGCAACAGGCACACCCGTTGACTATCGCGTATGAGCGCGTCGTCGAATCCGGTCAGGCTCGCCTTCAGGCCGAACCCGACTTGGCTAACGAACTCCTTACTCGCCCGTCTATCCATGATATTGCCGCTTTGCTGCACTCTTCGGGAACCACCGGCGTGCCCAAAGGTATTCCACTAAAACACGGACATATCCTGTACGGGGCGCGTAATGCGGCCAACGCCGGCTACTTTACCGAAGGCGAGATCCATATGGCTTACTTACCCATTGCGTGGGTAGGTGACTTTATTTTCTCTATCGGAGCAGCGCTCGCCTTGCGTTTTATTGTCAATATTCCTGAACGCCAAGAAACCTCGCAGCACGACTTACGCGAAATCGCGCCTACGCTTTATTTTTGCTCGCCACGGGCTTGGTCCAATATGCTGACCCGTATTCAGGTCGGTATTGACGAATCACCACCCTTCAAACAACGCATGTATCACCACTTCATGAACTTTGCGTTGAATCTAGAGCGTAATCGTCTCGACGGCAAAGAGCCCTCCATGGGACAAAAGATCTGGCACTGGGTAGGCGAACAACTCATTTATGGTCCGGTTAAAGACCACTTAGGTCTGAGCCGGGTCAAACGCCCCTACACTGCGGGTGAGGCCATCGGCGAAGAGGTGTTCTTATTCTTTCGCGCCTTAGGTTTAGATTTACGCCAGTTCTACGGCCAAACCGAAAACTGCGCCTTAGCTGCTGCGCAGCCCGCCAATGAGGTAAAACTCCACACAGTAGGCCGCCCTTTCCCCGGCGTTGAAATCAAAATCAACGACGACGGCGAAATCCTCATGCGTGGTGATAACGTTTTTGACGGCTATTACGAAAAACCCGAGGACACCGCCGAAACCCTACGCGATGGTTGGATGCACACCGGTGATGCCGGTTACCTAGAACCAGATGGTCAACTGGTCGTATTGGGTCGTGTGTCAGAGGTGGTCTACACCGCTCAAAAAGAACGGTTTATTCCTACCTATATTGAAAACCGCTTGCAGTTTAGTCACTACATCCGAGACGCTTGTATTTTAGGTCGCGATCGCGACTACTTGACCGTCATTATCTGTATTGACTTCCAAGCCGTCGGTCACTGGGCCACAGAAAATAGCGTGCCGTACTCCTCGTACGCCGAGCTCTCACAACACCCCAAGGTGTATGGCCTCATTCAAGAACAAATTGAAAAAACCAATCAATTGCTACCCGAGCCCCTCCAGATTCGACGTTTTGTGAACTTACACAAAGAATTTGATGCCAACGATGGTGAGGTCACTCGTACCCGCAAACTGCGCCGTAAAGTCATTGATCAAACCTATGCAGCCATTATTGATGCGATGTATCACGGCCACGAGCAAATTGAGTTTGAGGCTCCGATTATGTACGAAACCGGTGAGACGGGCGTGCTCAAGCGCACACTACGTATTCAAAACACCAGCGCAAATAAAAGGAACTAACCATGGCGTATTTCCTAGAACTTCTTATTAACGGTGCACTCACGGGCTTGATGTATAGCCTAGTCGCTTTGGGTGTGGTGTTAATTTATAAATCCGCAGGGGTGCCCAACCTCGCCCAAGGTGCCATGGTGATGTCTGCCGCCTATGTGGTTTGGATTTTAAATTCCAATGGCGTCCCCATGCTGCTCGCTATTATTTTAGGCGCCGTGGTGATGTTTGCCTTTGGGATGTTGGCCGAGCGCTTTTTATTACGAAAAATGGTGGGTCAGCCCATCATCATGATCGTGATGCTCACTCTAGGTCTAGAGATCTTCCTACGTGGATTTGGCCCTGGCCTACTCGGCGCAGCCCCCAAACAGCTCAGCATAGGCATCTCGCTCACGCCCATCATCATTGGCGATGTATTTATTAACCGCGTCTACCTATTCGGTGGTGTGATTGCTTTGCTCTTGATTGGGGCCTCTGCGCTGTTTTTCCGCACCCGTATGGGCACCAAACTACGTGCGGTATCGGATGACCACATTTCCAGCTGGTCTGTGGGTATTTCCGTAGAACGCGCCATTGGTGTGTCCTGGGGGATTGCCGGCATTTCCGCTTTGGCTGCAGGTGTGGTCTGGGGTTCAGTTCAAGGGGTGGACTGGACACTATCTGAACTTTTATTCCCCGCGATTGCGGTAGTCATTCTAGGCGGCTTAGATAGCGTACTAGGGGTTCTCATTGGTGGACTGATTGTGGGGATTTTAGGTAGTGTTATTCCAGGCTACCTAGATGAAATCGCCGGTGGTGGGACGCGCGACGTGGTCACTTCCGTCATTATTTTGCTCACCATTATGTTCCGCCCCTACGGTATTTTGGGTCGTGAAGACATCGAGAGGGTGTAAATATGTTTTATCGTTTATCAGGTATTCACCACACACGCTACGAAACCGCCCGCCGCCTTTGGCCTATTCCCGCCGATCGTCGTCAGGTCTGGTTCTTACTGATCTTAGGCCTGGCCGCACCCTTTGTGTTTGGCAACTTCTATCTAACTAGTTACATCCTGCCTTGGCTGGTACTCAGTGCTGCCGCCCTTTCGCTGACCTTACTCATGGGTATAGCCGGGCAGCTGCACTTTGGTTTTGCCTCCGTCATGGCGATAGGGGCGTACACAAGCATTCACCTTACCCGCGCCGGTGTACCTTTAGAAATCGCTTTACTCGGTGCCGGCTTGACCTCTGCAGTCATCGGCAGTGTCTTTGGTGCAGCAGCTCTACGCGTAAAAGGTCTATATTTAGTGATGGCTACCCTAGCCATGCAATACCTCGTTGACTGGACCATTGTTAACGTACCGGTAATCAGTGGCGGTGCTCAAGCTACCTTACAAACACCAGCCACCTCCTTTCTCTTTGTGTCCCTCAAATCAGACATGGCCCGTTACTACTTGGCCTTGCTCTGGGTGGTTTTTGTCACCTTGCTGATCCTAAACATCAAACGTACCAGCATTGGCCGTGCTTTGATCGCAGTGCGTGACAAAGACTACGCTGCCGCTGTGATCGGTGTGAACGTAGTGCGTTATAAATTGGTCGCCTTTTTTACCAGCTCCTTTTTAGGCGGTATCACGGGTGCCATTCTCGCCTTCTGTTACTACCAGGCCGTCACGCCCGAACAATTCAACTTCAACATCTCCGTGCAACTCGTTGCCATGGTTTTGGTAGGTGGTTTAGGTAGCGTCCTAGGGGCTTACCTCGGTGCAGGCTTTGTGCTGCTAGTTCCTATTTTGCTCACCAATGCCGTCATTATGCTGTCGGGCATGGGTTGGTTAGATGTTTCCACCAACTTACTCGCCCATATTCCACTCATGATTTACGGTGCCCTGATTATCGGCTTCCTTTTGTTTGAACCTTTGGGTTTAGGCAAAATTTACGATAATTTCCGTAATTACCTATTAGTTTGGCCTTTCCGTCACTCTAAGCTGTAAACCTCGTAGTACTAAAACAAAACTCCCAGGAGGATATGATGAGACAACACGTAAAAAAACTCTCTTTAGGTGCAGCCCTATTAGCAGGCGTCATGGCCTTTGGCGCAGCACAAGCCAAAGATCCCATTAAGTTTGCAGCCCCCTTAGACTACACCGCGGTCTACACTTTCTTGACTAACGAATACGCCCAAGGTCAAAAAGACTATCTCACCATGGTCAATGAGACTGGTGGGGTAGACGGTCACAAAATCGAATACGCCTCTTCAGATACAGGTAACCAACCTCAGCGTGGGATTGAGGCCTATAACCGCGCTCAACGTGATGGTGCTATTCTTTTTGACTTCCTCAGCACCCCTGTGGCTCGAGCCATGGTGAACCGTGCCCTAGAGGACAAAGTGGTCATGATTACGGCGCTGCATGGTCGTGGTGACGCCAGTGACGGCGAAACCTTCCCCTATATCTTCCCACTGATGTCGACCTACTGGTCTCAAGCCGCGTCCCTCATTGACTACATGGAAAAACACGAGGGTGGCCTCAAAGGTAAAAAAGTTGCCCACGTCTATATCGACTCTCCATTCGGTCGCGAGCCAATCCCAGTACTAGAAAAGCTCTCAGAAAAACTCGACTTTAGCTTGCGCACCTTCCCGTACGCCAGCCCGGGTAACGAACAGTCCTCCACCTGGTCCGAGGTACGTCGCTTCCGTCCAGACCAAGTCATTATTTGGGGTGCGGGTGGCGGTCAAGCCGTTTCCGTACGCGAGGCCATCCGTAATGGTATTGCCCCAGAGAAAATTCACTCCGTGGTCTGGCTCGCCGAGGCCGATATGGAAGCAGTAGGTAAAGATACCGCTAAAGGCATTCGTAAATTCGAAGCCACTGACAGTGGTACCGGCTCTGCGCTCATTAAAGAGATCATGGAAAAGGTCATCGAGCCCGGCAAAGGTTCTGGTCCTAAAGAAAACGTAGGTCGCACCTATTACAACATTGGGGTGGCAACGATGGCCGTCTCGGTAGAGGCTGCTCGCCTAGCGCTAAAAGAATACGGCCCTCCCCTAGATGGCGACAAGCTACGTAAAGGCTTTGAGATGGTGAAAGACTTCAGCGCCAACGGCCTACTGCCACCTCTCACCTTTACCGACAAAGATCACCAAGGTGGTGGTTTTGGTCGCGTCGCACAGTGGGATGGCGAAAAATGGGCACCTCTCAGCGAATGGGCTAACCCATACCAAGACATCGTTTGGGAATCCATCGCACATGACGCTGCCGCCTTTAAGGAGGGTCGTTGATGCTAAAACTGAGCAACGTCGAAGTGGTCTATGACAAAGTGTTCTTAGCCATTCGCGGTGTCTCATTACAGCTCAAAGAGGGCGGCATGATTGCCCTCTTGGGCTCCAACGGCGCAGGCAAAAGCACCACGCTCAAATCCATCAGCGGGCTTTTAGCTCCTGAGCGTGGTGAGGTCACACGGGGCAGCATCGAGTTCATGGGCGAAAACATTTTGCCTTATGGTGCGCCCAAGCGCGTTGGAATGGGACTGGTACACGTGATGGAAGGACGTCGTATTTTTGGCCACCTAACACCTGACGACAACCTCTTAGCCGCCTACCGCAGTGGGGGCTCCAGAGCTCGTCTCAATCAACTGCGTGATATGGTGTACGACTATTTCCCGCGCTTAACGGAGTTTCAAAAAACCAAAGCTGGCTACCTCTCTGGTGGTGAGCAACAAATGTTGGCCATTGGGCGTGCCCTGATGACCGAACCCAAACTCATCATGCTAGACGAGCCCAGCCTGGGTTTATCTCCTCGTCTCGTGCAGGAAATCTTTGGCATCATCCGCAAAATCAACCAGGAAAACAACATGAGTGTGTTGCTGGTTGAGCAAAACGCGGCCGCAGCCCTCGAGTTCGTAGACCATGCCTACCTCATTGAAAACGGCCACGTGGTCATGAGCGGCGAAGCCTCCGTCTTAAAAGAAAACCCCGATGTACAGGAGTTCTACTTAGGCGGGTCGGATCGTGTGGATTATCACAACGTCAAACATTACCGACGCCGCAAGCGCTGGTTAGCTTGATCGACTCCCACGATCACCGGGCCACCAGTTCTAATAGGAAAATCTTAGCAATCCTTAAAAATGGCCACAAAAAAGCCCTTTCGTACGAAAGGGCTTTTTGATTCCTGATTTACTCAAATCTAGAGATTACTACACGCTACTTCATCAGGCCCCGGAGCAGACTTAACACAGCTAACACTAGGAAAACAAAGAATAAGACTTTAGCAATGGAGGCTGCACCTGCAGCAATTCCACCAAAACCTAGTACTGCTGCCACAATGGCAACAATAAAAAAGATGAGTGCATAATTCAGCATAGATAACCCCTTTGATTTATCAGTATTGGGAGAGAAACGCCATAACTCTTAGCCTACCTGCTTTTAGCTATTAAAAAAGCATGCAATCGTTTCAGATGTAACAAGAAAACAGTCCGCCTTGTATATACCCTCTTATCCTTGACGTTTTGTTTGATACGGTTACATCTGCTCCGTTACAGGCCCAGCTGTGGCTACTACGCACACCCGCGCTAAACGCTTGCTTTTACTTGGTTTTTACGCTTATAATTTATAGCTTAGTCAACATTTTGGCTAAATTTTTATTGATTTGATTTAATCAGTTAACTGATTAATTTTTAATAGGAAATCCCTATGTACGCGGTTATAAAAACCGGCGGCAAACAGTACCGTGTTTGCGTCGGCCAAAAATTGAAAATAGAACAGATACCGGCAGACATTGGGCAAGAAATCTCGCTAGACCAGGTTTTATCCGTAGGCGAAGGCGAAGCACTGAAAATTGGTGCTCCTTTCGTTGATGGTGCCAAGGTTACAGCAACTGTTCTTGCACAAGGCCGTCACGACAAAATCAAGATCTTCAAGATGCGCCGTCGCAAGGGCTATCGTCGTACCCAAGGTCATCGTCAAAACTACACCGAAATTCGTATCGAAGCCGTTAACGCCTAATTGGCAATAACACAATCGAAGCGAAAAGCGGGTATTTCCTAACAGGAGTGCAATAACATGGCACAGAAGAAAGGCGGCGGCTCTACGCGAAATGGACGCGACTCACAGGCTAAACGTCTAGGCGTCAAAGTTTACGGTGGTCAGGCTATCCAGGCCGGTTCCATCATTGTTCGTCAACGCGGGACAGAATTCCACCCCGGCGATAACGTTGGCATGGGTAAAGATCACACCTTGTACTCCTTGGTGAATGGTCAGGTTAAATTCAGCATCAAAGGCGCTCTAAACAAGCGCACCGTATCGGTTATCGCTGCTGAATAAACCCATCGGGCTATACCGAACAAAAAACTGCACCGCTTTAAGTCGGATCTTTATTCGGCTTTGGGGTGCAGTTTTTTTATTTTCTTATTAGCCATCTAGCTCTTTGACCTGATCTGATGTACAAAAATTAAAAACAAACCATGGGTCTGGCAGTCAAAGATGCCTAGCTCAAGCTAGCTGACTAATTTCGCATTACCACAGTCGTTCACGCGGGCAGCAGCACAATTATTTACTGGAAAACATTATGAAATTCGTAGACGAAGCCACCATTGAAGTCCAAGGCGGCAAAGGCGGTAACGGTGCCGCTAGCTTTAGACGTGAAAAATTCATCCCTAAAGGGGGACCTGACGGTGGTGATGGCGGTCGCGGCGGTTCGATTTATGCCGTTGCTGATCGTAATATCAACACCTTAGTTGATTATCGTTATGCGCGCCTTCACAAAGGTCGTAATGGTGAAAACGGTCGCGGCTCAGACCAATACGGGGCAGCTGGCGAAGACATCACCTTGCGTATGCCTGTGGGCACCACCATTTATGATGCCGAAACCGGAGAGTTGTTGTTCGACTTAGACCAGCATGGCCAACAAGTCACACTGGCCGCAGGAGGCCAAGGTGGCTTAGGTAACCTGCATTTCAAAAGCAGTGTGAACCGTGCACCACGTCAATATACCAATGGCACCATGGGTGAACAGCGCAAACTACGCTTAGAGCTAAAAGTCTTGGCCGATGTGGGTTTGTTAGGTTTACCTAATGCCGGTAAATCCACCTTTATTACCCAGGTGTCCAACGCCCGCCCACGCATTGCCGACTACCCCTTTACTACACTACACCCTAACTTAGGTGTGGTTCGCAGTTCTGCGGCTCACAGCTTTGTGATTGCTGACTTACCCGGTTTGATTTCTGGTGCTTCCGAAGGCGCTGGTCTGGGTCATTTATTCTTACGTCATTTATCTCGCACCCGCCTGCTTTTACACATTGTGGACGTTAGCAGCCTGGATCCCGAGGTCGATGCGGTCGCTAAGGCTGCCGCCGAAATCGAGGAAATCGTCGAGGAATTACGCCTTTACAGCCCAGAGCTCTACAAAAAACCTCGCTGGTTAGCACTGAACAAGCTCGATATGGTTGAAGACCCCGAAGGCTTTAAACAACAGCTACTAGAACGCATTAACTGGAAAGGTCCCGTGTTTAGCATTTCAGCCTTAACTGGCCAGGGCACACAGCAGCTAGTGTTCAAAATGCAAGAATGGCTAGATCAGCAAAAAGCCGAAGAGCAACGTTTGGCTGACGAGGCCGCCGTTGACTACGAGCCCTCTGACCCACGCTTCAAACCCAATCGTCAAAATATCGATCAAGACGAATAGCCCCAAAAAAGCCTGTTAAACCTGCGATTTCAGCTAAAATAACGGGCAGCCTCCGCTTTTTCGTTTTTTATGGTTCTTATATGTCCGTGAATGCAAAATCTGTAGTTGCCGACTCACATCGCTTAGTAGTCAAAGTGGGTTCCTCCTTGGTTACCAACCAAGGCAAAGGCATAGATCGTCAAGCTGTTACCCAGTGGTCTGCGCAAATCGCCCAGCTACATCGTCAGGGCAAGCAAGTGGTTCTGGTCTCTAGCGGCGCCGTTGCCGAAGGCATTGTCCGCTTAGGCTGGCCTCGTCGCCCTACCGCAATGCACGAGCTCCAGGCCGCTGCCGCAGTAGGCCAAATGGGACTAGTCCAAGCCTACGAGGTCGCATTTGCCGAACACGGCATTCGCACTGCTCAAATTCTGCTCACTCACGAAGACCTTGCGGACAGAACCCGTTATTTAAATGCGCGCAGTACCATCTACACCCTACTCAAATTGGGTGTGGTGCCTATTGTGAATGAAAACGATACGGTGATTACGAATGAAATCCGTCTAGGGGACAATGACACCCTAGGTGCCTTAGTCACCAACCTGATCGAGGCGGAGTCGCTCATTATCCTGACGGATCAAGCGGGTCTGTTTAGCGCAGATCCTCGCAGCAATCCCGACGCACAGTTTATCTCCCATGCCCAAGCCGGTAATCCCGAGCTAGAAAAAATGGCAGGTGGCGCTGGATCCAGTGTAGGGACGGGTGGTATGCTGACAAAAATACTGGCAGCCAAACGCGCTGCCAACAGTGGTGGACACACCGTGATTGCCTCGGGTCACGAACCCAATGTTTTGGTTCGCTTAGCCGAGGGCGAGTGCATTGGCACTGAACTGCGCGCAGAGCTCCCTGTACAATCCGCCCGCCAACGCTGGCTCTCCAGCCACCTACGGGTGCGGGGCAAGGTTCGTTTAGACGCTGGTGCTATCAAAGCACTGACCGAGGGTCATAAAAGCCTACTTGCCATTGGCGTCACCGAAGTTCTAGGCGAATTCAATCGTGGTGATGTTGTCGCTTGCATAGACGAATCGGGTAAAGAATACGGTCGTGGCTTAATCAACTACTCCAGCTCCGATACCCGTCGTATTATGGGTGAACCCAGCCACTGCATTACTGATATTTTGGGTTCCATGTCAGATCCAGAGCTTATCCACCGCGATAACATGGTTGTGAACTATCCCGCTTAAAAAACAATCTCCAAGGAAATCTCATGAAAGTGCTTGTGCTAGGTGCCGGTGTAACAGGTGTAAGCAGTGCCTATTATTTGGCTAAACAAGGTCATAGCGTTACAGTCATTGATCGTTTAGATGCTCCCGCCATGGAAACCAGCTTTGCCAATGCCGGCCAAGTTTCATTTGGCTATGCCTCTCCTTGGGCTGCTCCCGGTATCCCTCTTAAAGCGGCCAAGTGGCTCTTTGCTGAACACCCTCCATTTAGCTTTAGACCGGATGGCACGCTGTTTCAGCTAAAGTGGATACTACAAATGTGGTCAAACTGTACCGCAGCCAAATACAAAATCAACAAAGAACGTATGGTGCGTATCGCTGACTACAGTCGTGATTGCTTAGCCAAACTGCGCGAAGACACTGGTATTCAGTACGAATCCCGTCAAAAAGGCACACTACAGCTATTCCGTAGCCAAGAACAAATGGATGCTGCCGCCGCAGATATGCGTGTCCTCGAGGAAATGGGCGTGCCATTTGAACTATTACAACGTGATCAGCTGTCTACGCCAGAACCCGCTCTAGAACTAGTGAAAGACAAGCTGGTCGGTGGTCTACGTTTACCCGAGGACGAAACCGGCGACTGCCAAATGTACACCACTAAACTGGCTGAACTCGCCAAAGAGCTCGGGGTAGAGTTTCGTTTTAATGAATCCATTCAGCAGATTCAGCGTCAGGGTGACACCATTACTGGGGTGATCAGCAATAATCAGCTCATCACTGCTGATGCTTATTTGGTTTGTTTGGGATCCTGGTCTACCCGTTTGATGCGCAATATTGCCCCCATTCCGGTCTACCCGCTGAAAGGCTATTCCATTACTGTGCCGATCGCTGACCCGGATTTTGCGCCGCAATCCACCCTGATCGATGAAACCTATAAAATCGCGCTCACCCGTTTTGATAATCGAATTCGTGTCGGGGGTATGGCTGAGGTCGCAGGCTTTGATAAGACCTTGAATCCTAAACGTCAGGCCACCTTGTTAATGGTCTTAAACGACCTATTCCCCAAAGGTAGCACCGAAAAAACACAGGTCAATTTCTGGACAGGCTTACGTCCCAAAACACCGGATAGCACACCTATTATTGGCCAAGGCCCGGCAAAGAACCTGTATTTAAATACTGGTCATGGCACCTTAGGCTGGACCATGAACGCAGGCAGCGCCCAACTCATTGCCGATATTATCTCTGGTAACGAACCGGCTATACGCGTAGACGACCTAAACCTTAGCCGCTACTAAGCGCTTGGCTGACTCCCATCATCAATCCTAACGGCTCTGATGGGTGGTGGTGGGGGGGAATTCTTGCTCCCCCTAAATCGGCTTTCCTATCGCCCCAAACATATATCCCCATTTGTACACCGAACGAATGGGGATAATCATATTCGCCGCCTGTCCCTTACGCTTTAGGCGACTAATCACCACCCCCAAGCGATTATGAGCAATGGCCTGATCTTCGCTTTCGTCCCCGTTGCTAATGGCGCCTAATAACTGTTGATGCGAGGCACGCCTATCGGGTTGCTGCAATAACGTCCGCATCAGCTGTCTTTCCGTGGTGGTAAGGGTAATTTGCTGTCCGGTTGGGGCTTCCAGCAACCAGTCCTCGTCCAAAAGCTTCCAGTGATCTGCTGTTTGTAGTGAGGCGGCCTGTGGTGTGGGTGTGGCTAACGAGACGGACGACAAAGAGGCTCTGGCACGCCGCAATAGGCTTGAAACCGTAGCCACCCAAAGATCTGGACTGGTATTGCTCAAGCAATACTGGTCTGCTCCACAGTACAACGCCTGCGCGATTTTAGTTTCATCCAAATCAGGCAGCTCTACCAAAATAGGGAGCTGGGCTTGTTTGGCACGTAGCCGAGCAATCACAGCCAAAACATCATTCCCCCCATCTGAAACCAAACAAATAACCGGTACCTGCCTATTATTAGAAAGGGTCTCTGCAACCTCTTGGTAGAGTTCCAGCGCTTGTGACATGGGTTGTACGGTAAATCCAGCCTGCGCTAGCGCCTGTTGATAAGTCTGGCATCTGTTTTCAGGCCCAAATCTTTGCGCCTGTGGTTGATACCAGAAAATAGTAGGTATTGATTGCACCGACATAACTTATCCTTTATTACAAAAAAGTAAAATTGTTACAGGGATTGCCGGTCGTTTATCACATATGTGATTGAACTTACTACCAACGTGATAGGCTTTAGGCGTCCAATATAGGGGTGAAAACATTTGCCCAACGCCTATTACATGCCCGTACTGAACGGGGCTATACCCAACTGCAACTCGCTAAACTTTGTGGTGTATCACAAAGCACCATTGCGAGTTATGAAAGTGGTACGCGTTTGCACACCCGCCACTTGCTTAGTCTGGCTAAAAATCTAAAAACCAATCCGCTCTGGCTAGAGCAAGGCATTGGCCCTATGATGTCAACTTTACAAGAAGCTGACAAAAATTACAGCCAGTTTTGGCCTTTTACCCGGGTAAGCCCTGATGAGCTGTATCAACTGACCGATCAGCAACTGCATCTGGTTGAAAGCGTACTGCAAACGCTCATTAAAGAGCTCAAAGGCTAACGTCTTAAAAAAATGCCACACCAGGTGTCACATCAAATGCCGACCAAATATCACACCACATAGCAAAGCAGAAACCCAATAAAAAACGCCTCTTTAACAGAGGCGTTTTGCTTTTGATCAGTCAGAGTTAACCTATCAATTCAGGGCTTAGCGCTGAACGGCGTAGAGGTATAGTTCTACACGACGGTTCATAGCACGGCCTTGAGGTGTGCTGTTATCTGCTACAGGTGAATTAGGACCATGACCTTCGGCCATTAATACACCACTGTTTACACCACGTTGTGCTAAGTAGTTGGTCACAGCATGCGCACGATCTAGGGACAGACGCTGGTTCAAATCTGCACCACCTGTGCTATCGGTATGACCGATGGCCTTAGCGCGTAGTTCTGGATGTTGGACCAAAGCACGTGCCACACTGTCTAGCACAGGCAATAGATCCGATTTGAGCTGAGATTTGCCGGAGTCAAAGGATACGTGGCTTGGGATATTAACGCGCAAAGAGCCATCAGGCATTTCCGTTACATCAACACCTAGGCCGGTTGCACCGGATTGTTCCACGTCTTTTTTGATACCAGACCAGTTGTAGCCGACAATACCGCCTGCTACGGCACCCACACCGGCCCCAATGGCAGCGGCCTTGCTGCTATCACCAATTAAGGCTCCTAGTCCTGCACCAATTGCAGCACCTGCACCTGTACCCATTGCTGTACGGCCACCTTGGGTATCGGTCGCAGCACAGCCGGCTAATACAGCAGCAGCACTCAGGGTAGCAGCGAGTTGGGTCAATTTTGTGATTTTCATGGGCTTCTCCGTTTTTTCATGTAATAAAGAAAATGTAACCGATCCGCACAGATCCGTCTGTTCTTTGATGTTACAAACTACGTCTGGGAGACGTTTTTTGACAATGCTTAACCAAAAGCGTGTCTATCTGCACATTAAAAGCGCACCAAGTCTCCGACTCGATCCCATATTTCATTGCTTTACGGCATAATAGATGCTGTTTAGCGCCTATTTTCGTAGAGCCATTATGATCGAATTCAAGCACGTTTTTAAGTCCTATGGCCGTGGCCGTAATATTCTGGCAGATATTAATTTTCATATTACACCAGGCGAATTTGTCTTTGTTTCCGGTCCATCTGGGGCCGGGAAATCCACCCTATTACGGCTCATAGGCGGTCTAGAAAGCCCCTCGCGCGGTGCGGTACACGTAAAGGGTAACCGTATTGACCAGCTGCCCGCTCGGGCTCAACCGTACATACGGCGCGCTATTGGCCTAATCCTACAAGACGTACACCTGCTGAATGATCGACGCGCTTTGCAAAATGTGATGCTACCCCTAGAGGTCTTGGGTCTAGAACAACGCGTCGCCATGAAACGGGCCCGCGCCGCCATGGAAAAAGTCGGGCTCGCTGGCAAAGAGGACCAATACCCCATCGAGATGTCTGGCGGCGAACAACAACGTTTAGCCATTGCTCGTGCTATTGTGAACAAACCCGCTATCGTAATTGCTGATGAGCCCACCGCTAACCTAGATGATGAAAGCGCCAAACGCATTATGGACGTTTTCAAAGAATTTAATCGTGTGGGTGTCACCACCTTAATTGCATCCCATGATAGACAGCTCATGGCTAAATATGCTCGTCGTACCTTATTGATTGAACCCGAACGCTTTACCGATATGGTAGGCACCCCTTTATGATTCTAATCACTCGCCCCCTATGAAAAGCTGGCTTAGACAACATCAATATGCTTTCCGAGTCGCCATTCTGCGACTATTAACGCAGCCCTTTTCCTCGCTCACCAACATTATTGTGGTGGCGTTGGCCCTGAGCGTTCCTTTGATCAGCTGGACCATCTTGTTATCTGCCCAGCCCGTAGTGCAACAAATCCCGGTCGCTACCGAGATCACCGCCTATTTACGTGCGGACTTATCCTCCGATCAGGTCAAAACCGTCACAGCACAGATACAAGAACAACACGGCCAGCAAATTGAGCACATCGAGCTCATTAGTAAAGATCAAGCGCTCGCTAAACTAGAACAAGACCCGACCTGGGCGGATGCCTTAAGTGCGCTCTCCGCTAACCCGTTGCCTGACGCACTGATTATTCGCCTAAAAAGCCAGAATGAACAAAGCCAAGCCGCAACTCTCTTAGCAAATGCACTACAAGATCGCAAAGAAATCGATAGGGTGCAACTGGATCGCGACTGGCTCAAACGGCTTGAGGCCCTGCTGGGTTTTGGGCGTGTTGCCTTACTGATTCTTAGCCTCAGCATAGGGGTGATTGTGGTGGCGGCGGTCTTTAACACCATTCGTTTACAGGCCTTAAACCAGCGCCAAGAAATTGCAGTCGCTCGCTTAGTGGGTGCCACCGAAAGTTTTGTGCGTCGCCCCTTTCTGTACGTGGGTGCGATCAGCGGAGGCTTATCGTGTTTATTAGCCCTAGGTCTAAGTGCTATTGTGTTAAACCCGCTCAACAGTGCTCTCAATCGCTTAGCCATCAGCTATGACACCCAACTGGCACTTAGACTGCCCTCGGCAGCAGATTTACTGGTCACCACCTTATTAATTATGGTGATTGCCGCCATGGCCGCTCGTTGGTCCGTTACCCGTAATTCGTCTTTTTAATGAAAAACTCTGTCGCATCGGTTGCTCAATCCATCGTTGATTGGCAGCTTAGCCATGGTCGTCAACATCTGCCCTGGCAACACACCAAAGACCCCTACCGTATCTGGCTTTCCGAAATCATGTTGCAACAAACCCAAGTGGCAACGGTGTTGGGCTATTACGAGCGTTTTTTAGCTCGCTTTCCCACTGTGTCCGACTTGGGGATGGCGGAACAAGACGAGGTCATGCCCTATTGGGCAGGCCTAGGCTATTACGCGCGCGCCCGTAACCTGCATAAATGCGCGCAAATCCTGCATCAGGACTATGGCGGACAATTTCCTCGTAGTAGTGCAGAGCTGGCCACGTTACCTGGCATAGGCCCCTCTACGGCGGCAGCCATCGCCGCCTTTGCCTACGGAGAGCGCGCTCCCATTATGGACGGCAACGTGAAGCGGGTTTTTTGTCGGTATTTTGGTGTGTATGGTCTGACCCACTTACGCGCCACGGAAAAAAAACTTTGGGAGCTCGCCCATCAGGTGCTGAAGGCCGCGCCTGCCACCTTAAACATGAGCGCCTACACCCAGGGGCAAATGGATCTAGGCGCCCAGGTCTGTACGCGTGGACAACCCAACTGCAGCGCCTGTCCACTGCAAACCGGTTGCTATGCCCTAGAGCACGGAGTACAGACCGAACTGCCCACACCCAAACCCCGCACTAAACAAGCCGAGCGCCATTGCGAAATGCTGATTTGGCAGCAAGATCAACAGGTTCTAGTGGAACAACGTCCAGATAGCGGCATTTGGGGCGGTTTGTTGACCCTACCCCAATTTGAAAGCAAAGCCGAATTACAGCGATTTATGCAAAATCAGGGTTTACATCTTACCGAGGCCAATAAAATGGCGGGTATGACCCATGTGTTTAGCCACTTTAAACTACACATACAACCTTGGTGGGTGCAAAGCCCCGCCCAATTAAAAGAACCCACCGTCTCTCAACAGTGGGTTCATCTGGATCAGATTGATCAAAGCGCTTTGCCTGCCCCCGTTTTAAAGCTCTTAGAGGGCATTAAAAACCAAGCCTCGCTCTTTTAATGCGTGTTATGAACGGGTGGTCTATAACGACTGATTCCCATTAACATACCGCAAGCCACCCCTAAGGTTAACAAGGCCGTGCCACCATAGCTCATAAAGGGCAGTGGCACGCCCACAACGGGCAGTACGCCTGTTACCATGCCGACGTTAACGAACACATAGGTGAACAACATCATGGCCATGGAGCCCGCAACTAAGCGGCTGTACTGGGTTTTGGCATACACGGCAATCACCAAACCACGCAAAATAATTAAGCTGTACAACACCAGCAACATAATGCCGCCATACAGGCCAAATTCCTCGGCAAAGACCGCGAACACAAAGTCAGTGGTTCGCTCTGGAATAAAGTCTAAGCGAGACTGTGTGCCCAGCATATAACCCTTGCCATAGATTCCACCGGAACCCACCGCAATCATGGATTGAATAGTGTGAAAACCTTTACCCAATGGATCCAAGCCGGGATTTAACAAAGTACAAACGCGGTTCTTTTGATATTCGCGCAGTACGACCCAATCAAAACCGGGCTCGCACAAGGTGTCCTCGAAATACAGAATCAAGCCCAAACCAATGACTAGAGCCAAGGCGGCAGGCACCAGCAGCTTAAAAGACAGGCCGGCAAAATACATCACAAAAAAGCCTGCTGTTAAAACCAGAAGCGCGGTGCCCAAGTCTGGTTGACGCACAATCAGCATAAAGGGCAAAGCAATCAACAGCAGCGCCACCACATAATCCAAGAGACGCAACTCGGTATTCTGACGCTTATCAAAATACCAGGCCAACATGATGGGTACCGCTATTTTCAGCATTTCAGAAGGCTGAATGCGTGTAAAGCCTAGGTTTAGCCAGCGCGTTGCCCCTTTGCTGGTCTCACCAAAAAAAGCGACCCCCAGCAAAAGGACGATAGCGATGCCATACACATACGGAGCTGCGCGCATCACCCACGGCGGAGGAATCACCGCCACCGCCCACATCACAAAAAAAGCGACTACAAAGTGTTTGGACTGTTCGGCAAAGCGCCAATCCGTACCACCTACGGCGGAATGCATCACCGTAAGTCCCAAGGTGGCCATCAGGATCAATAAGATCAACAACGGCCAATCTAAAGAGAAAAAAGCCCGTACTATTCCCTGCCAGACCAGTTTCATGGGTGTAGGTTTCCTCGTTCCAGTAGCCAATAATCAAACACAGAGCGAGCCAAGGGCGCCGCAATGGTTGCTCCCCACCCCGCATTTTCCACGATCAAACCCAAGGCGATTTTAGGGTTATCCGCTGGGGCATACGCCATAAATAAGGCGTGATCACGCAAACGCTCGTCAATGGCACTGGCATTGTATTTGGCACCACGCAGGCTAAACACCTGCGCTGTTCCAGTTTTACCTGCTGCTTGATAGGGTGCATCCACAAAAGCACGGCGCGCTGTGCCGGAGCGCGTCACATCAATGAGTGCTTTTTTCACTACATCGATATTTTCCTGTTTGAGCGGCACCACATGGGAGGGCTCCGTCACGGTAGGTGTTTTTTCGCCGGTGATCGGGTTGATTAAATCACGCACCAAATGCGGCTGCATATACACCCCATTATTGGCTAATACCGAAGTGGCTTGCGCCAACTGCAATAAGGTAAAGGAGTTATAGCCTTGACCTACCACCACAGAAACCGTTTCACCGGCATACCAACGTTGTTGTGACGGGGTTTTGTAGGCGCTTTTCTTCCATTCGCGCGAAGGCAAAATTCCTTTACGCTCACCTTCTAGGTCGATGCCAGTTAGCTGCCCAAAGCCGAATTGTTTGCTGAAGTCATGCAGTGCATCGACGCCAATCTCTGGACCTAAGGAGTAAAAATACGTATCAGACGACACCACCAAGGCGCGATGCATATCGGTCCAGCCATAGGCCGCGCCCCCAGCGTTACGAAAACGTTGACCACCAAATTCAAAATAACCCGGATCGGGAAAACGCTCATGAGCAGAACGCTTGCCCATTTCTAGGGCGGCCAAAGCCACAAACGGTTTATAGGTGGAACCAATCGGATAGGTACCAAACAGCGGACGGTTGATCAAGGGGTGATCCGGCGATTCATTGAGTTTGCGCCAGTTTTCCACATCGATACCATCGACAAATAAATTAGGATCAAAAGACGGCGCTGACACAAAGGCCAAAACCTCGCCGGTGGCAGGCTCGATCGCAACCAGAGCGCCGCGTCTACCATTAAACTGGTCTTCAGCGTGGCGCTGTAAGCCTAGGTCGATAGAAAGCTGTAGGTCAGAGCCTGGCACAGGGTCTTTACGGCTTAGCACACGTACCGGACGACCCGAAGCGGTGACCTCCACCTCTTCGACCCCGGTCTGACCATGTAGAGCCTCTTCCCAGGTTTTTTCTATGCCTTTTTTACCGATAATATGCGTACCGCGATAATTACCC
>DUNB01000121.1 GCA_012839585.1 Alcaligenaceae bacterium | reverse complement strand
TAAGCGCGCCGAAGAGCGCCCGCCACCACGTGGATCACGAATGCCGTATTTACGCCAGTACGCATAATCGGCATGACCGGGTCTAAAGGTATCCACAATATTGCCATAGTCTTTGCTACGCGCATCCGTATTGCGAATCAATAAACTAATAGGGGTTCCTGTTGTTTTGCCTTGATAAACCCCAGAAAGAATCTCCACCTGATCCGCCTCTTGGCGCTGCGTCACGTGACGCGAAGTGCCTGGACGACGACGGTCGAGCTCAATTTGTATATCAGCCTCGGTTAACGCCAACCCCGGCGGACAACCATCAATCACAGCGCCAATGGCTGGGCCGTGCGATTCGCCATAGTTCGTTACCCGAAATAATTTACCTAATGTGTTGGCCGCCATAACAAAGTCAAATCCAAAAGTTAATCAATTTTTTATTGTGCCTAATCATACCCAAATAATGCTTTGGCCACACTAAGAAGAACAACTTAATGCCGGTAAGCTTTGGTCCGGTCTGGGTGGTAAAGCCAAATCGTCATAGCCCTCTTGCCACACATGCGGGGTGCGCAAAACGGTGAACAAACGCTCTAAAGGCAGCACATCACCGCGCTGTGCCGCCTCGATGGCATTCTGAGCTAAGTGATTACGTAGCACATAGAGCGGATTGTGCTGATCCATTTGCTGTACGCGTTCTAGCTGACTGTGTTGATTAAGCTGACTACGCTGTTGATAACGTGTTAGCCAGGCTTGTGCGGCCTGACTATTTCCAAATAAGGCTAACCACGCATCAGGATGCTCAAACACCGTACTCAAAGACCTAAAGCTCAACGTCAAATCGGCCTGGTGATCATGCAGCAAATGCCACCAGTCGTTGGCTAACTGGTCGTCGTCCTTGAGCCACTGATCAAAGCCAAATTTATGCTGTAGGTTGAGATGGTATTGCTGCAAATAATCCGCCTCGTAGTGCGCTAACACCGCTTGTAGCTCTGGCTCTGGGCACAACTCCAAAAAGCAGCTCGCTAGACGCGCTAGATTCCAATGCACGATGGAAGGCTGCCTAAACCAAGCATAACGTCCTCCTTGATCGGTGGTGTTACAAATATAGTCAATTTTAAAGTGATCAATAAACGCATAAGGCCCATAATCCATCGTCAGACCTAAGATAGACATATTGTCTGTATTCATCACGCCATGACAAAAGCCCACCGTTTGCCAATGCGCCACCATCTGCGCACTACGACGCACGACCTCACGCAACATGTTCTGCACGAGCTCCGCGTCTGGCGTTAAGCCAGGCGTGCCACAATGGGGATAAAACTGATCCACCACATAGTGCAACAGCTGTCGTAGCTGTTGGGGACGATTTGCCCAATGCTCAAAAGAGCCAAAACGCACAAAGGTCGGCGCCACACGGGACACCACCGCAGCCGTTTCGATGGTTTCGCGATACACAGGATCATCCGAAACCACTATTGATAAGGCTTGCGTAGTGGGTATACCTAGCCCTGTCATGGCCTGACTAGCTAAATATTCCCGAATGGAAGAGCGTAAAACCGCACGCCCATCACCCATTCGAGAATACGGCGTTAAGCCGGCACCTTTTAACTGGATTTCCAAGAAACCTTGCTCGGTTTCCACCGCGCCTAATAAATGCGCACGACCATCTCCCAATTGTCCGGCCCAATGGCCAAACTGATGACCGCTGTACACCGCCGCCAAGGTTTGCCCTTGTGGCAAGGCCTGATTGCCTGCCATCATGTCGATAAAGCTCTGACTTTGCCATTGCTCGGCCGAAAGCCCTAAAAGCTGAGCGACCTCGGCATTTACATGCAATAAGCGTGGCTCAGTGAGTCCTTGAGGCTCGAGACGGGTATAAAAGGCGGAGCCCAGCTCGGCAAAATGGTTGCTGATTGTGGCGTCACTAAATGGGGTATTCATTTCGATGGTTCCTTGGAGGCGAGTTGTTGCGCTTTTTTACGCTGTTTAGCGACTTTTTTCGCCGGCCAAAGATAAAACAAAGCACAGGCATAAAAAACCAAAGACAACACAATTTCGATATACGCCATGTACACCGACATAGGATTCGGATCTGACCAGGCTCGGGTCACGCCTTCCATAAAATACAAAAGCACCAACATGGACGACCACTGCAAGGTGTAATTATTCCCCTTTAACACACCACGCAAAGGAAAGAGTAAAGGAATAACTTTTAGGACCAAATAAGAGCCCCCTGGACGTATAGGGGCTACAAAAAGTTCCCAGACAAGGCAAAGAATAATCAAGCCAACTAGCGCAAGCGCTGCAACTCGGGACAAAATAGGGTTTAATTGCGGTTTCATACTGTTATTATCGCTAGAAGCACAGCCATAAAGATAGTCTTAGGTCTTAGCCAAAAATGACTGGAGTTTGTATACATGACTAAGCAAGCGCCACGCGCCGAAGTCCCTCATAAAAAAGAAATCAAGGTGGAGTCCTCGTGGTGGCAGAACACCAAAGAAAGCACGGTTTTTATTGTAAATCGGCTCGCCCAGCGCAATCTATCACAAGTCGCCTCTAGTCTAACCTTTACCACCATTTTAGCTGTGGTTCCCTTATTGGCTGTGGTGTTGTCCCTGTTTACGGCCTTTCCGTTATTTAATGATTTTAGAGACGCATTACAAGGTTTTTTAACCTCTAATCTTATGCCTGAGGCCGTCTCTGAAAACGTCATGGAATACCTGAATCAATTCGCTGCTAAGGCCTCAAGCCTAACTGCCATTGGTAGCTCGTTTCTTATCGTGACGTCCATCATGTTGATCTCCACCATCGATAAGACCTTTAACGCGATCTGGTATGTATCCGAACAGCGACCTTTGGCCCAACGTATTTTAGTCTACTGGGCTATTGTGTCGCTAGGTCCTATTGTGACGGGGGCCAGTTTATGGGCCAGCACCGTGTTAGCACAGGAATCATTAGGTCATATAGGTAATCTATCCACCCTAGCCTCACTTGCTCTGTCTTACTTACCTTTTATCATTACCGCTTTTGCCTTTAGTGCCCTGTTTGTCTATGTACCCAATCGCACGGTATTGTGGCGCGATGCCTTCATAGGAGGTGTCGCGACCACCTTTGCCCTAGAGATCTTAAAACAAGGCTTTGCTTTTTATCTGACTCAATTTCCCACCTATACCCTTATTTATGGAACCTTTGCCACCGTTCCCATCTTTTTAATGTGGATGTATTTATCCTGGCTCGTGGTGTTATTGGGGGCAAGCCTAGTCGCGATTTTGCCTAATCTACGTCATCGTAATTGGATCAGTACTAAATACTCGGGCTCAAAATATATTAATGCCCTGTCCTTATTCGCTTTACTATGGGAAAAACGCGCTCAAGCCCCTACCGGTTTAACCATCGCCCAAATCAGCAGCTCCTTACAACGCGAGCCCTCTGAATTATTGGACTTACTCAAAACCCTAAAAGACGGTGGCTATGTGGTTAATACCATAGAAAATGGAGCCGAGCGTTGGGTGTTGGCCTGTGATCCTGCGATCACACCTCTCTCCCGTTTTGTAGATGCACTGTTGGTGGATCGCACCCAAGCCGACAGTCCCGCAGCACGATGTATGGTAGATCTGATTAATGCTAGCGTAGCTCACCCGGCACTTAGCTTAGAAACTCTACTCGTCAACCCTGATAAAATAAAAGCGCTTAGTCAACAAATAGAGCAAGAAATGAATACGATTAGCCCACAACAAGGAGTCTCTTATGCTAAAAGTCAGTGAAATACTACGCGTCAAAGGCGATATTCTCTATACCGCCACCCCGGACACACAAATCAAACAAGCCATTGAGGTCATGAGTGGCCAAGACGTTGGGTCTCTGGTAGTGATGGAACACGGTCAATTGGTCGGCATGCTGACCTTTAGGGAAATCATTCGCCATTTACATACACACGGCACAGATGGAAAAAACTACACCGTGCGTAGCATTATGGATGATGCCCCCATTAGCGTAACGCCCAACACCAGCGCCGCTGAGGTACAACGTTTAATGCTAGAAAAGCATGCGCGTTATTTACCTGTGATGGACGGTCCGGTTCTACAAGGTGTGATCTCTTTTTATGATTTAGCTAAAGCTATCGTTGAGGCCCAACAGTTTGAAAACAATATGCTTAAAGCCTACATCCGCGATTGGCCTACCGACAGCCTTTCGGACAAATAAACCTTCATTCCGCCCCCCACCTCAACCACTCGGTTGAGGTATTTTTTTACCCTTTTAGCAACAGAGTACAGCCATGAGCGCCTTGTTAACTGAACTTGCCCTAACGACTCCTATTGTTCAGGCCCCTATGGCGGGGGTTTCTACCGTTGCCCTAGCCGCTGCAGTCTGTCAGGCTGGCGGCCTAGGCTCATTAGGACTGGGCCACCTCAGCACAGCTCAAGCACGTGAGCAAATCCAACAATTAACCGCACAAACCGATCGCCCCTTTAATGTTAATTTTTTTGCGCACCAGCCCGCCCTGCCTTTTCCGGCCCGTGAGCAACAATGGCTAGAACTACTAACCCCTTATTTTTCTGAGTTTCAAGCCGCTGTACCTAAAAACCTCGGTTCCGGTTATCAAAGCGCCGTCAACAACCCTGAATTAATTCAGATGTTGATCGAAGAAAAACCACCCATCGTCAGTTTTCATTTTGGTCTTCCAGAATTAGAGGCTGTCCAACAACTGCAACAGGCTGGCATTCGTGTTTGGGGCTGTGCAACCAATCTTTACGAGGCCTTAGCATTACAAAAAGCGCAGGTAGATGCCATCATCGCCCAAGGCGTAGAGGCCGGCGGCCATCGTGGTCTGTTTGATCCGCACACCGATATGCATATGGGGCTGTTTAGTTTGCTGCCAGTGTTAAAGCAGTATATTTCTTTGCCTTTGATCGCGGCGGGCGGCATTATGACTGGTTCGAGCATTGCTGCAGCGTTGCATTTAGGCGCTGATCTTGCGCAAATGGGCACCGCCTTTATTCTTTGCCCAGAATCCGCCGCTGATGCCATGTATAGAGCCAACCTGCAGTCTGCCAAGGCCCTAGAGACAGCGATCACCCCGGTGATTTCTGGTCGCCCTGCTCGTGGTCTAAAAAACCGTATGCACAGTGAAATCCATGAACTGATTGAGTTTTTGCCCGATTACCCCATAGCGTATAACGCGGCCAAAGCCTTACACGCTGCAGCGCGTCAACACAACAATGCCGAATTCGCTGCACACTGGGCCGGGCAAGGCGCGCCATTAGCTCGAGCTCTGCCCGCGGCAGACTTAATGCAATTGCTTAAGAGCGAATTGCAGGTGGCGTTGAATCACTGATAAGAGCAGCTTGCTGTAACAGTTCCCAGGCCTCTAACAATACCGCTGCATCATGGCGCGCCATTTGATCTGGGTCGGACAAGTGGCGTCGCCACTGACGGGCGCCTTTTTTGCCATGCGCCCACCCCAGCATGGCTTTGGTAATTTGGCGTGGACGCGTACCGGTTTTAAGCTCAGCCTGTAAATAAGCGTGCATCGCATGTAAAACCGCGCCCTCAGAAAGACGTGTCACAGCCGGCCAGATCCTATCGTGCATCTGTCCTAACACCGCCGGTGTATGCCAAGCCGCTCTGCCTATCATCACCCCATCAAAGGTGTGCAAGTGCGCTGTACTTTCTTCGGCCGTATTGATGCCACCATTGAGCACAAAGGTGGCCTCGGGGAAATCTTTTTTAAGTTGCGCGGCCATGTCATAACGCAAAGGGGGCACATCCCGGTTTTCTTTGGGGGAAAGCCCTTTTAGTACCGCATTGCGGGCGTGCACGATAAAGACTCGCACCCCAACGTTATACTGAATGCCCACAAAATCCCGTACAAAATCATAGGAATCGTTATAGTCCAAGCCCAAGCGATGCTTGACAGTAACAGGAACCCCCACCGCGTCTTGCATTGCCTTTAGGCAATCAGCAACCAACAAAGGCTGGTTCATGAGGCAAGCACCAAAGGCCCCCTTGAGCACTCGATCAGAAGGACAACCACAGTTCAGGTTGATCTCATCATAGCCCCACTTTTCACCTAGCTTGGCACTTTTAACTAAAGCATCGCGCTCGCTGCCACCTAACTGCAGGGCTACGGGGTGCTCCGACACATCAAAACGCAAGTGACGTGCTACATCACCATATTCCAAAGCTCCCGTGGTGATCATCTCTGTGTACAGACGGGCGTTGGGCGCCAGCAATCGATGGAAATACCGACAATAACGGTCGGTCACATCAATCATTGGTGCTACGCACAGCGCCCACGGACTTGGTTGGGGCTGAGCTTCGGTTTGGCTCAAGGCCATATTTGAATGTAGACTCACAACATACCTATAATCAAAAGCTAATAAACGGTAATAGGCTTTATACTAGCTATTTCCTATCATGGCGACCTCTCTTTAGTTGGCTGAACCCGAGTAGGCCGAACTCGTCACTTCTATTTTATTGATCATTTTAACCACATGGCTGTTTTTACTCCTGTCACCGACGCCGACGCGCGCGGCTTATTGCAAAACTATGAGTTAGGCGAACTCCTTTCTTTACGGGGCATCAGCGCCGGCATTGAAAACACCAACTACTTTTTGACCACGACCACAGGCGAGTACGTATTGACCCTGTTCGAGGTCTTAACCTACGAACAGTTACCGTTTTATATCGAATTGATGCACCATTTGGCGCAAAAAGGGGTGCCGGTACCTTCGCCACAAACCCTAAAAAATGGCGAACGCCTAACCAAATTGAACGATAAGCCCTGTGCGATTGTCAGTCGTTTAGCAGGTAGCTTTGTGCCTGAGCCCAACCCTACCCATTGTGCGCTAGCGGCTCAAACCTTAGCCAAAACACATTTAGCTGCTCAAGACTACGATATCTACCAGCCAAATCTGCGTAGTTTGCCTTGGTGGGAAAAAACCATCCCCACCATTTTATCCTTTTTGACTGACGAGCAGAAAACGCTGATTCAAACCGTGCTTGCAGAGCAACAAGACTTTTTCCGCAGCGAACTCCATCGTTCATTGCCCTCTGGCCCAGCTCACTGCGATTTGTTCCGTGACAATGTGTTATTTGCGGGCACCGAAGAGCAACCTATCATGGGCGGGTTTATTGATTTCTATTTTGCCGGTTGCGACGCCTGGATTTTCGATGTGGCCGTCAGCGTCAATGACTGGTGCATAGAACGCGACACCGGTGTATTTAAGCCCGATTTATTACGCGCTTGGCTCAAAGCCTACGCAGAGATCCGTCCCTTTACCGAGGCAGAAAAACAGGCTTGGCCGTTAATTTTACAAGCCGCTGCACTACGATTCTGGGTATCTCGTTTGTATGACTTTTTCATACCCCGTCCTGCTCAAACGCTAAAACCCCATGACCCCACGCACTTTGAGCGCGTGTTATTACAACGCCGCCAATCTCTAACTTCTCTTGATGAGCTAGTAGGATAACGCATGCAAGCAGCACGTCTCCCCATGACTTACGGTTGGGCCTGGTTATTACAAGGCTGGGCCTTATTTAAGCGACAGCCCATGGCCATGCTCTTTTGGAGCTTGATGACCAGTCTTTTAATCAACATCAATTACCTGATCCCGATTCTGGGTCAGGTGGCCTTGATCGTCGCCACCCCTACTTTGGGTTTTATTGCTCTAAACGCCTGTTTGCAAATTGAACGCAATCAAACCATGCAACTGGGCATGTGGCTAGCCCCGTTAAAAAACCCAGATGTTAAAAAAGCCATGCTGCGCTTAGGCTTTGCTTATTTTGTTTGCTGTTTGGTGGCCGGTTTTTTAGCCGTCTTACCATTTAGCAACAGCATCATGACTGCCATGTCGGGTGACGAGCTCAATCCAGCAGAGGTCATGAACGCCGTGCGTGCGCCCTTTTTCCTCTTTGGTTTCTTTTACTTGGGCATTTCCATTTTATTTTGGCATGCACCAGCTCTGATGGGATGGCATCAGATTCCTCTGAAAAAAGCCTTGTTTTACTCTATGGTCGCCTGTTGGCGTAACAAAGGCGCCTTCGTCGTCTTTGGAGTCTGCTGGGCTGTGATCTATATTGCTTTACAGTTTGTCGCCGACGCCTTAGTCAGTTTACTAGGCGCCGCCTTGGTGCACTTTTTGCTTACCCCGCTCAACCTTTTAATGATGGCAGTGCTCTACAGCAGCTTCTACTCTATTTACCGCAGCGTATTCGGCCAAAACAACGCAAACGCCAAGGTCTAATCTGAGCCTGCCAAGCCAAATGAGTGAACGCCGCCAAATACTGGCGGCGTTTTTCTATGGGAGCCTGACACTCTATGGCCCCCGCTGCCTTTGCACACCACAGCCAGCGGTTCGGTTTCAGACAACGCCATTGCCCTAGAGGGGCGCCTTTTTTATCCACGAACAATACCCACAAAGGCTGTGTTAGCCCTATGCCATGCACTGCCTTACACGACGTAAAATACAACAGCGCCTCTGGATGTGCAAAACGATGCCAACCGTAAAAACGACTCCAAAAACCTGTTGCTTGATAGATGGCCAAAGTAGCTAAAGGTTTTGCCATAACTGATAAAACAACGGATAACCAATCACTAAAAACGTACAAGGAAAGATGCACACCACTAAGGGCAACAACATTTTCACTGGAGCCTCTAGGGCTTTTTTTTCCGCACGCAAAAAGCGTTCTTGACGCCGTTGTTGTGCCTGTTGGCGTAACAACGGACCTAAGCTGCCACCTAGTTCAAAGGACTGCTGCAAGGCCGCCACAAAAGCATGCGCCTCGTCCAGTGCCACCCGCTGTGCAAAGCGACTAAAAGCCTGCTCACGACTTAAACCCGTACGCAAATCATCTAAGGTCAGTTGCAGATGGTGGCGCAACAGATAAGACGGCAGCTGCGTCACACAAAGCTGCAAAGCACTTTGTATGCCCATGCCGGCCTCGATGCTTAACGTGAGCAAATCCAGCATAAAGGGAAAGTCACGCTGCATATGGAGCTGTTGTTGGCGCATTGTGCGTTGTAACACCGTGACCGGATACCAATACAGGAGTCCGCCCAATAGCAAAGCCCAAGGCAAGCCATGCATTCGCCCCTCGCCCCACCACAACCCCAACAGTAAAATTAATAAAAACGTGCCTAAGAACGCGCCGCACTGATAAGCAAAAATGCGCTCCGCCTGCTCTGAGGTCTGTCCCGTGTGCATCAACAATCGAGCCAAGCGCTGTCTATGGCGCCAACTTAAGAGAGGTTGGCACAAAGAATGCCAATAGCGCCACCACGCACTGCGCCATGAAAGCGGTGAATTCGAGGAGGCACTTTTAGCATGCCACAGCAAAGGCCACAACAGACCACCACACAACACCGCAACCCACAGCGTGATGAACAATAGACTTAAAGCGAGCCACATGGTTTGCTCCTAGAGACTGACATTGACAATACGTCGGATCAGCCACAGCCCTAGCAAATCTAACAAAACGATCACCACCAACACCAATTGACCAGACCGCTGCTGCCACAACGGAGCAATGAGCTCATAGTCAATCACGTACAAAGCAGCTGCCACCAAGCCCGGCAACAAGGCCATCACCCACGCCTGTATGCGCCCTTGCGCGGTGAGCGCCCGAATCCTGCCCTCTACATATAAGCGCTGAGAGATCGTCTGCGCCATCCTTTCGAAGAGTTCGGCTAAACCGCCCCCGTTTATTTAGCTCAGCCATTACGGTCTCAGGGCAAAGCGGGGGCGGTTTAGCCGAACTCTTCGAAAGGATGGCGCAGACGATCTCTCAGCGCTTATATGTAGAGGGCAGGATTTCACCCACGCCTGTATGCGCCCTT
>DUNB01000120.1 GCA_012839585.1 Alcaligenaceae bacterium | reverse complement strand
GCGAGGAGGTCACCGCCGATGTGACTTTAGCAGCAACGTCCATCATGTCTTGGTCCACACACCATTCGGCAAAAGCTTTGCGGCGCACTTCGTTTTCTTCTTCGAAGCCCATGCTGGTCCACACGTCTGTGGTGACTAGGTGTGCGCCTCTGCAGGCGTCAATGGGGTCATCAAACTCTTGGAAGACGGAGGCGTCCGGGTTGCCAATTAAGGAACGGTCAAGTTTGTAACCGTCGGGGGAGGATATGTGCAGTTTAAAGCCGAGCATTTCGGCGGCTTGCAGCCAAGTGTAGGCCATGTTGTTGCCGTCACCGATCCAGGCTACGGTTTTGCCCTCGATGGAGCCGTGGTGCTCGATAAAGGTGAAAATGTCGGCCAAGATTTGGCAAGGGTGGTATTCATTGGTTAACCCGTTGATTACCGGTACGCGAGAGAACTCAGCAAAACGCTCGATACGATCCTGACCAAAGGTGCGGATCATGACGATATCAACCATACGAGAAACGACACGTGCGGTGTCCTCGATGGGTTCAGAGCGGCCTAGCTGAGAATCATTGGTAGTAAGATGAATGACTGATCCGCCTAGTTGGTACATGCCTGCCTCAAAAGAGACGCGTGTGCGTGTGCTGGCTTTTTCAAACACCATGGCTAGTGTGCGGTCGTGTAGGGTGAGGTGTGGTTCGTAACGCTTAAAACGGTCTTTGATTAGGCGCGCGCGATCCAATAGATAAAGCGTTTCGTCTTTAGTTAAATCATTAAACTGTAAATAGTGCCGTATAGGAGCCGTAGCGTTCATACTAAACCTTAGCAAAAAATAATTAGCCAATTTTATATAATAGATCAAAGTCTGCGTTACGCCTAGTCATCTGGCTCGAAGTCTGGACGCTTGATCAAGTGCGCGGCACATCTCGCTCATCAGGGCGAGTAAAGGTGTCAATTAGTATAAGTAATGGGCGCAATAGGATACAATACTGGGTGTAGTATGTTGAGCGTAAGTGCTGTTTATCCTTGGAATCCTATGTCTACAAAGCTTGTAATTCATGGAACAACCTCTTCGGGACAACGCTTTAGACCCAGTGATTGGGCTGAGCGTTTAGCAGGGGTCATGTCTCAGTTTAGACCTGCCGGATCGGTAGGTGGTCCTTTTACCTATTCACCCTATGTGGTACCGCGTTTGATAGATGGTGTGCGTTGTGTGGTGGTGGATCCGCGTCTACGCGAATTAGAACCCTTGGCCTGGAAGTTTGTTTGTGGTTTTGCTAAAGACAATGATTTGCAAACCTCAGGTGTCAGTATGCAGACTAATGGCGAATAAAACCTGATAGTTGTTTTGATTAGATGTGAGCCCTATTTGATTAGGGCTTTTTTGTTTTCTGCGCTAAGAGCGGGTGATGGTTTAGAGTTTGACATCTTCTTTGCCTTAAAGGACGAGGCTTTCCGTGCGTTTTGGGTAAACGCAAAAAAGAGTGCTATAGAGCACTCTTTTTTATCACATAGCCTATAGTGGTTATGGGCTACATGGCTGACTCGGCCAATTAAACCCAGCCGCTTTAGGCTGCCAACGCCTTGATAGCGGAGGCTAGGCGGCTTTTGAGGCGAGCAGCCTTGTTTTTGTGAATGATGTTTTTGTCAGCAACGCGATCAATGATGCTAGAAGTTTTTTGGAAAACTTCGTTAGCAGCGGCTTGGTCACCGGTTTCGATAGCCTGACGCACGCGTTTGATGGATGTACGCATCATGGAGCGCATGCTTGCGTTGTGTTTGTTACGCGCATCTGCTTGACGGGCGCGTTTACGAGCTTGTGCTGTATTAGCCATATTGAATAAAATAGTAAAAGGTTTAATTGGCAAAGACTAATAATATATATTATAGACGCGGCTTTGTAAAGTCGCGTAGTCTAAAGCCAAATAAAATAAGCATAAATCCGTAGCTCGCAGCACATATAATTACCACTAAAAGTAAGCATAAGGCACGTAGCCACGGCGCGTAAGCCAGGGCAATCCAATCAATAGATTGATCGGCCACTAGCAAGAGAGAGGTCATCACGGCAAGCGCGGGGATTAACCGTAGTATAAACCGTAGCCAGCCAGATTGGGGACGATAAATGTGGCGTTTGTACAATAAATACAATAAACATAGCGCATTGATGCTAGCCCCGAGTCCTATAGAGAGCGCCAAACCGGCATGGGCAAAGGTAGGTACTAGGATTAGGTTAAAGAGTTGTGTTAGCACTAGCACCACGATCGCGATGCGTACCGGTGTTTTTATGTCTTGACGGGCATAAAAAGCCGGGGCAAGGATCTTAATGGCCAGTAGAGCCAATAAGCCTACGGCATAAGCCATGACTGCGGTTTGGGTTTGTTGTACGTCGGCGGCATTAAATGCACCATAATGGAACAAGGTGGCTACTAGTCCATCGCTCAGCAGAGCAAGCCCTAAGGCCGCAGGTAGACCTAACATCACAACCAGTCGTAGTCCCCAGTCCAAGAGAGCTTGATAGTCATTATGTTCCGCTTTGGCGTAGGCGGCAGACAGCTTAGGTAACAGGACTGTGCCTAGGGCAACGCCAAGTAGGGCGGTAGGAAATTCCATCAATCTGTCCGCAAAGGAAAGCCAGGTCACGCTACCAGATTGCAACCAGGTCGCAATGTTGGTGTTGATCAACAAAGAGATCTGCGCCACGGACACGCCTAGAATGGCCGGTAGCATCTGTTTGACGATGCGCTTGACCACAGGGTCGGTCCAGGCTCGCACTACATCAAACGAAAGACGCGGACGCATCCCCAGTTTTGCTAAGGCCGCCCATTGCACACTGAGCTGCGCCACACCACCTAGCATTACCCCCGCAGCCAGCGCGTAAATGGGCGGATCAAAATACGGCGCCGCAAACACACTAGCTAAAATCATGGAAAGGTTAAGCAAAATGGGAGTGAACGCAGGAATAGCGAAGCGACTCCAGGTATTGAGCACGCCCGAGGCAAAGGCCACTAAGGACATGCAAATAATGTAGGGGAACATCAGGCGCGTCATCCAGACGGCTGCCTCAAACTCCGTTTGCTTTTCTGGTGTGGTCATACCACTGGCCATGGCGCTAACCACCCACGGGGCGGCTAGGATGCCCAAGGCGGTGATGAGCATCAGTGCACTGGTGAGGGCCAGTGCAACTCGGTCTAATAGGGTTTTTACCTCGGATTGGGTGCCAGAGCTGCGAACCTCGCCCAAAATAGGCACAAAGGCTTGGGAGAAAGCCCCTTCAGCAAATAGGCGGCGCAGTAAATTCGGTATGCGAAAAGCCACCCAGAATGCATCACTGAGCGGGCCAGCACCAAAGCTGCGCGCAATTAAAATATCGCGCACTAGACCAGTAATGCGCGATACCAAGGTTAGGCTGCTAATCAGGGCAGCCGAACGTAATAAGCTCATGGTTTATTTTGGGGCCATGCGGATTGCGCCATCTAGGCGAATAGTTTCACCGTTGATCATTTCATTATCAATGATGCTAAAGACCAGTTTGGCATAGTCCTCGGGACGGCCCAGGCGTGATGGGAAAGGAATGCTGGCCGCCAAAGAGTCTTGGACCTCTTGGGGCATGCCGAACACCATGGGGGTGCCAAAAATACCAGGAGCGATGGTCACACAACGAATCCCTAAACGAGACAAGTCACGTGCCATGGGCAGTGTCATGCCAGCCACGCCAGCTTTGGAAGCGCCGTAAGCTGTTTGACCGATCTGGCCATCAAAGGCCGCTACCGAAGCGGTATTGATGAGTACGCCTCGTTCGCCAGTGGGCTCTGGTTCGTTAGTGCTCATAGCAAATGCGGCAAGGCGGCACATGTTAAAAGTACCCACCAGGTTAATGTTGACCACTTTTTGAAAGAGCTCTAGATCATGGGGGGCTTCGCGACCGACGGTACGAGAGGCCGGAGCCACACCGGCACAGTTAACCAGTCCAAAAAGTGGGCCAAGTTTTAATGCAGCATCAATGACTTTTTGTCCGTCTTCGGCGCTGGTTACGTCACAATGCACATAGGTTTGTCCTAATTCAGCAGCTAATGCTTGCCCAGCCTCGTCTTGAATGTCAGCAATAACAACTTTGGCGCCTTGTTCAACAAGCATCTTTACACTGCCGGCTCCCAAGCCGGAAGCCCCACCGGTAACTACAAATACTTTGTCTTTGATTTGCATAAGATATCCTGATGTAAAAAATCCGGCACAAAGGCCGGATTAAGGAAGGAACTTAGGATTTAAGTGCCTCTAAAATACGATTACGTATTTCTTCTACCGAACCAACGCCTTCGATTTTAATATATTTAGGCGCTTTTGCATCACCTGAGTTGGCCCAGCTAGAGTAGTAGTCAACTAAGGGACGGGTTTGTTTTTGATATACATCTAAGCGATTGCGAACGGTGGCTTCGCTGTCGTCATCACGCTGGATGAGGTCTTCGCCGGTGACGTCATCTTTACCTTCCACTTTTGGTGGATTAAAAGTGACGTGATAAGAACGGCCGCTAGCAGGGTGTACACGACGGCCGCTGATGCGGTCGATGATGTTTTCTGCTGGCACATCGATCTCCACCACATAGTCCAAAGACACGTCGGCGTCTTTAAGAGCATCTGCTTGGGGGATGGTGCGAGGGAAGCCATCAAACAAATAACCACTAGCGCAGTCAGACTCTAATAGACGATCGCGTACTAGTCCGATAATTAAATCATCAGAAACTAGGCCGCCCGCATCCATCACCTTTTTGGCTTCGATGCCTAAAGGAGTTTGGGCCTTAACAGCGGCGCGCAACATATCGCCAGTGGAAATTTGAGGAATGTTGAATTCCTCTGTAATAAAAGCAGCTTGAGTGCCTTTCCCGGCACCGGGAGGCCCAAGTAGAATCAGGCGCATAACGTCCTCCTGTAAATAGATATTTGACGTATTAAATTTACCTGGCCTATACATACGGACCTGTATGTTCTGCGGCAAATTTAATAAGCAAAACCTCGTTTATAACCGATTTTGAAAAATTTCGCGCACCTTATCGAGGTCAGCGACCGTATCTACACCTAGAGCTGGAGCGGTAGGGCTCAGGTAAACGCTGATCCCAT
>DUNB01000119.1 GCA_012839585.1 Alcaligenaceae bacterium | reverse complement strand
TGAGCGGTTACGACACGCTCTAGAGGCTGAGAGAAGATTCGCAGAGAATAGCGCCCATGAGCTACGAACTCCTTTGGCGTCTGCGCTTGCTCAGACGCAACGATTGATTCGAGAAGTACCTGAAGGGCCGCTACGTACACGTGCAACTCAGATCGAGGGGTCTTTGCGAGAATTAGCTCGACTATCAGAAAAGCTGCTGCAATTGGCAAAGGCCGAGGGTGGAGGCCTTTTGGTCGACGTACCACAAGACCTTAATTTGCTTTTGGGTCATGTGGTTCAGGATATGCAACAAACCGCTCGAGTTCCGATTAAGTTAACGTTACCGTCAACGGCATCCGTATTTTCTTTTATTGATCCGGATATTTTTGCGATTCTAGTACGAAATCTGCTCGAAAATGCATTAAAGCACGGGTCACAAGGTAGTGCAGTTGAAATCAGCTTATCTAGGGATGGACGCTTGACAGTCGTCAATGCAGGCCCTGTTGTGTCAGCTGCCAATCTGGCTAAACTAACCCAGCGATTTGTACGTTCTGACAAATATGTTGAAGGATTTGGTCTTGGGCTGGCGATTGTGTCTTCGATTGTGCGCGGTGTGGGTGCAGAGTTGATGTTTTCGTCACCCGCAACGGGCAAGGCAGACGGGTTCGAGGTCATAGTACAATTTTCCCTAGCATCATAATTACTCATCTAAAGGAAGACAGAGACGTGCGACGACAACATAAAGAAAAACATAATGTATCTCGCATCGGTTGGTTGCGGGCAGCCGTACTCGGAGCCAATGACGGTATTGTTTCCACAGCCAGTCTGATCGTTGGCGTAGCTGCCGCTGCTGGTAGTACATCTGAAATCCTATTGGCTGGGACAGCGGGTCTGGTGGCGGGAGCCATGTCGATGGCTGCGGGAGAATACGTCTCTGTCAGCTCCCAAGCAGATACCGAACAAGCGGATCTCGCCAGAGAACGTCAAGAGCTTGCTGAGCAGCCACAAGAAGAACTAAACGAACTGACAAAAATCTTCATCGCCCGGGGCGTGAGTGAGGCGGTAGCATTAGAGGTTGCCAAACAGATGACTGAGCATGATGCATTGGGTACTCATGCTCGTGAGGAGCTTGGAATCACGGATTTTGGAACGGCAAAACCCGTGCTTGCAGCATTCACCTCTGCGATGACCTTTACTGCTGGAGCGCTTCCCCCTTTGCTAATAGTCCTATTTTCGCCATTCCATCTGATTGGTGTTTATGTGTATATAGCGACCATCTTCTTTCTGGCGATACTCGGAGCTCTTGGTGCTAAGCTAGGAGGGGCAAGTCTTTTTCGTGGTGCACTCAGGGTCACCTTCTGGGGTGGTGCGGCAATGGCCGCAACAGCACTGGTAGGCACTCTTTTCAATGTTGCTGTTTGAGGTTTAGATCCATGGACGGACCTTGGTCTTATATAAGACAAATTCAGTGCCGAATTTTTCCTCAAGAACGCGTTCTTCGGGTTGAATTTGATAGCGGTGGATATAAAAGAAAAAAACAATAATAAATAGCAGCGACAATATATTACCCAAAAACATCCCCCACGCAGCCAGCATGAGCAATAATCCTAAATACATGGGGTTGCGGGTAAAACGATAAATACCTGATGTAACCAATAGAGAGGCATCGCCTGGTCTTTTAGGGTCTAGCGTCGTTTTTGCACGTAGGAAGGAAATTGCACCGCTCAGGCCTATAGCTAGACCGATCAGGCCAACAATGACAGCCCCTATCAGGCTGCTGGTTAAGTCTTTGTTGAAAGTTGGAAATAAGACTGACAACAGCCACATGATCAGAGCGGTTGTCAGCATAATGACGGGTGGTGGTAGGAGCAATTCAAGTGATCTCATATTCATAACCTTCGCGGATTTCATCTCTGCACTGTGAGGAACGTGAAAAATCGTTACAGCAAGAGTAGTGCATCCAGATCCAAAATGCGCATCTTGCGCTGACCCGTTTGTTGAATCAGCCCTGCTTGTTCGAACTCGCCAAGTCTGCGGCTCAAGGTTTCGGGAGTGGTGCCAAGATAAGAGGCCAGGTCTTTACGAGAAATGGGCAAGTTAAAGGTGTCTGCGTTTTCTTGTTCGGCCAAATCCGCTAAGTACTGCGCAATACGAGTATTGATGCTTTCTGTGGCGATGGCTGTGGTTTGGTTTTCACTCATTTTTAAGCGCGTTGAAACCTCTTTGAGCACATGCAAAGCAATTGTTGGGTGTCGCAGCAGCAGTTGGTGCAGATCAGAGCGACTCATTGTACAAATATGTGAGGTCTCTACGACCTCTGCATAAGAGTCATGCTGGCTGTCTGAAAACAAAGCGAGCTCACCGCTAAAGTCACCAGGCAGTAAGATGCGTACTAATTGCTCTCTGCCTGTTTTAGACAGGCGGTAAACTTTAACCTTGCCTTTGTGCACAATAAATAATTGATCAGAGCGTTCGCCGCTGCGGTGGACAAACTGACCACTTTCATACACACGCATTGTTGCTTTTTCGGCAATAGCAACGAGCTCTTCGTAGGGCAAATGATTGAAAATCGGTACCCGAGAAACACACAAAGAGTGTAAAGCGGCAGAGGTATCTACCGCTTTTTCAGAGTGGGGTGTAGCGTTAGGCTGACTCATGATGATTTAAGTTTTAACGAGTCCGAGCTTTTTGGCTGTTCTATTTGGCGCGAACGATAACGTACCAACCGGACTGCGTTAAGAATCACAATTAATACACTCAGTTCATGGATAAGCATGCCTGAGGCTAAAAAGACCTTGCCTAATAATACCCCAATTAACAATAGAACTACGGTGCCCACCGCTATGACAGTGTTTTGCTTCATATTACGTACTGTGGTTTGGGCTAATGAGTAAGCATGAGCAAACTGGTCTAATCGGTCAGACATCAAGACGATATCGGCTGTTTCCATCGAAATATCTGCACCACCTATACCCATAGCTAAACCAACATCCGCTGTCGCTAAGGCAGGAGCATCGTTAATGCCATCACCTACCATTGCGACACGATACCCTTCGGTTTTGAACTGCTGAACCCATTTCACCTTATCTTGAGGTAAGAGTTCTGCGTGTACGGCATCCAGACCCAGCTCATCTCCGACTAGTTTGGCGGTATGGCGGTTATCGCCAGTGAGCATAATCATTTTTTCTACACCATCACGGCGTAATTGCTGCAGAGCCATTTTCGCTTCGGGTTTGATCTGGTCCGCGATGGAAATCACACCTACCAGCTTGTTATTAACGGCGGCAAAAATAGCGGTGTTACCGGCTTTTTCACGCTCGGTGGCATAGGATTCGATTTGCGCATCAATAAGGATGTTTTGGTCTGCCATCAGTTTACGGTTACCAATGACCCAATCGTCACCAGCCACTGTGGCCACCATGCCGTTGCCTTTGATGATACGGGCATTTTCTAGTTTTTCATCAAGAGCTAATTTACGTTTTTTGGCTTCTGCTACGATAGTTTGACCCAGATGGTGCTCTGAGGCGGTTTCCGCTTGAGCCACTAGACGCAGTAGTTCCTCTTGATCCATCCCCCAGCTTTTGATATCGGTGACGGTGGGTTTACCTTTTGTGAGCGTTCCTGTTTTATCAAAAATAATCAGATTGATTTTTGATAGGTTTTCCATGGTCTCACCGCCTTTAACGAGCACACCGTGGCGCGCACCGTTACCAATACCGGCTACCATGGAGACAGGTACAGAGATTACCAAGGCGCCTGGGCAGGCAATGACTAAGAAGGTTAGGGCGAGTTCTACGTTTTTTGAAAATAAATAAACCAGTACGGACAACACCACAATCGAAGGGGTGTAGATATTGGCGAACTTGTCCAAAAACTTTTGCGCACGTGTTTTGGTTTCTTGGGCGTCCTCTACCATCTCAATAATTTTAGAGAAGGTGGTATCGTCACCCACACGATCTGCTAAGACTTCTATGTAGCCATTATCCACAATGGTGCCGCTGTAGACCTGATCATTGATGGCTTTGTTAGCGGGCACAGACTCACCGGTAATGGCGGCTTCAACAATCAGCGCTTGTCCCGACACAATGGTGCCATCGACCGCGACGCGTTCGCCAGAACGTATAACAACACGGTCGCCCTTTACTAATTCATCAGCTGATATTTTTACATTGCCCTCGGGCCGTATCACTGTGGCCTCTACAGGGGTCATATCAATCAGATCGCGTAAAGAGGAACGTGTTTTCTCTAGTGTACGGGTTTCAAGGTAAGCACCGAAAATGAATAAAAAGGTGACGGCAGCTGACTCCACATATTCACCAATAATCAGCGCGCCAATGACGGCAATGGTCACCAGTAACTCAATGCTGAAGGTTTTCATACGCAAGGCCTGAAAGGCTTTGACGGCGATGAAATAGCCCGCTATTAAGGTGGAGATAATGAGCGAGTATTCTTTTAGGCTTGAGAGCCCTGCAACGTGGAAGGCTAAAGCAAGCAGCAACAGGGCGCCCGTTACGCTTGCAATATAAGCGTTTTTAACTTGAGACATGATGTGCTCCCAGATAAATTATTGTTATGGGAAAGAGGCCACTGACGCGTTAAAAGCCGTCAGTGGTGGGTGGTGCGACATTATGAAACTTTGGTTGATAACACGGGGTAGCCAAGACGAGTCAAGATGTTTGCTATCTCTTCAGCGCTGGTTTTTTCGCTGTTAAAACTCGTTCGGATGCGACCGGAGTTAAACATAACTTTGACTTCATCCAGCCCTTCGATTTTTTGCAAAGTGCTTTCAATTTTTTTAATGCAAGAAGGGCAGCTGAAGGGTTCCATGGTGAATACGGCTTTTTTCATGATTTTCTCCTGATTAGTGAAGTGACAGCTTCATCATAGGTGAGTTGGTCGGATTTGAAATTGACCGCAGACAAGTTTGGGAAAATAGTTATGACGGTGATAGGAAAGAGAGTTTTGCGGATTACTAAAATACGCGGAAAACCTCGTGTTTTAGGGCGAAGAGGATGTCAAAAGCGTTTGATGACTACGCTTACAGTGGATAAAACAGCCTGCAAAGTGGCTGACAGATTGAATCCAATCTGAAATAGCGTGCTAAATTAAGTCGGCGTGGTGTTTTCAACCGCATCAGCTATTATCATGACGATTGTACGCTCGATCAGAGAGTAACGCGTACTAAGACCGTGCTGGCAGTGAGTCGCATCATAAAAAGGCATAGCAAAACCTGTCCTCCTTTCTTAAAACACATCGAAAAGTTCTTTATGTCTCAGTCCAGATCCACCTCTCGTCCTACCTGCGCGCGTTGTACGCGGCCCGTTTCGCATTGTTTGTGCGCGCATATCAGCGAAATAGCTAACCGCACGCAGGTGCTGGTGTTACAACATCCCGATGAGAGCAAACACCCGTTAAATACAGCGCGTTTAGCCGTGTTGGGCTTAACGAGGTCGCAGCTTTGGGTGGGGGAACATTTTGCGCAGCTAGAGGAAAAACTGGCAACCGTAGAGGCGGCTTTTTTGTTGTTTCCAGCAGATGAGCACAGCGTGATACAGCCGTTAGAGGCGACCAATAAAGAGGTGTCGTCATTATTGATCGTGCCAGATGGCACATGGCGCAATGTACGCAAAATTATTCAGCTCAATCCAGTCTTAAAAACGCTGCCGCACCTGAGTCTGCCTTTGGGGGAGCCCTCACAATATCGTGTACGTAAGGCACGCGAAACCGCGGCGGTGTCGACGGTAGAGGCGATCACAAGAGCGTTAACCGTTTTAGAACCAGAGCACGATTTTTCACCGCTTATTGCGCCTTTTACGGTGATGGTGGAACAACAAATTCAAGCCATGGGGGCAGAGGTGTATGCGCGGAATTACCGAAAATGAGTCCGTTGCCGTTTATAAAATCACAGAAAAAACGTGTTCTATGTAGTGC
>DUNB01000118.1 GCA_012839585.1 Alcaligenaceae bacterium | reverse complement strand
ATGGGATCTCTAGACATCTCTAAAGGGCGTTTGTGTTTTTGTTGACCTTGGTGTTGGCGGCTAATATTTTTGCGGATGCGGTACAGCGTGCCTTTGATCCACGCGCTCGACGTTTGGCTCCAGAGGTAAAACATGCTTAAGGTCGACAATCTCAGCGTTCAAATTCAAGGCAGTGGCCAGATGGCGGTGGATCAGGTCAGTTTCACCGTAGAAAAAGGACAAACCTTTGCTCTGGTAGGCGAATCCGGCAGCGGCAAGAGCATGACGGCCTTGGCTATTTTGCGTTTATTGCCCGAGGCCGCACGCATTGTCAGCGGTCAGGTACAGGTAGATCAGACCGATGTGTTTAGCCTGACGGAAGCCCAGATGCGCAGCGTACGTGGCCGCAAGGTCGCCATGATTTTCCAAGAGCCGGCAACCTGTTTGAACCCCGTGCTGACCATTGGCGATCAGCTCATGGAAAGTCTACGAGCGCATACAGACCATCAAGGCACAGTCTTGAAACAGCGGGCTATTCAATGGCTGGATCGGGTGGGCATTCCGAATGCCGCGCAGCGCTTTAATGAATACCCTTTTCAGTTTTCCGGCGGACAGCGTCAACGCATCATGATTGCTATGACCTTGGCGGGAGAGCCGGATATTTTGATTGCCGATGAACCCACTACCGCCTTGGATGTCACCGTACAGGCGCAAATTTTGCAGTTGCTAAGCGACATACAAAAAGAGCTGGGCTTAACGGTGTTATTGATCACCCATGATTTGGCGGTGGTGCAGCAGGTGGCGGATACCGTCGCCCTGATGCGTTACGGTAAAATCGTTGAGATCGCAAATAAAGCCGACTTTTTTGCGGCTCCGAAACACGAATACGCCCAACAGCTATTAGCCGCCATCCCTAGCTTTGCCCAACGTCAGGCGCGTTATGGTGATGTGGTTGCGGTGGGTGATTCGGCGCGCTCTGTCCTAGAGGTCAAAGACCTACGGGTGGCCTATAAAAAAGCTTCCGGTTTTTTTAAGCGCAACCAATCTATTGAAATCGTGAAAGGACTGGACTTTACCTTAAGGGCGGGACAGACCTTGGCGTTGTTGGGTGCCTCGGGCTGCGGTAAAAGCACGGTGGCCAAAGCCTTGTTGCGTTTGATCGATGACCAAACCGTGGTATCGGGGCAGGCGCTGCTTTTAGGTCAAGATGTGTTGCACACCCGTGGCTCTGCCTTAAAAACGCAGCGCCAAGATCTACAGATCGTGTTTCAGGATCCCTTTTCTTCATTAAACCCCCGCATGATGGTGGGGGATATTTTGGCCGAGGGGCTGTTGAGCTTGCAGCCGAATCTCAATGCGACGGAGCGTCAAAACGCATCCATGATTTATTGGATTTAACGGCATTACCTAAAAATAGTGCCCAGCGTTATGCCCATGAGTTCTCCGGTGGACAGCGTCAGCGTATTGCGATTGCCAGAGCGCTGGCTGTGGAGCCCAAAGTTCTAGTCTGTGACGAACCGACTTCGGCCTTGGATGTGTCGGTGCAGGCGCAAATTTTAGATTTATTGATTGATTTACAACAACAAACCGGCTTGGCGTATTTGTTTATTACGCATAATTTCAGCGTAGTTGAGTATATTGCCGATCAGGTTGCTATTATGGATGGTGGGGTGATTGTGGAGCAGGGTAGTGCTAAAGACGTATTGCTGCAGCCACAACATATCGTAACCCAACAGTTATTACAGTCTGTGCCGCGTTTAAAGGCACAGCCCTTAGCCGTTTCTTAGATGATGTCATTATGGCCTTAAAAGTGTTTGATTTAGCATGTGAGAATGCACATGTCTTCGAAGGATGGTTTAGATCGCATGAGGATTACGATCAACAAGTAGAGCGCGGCCTATTAAGCTGCCCTTTATGTAATAGCCAACGTATAGAAAAAAAGCTCTCCGCACCACGTTTGAATCTAAAGCACGGCAGAGGTAGCTCTGGACCAGCAGCGGAGTCCACCGAGTCCTCCGCCCAGACTGCCAGCGCTAATGCGTCGGTACCTACTGAAACCGATGCCACCAATTTGGTCGCCCTACAAGCCGAGGTATTGAAACAAATACGTCAGGTCATCAAAAACACCGATGACGTAGGGGATCAATTCGCCTCTGAGGCCAGAAAAATGCACGAGGGCGAAGCCCCCGAACGCGCCATTCGCGGCTCGGCCACCGCCGAAGAATACCAAGAGCTGCGCGAAGAAGGCATCGCCGTCCTACCCATTCCCGAGTTCATGGACGATGATAGATTGAATTGATGGGTGATAAGTGAACCTGGCTGTGTGTGGTGGTCAGCGAAATTAAAAGACCCCAGCGATTTGGAATCATATCCAAACGGCTGGGGTCTTTTTTGATAACTAATGACGAAGAATTAGTTAACGCGGCTACGGTACTCGTTAGTACGGGTATCGATTTCGATCTTGTCACCAATTTCACAGAACATCGGCACAGACACAACGTGCTCAGTGGCTAGACGTGCTGGCTTCATGACTTTACCGGAAGTGTCGCCACGTACGGCAGGCTCTGTGTAAATGATTTCACGTACGATGGTGGTAGGAAGCTCTAGAGAGATAGCACGACCGTCGTAGAAGACGACTTCGGCAGTCATCCCGTCTTCGAGGTAGTTCAGTGCGTCGCCCATGCTGTCGGCTTCGATTTCGTACTGGTTGTAGTCGGCGTCCATAAACACGTACATAGGGTCGGCAAAGTAAGTGTAGGTACACTCTTTCTTTTCCAACATGACGATTTCGAATTTCTCGTCAGCTTTATGTACGCCTTCGCTAGGGCTACCTGTTAGTAAGTTTTTGAACTTTAGTTTTACAACGGCGCTGTTACGACCAGATTTGTTGTATTCAGCACGTTGAACGACTAAAGGATCGCTGCCCATCATTACCACGTTACCAACGCGTAAATCCTGTGCGGTTTTCATAGATATAAAGACTCCGATGAAAGAGACCTCCGCACGCAATAGGCACAATTTTGGCTGACAAAATAAAACCAATTATCTTGTCTGTTGCTAAAGCGGAGAATGGAAAAAAGCTATTTTACCGCTTTCTGGCACTTTTGCGAACAAAAAGCGATGAGCTGCGTCACTAAATCGTAGTGTGCAGCCAATTCACGCGCATAAGCCTGACATTGCTGTTGCCACCCGTTGAGCCCTTGCAGTGCTTGTTGTAGCTGTTCTGTGCGCAGCTGTGAAGTGCTCCAGTCCATGATCAGTTGTTTCGTCGCAGCATCAAATGGAGTGCGGGCTAACCAGGCACGTAGTTTTTCTAGGTGCGTGTCTTCGTCCTGAATATAGGGTTGCCAGATAAAAGGTTTGGCCGCCCAGATCGCGCGCACAAAGGAGTCCTCGCCACGGATAATATTGAGGTCCGCCGCATCTAAGAGGGCGTCAAAGTCGGCTTGCTGAATAAAAGGCAGGCGATGGATAGACAAGCGAGTGCGTTGCTCAGGGCTTAATACGGGCTCTGGAGCAGTCGCAGCTAAGAGCACAGTCCAAGGCTGCACCTGTTGCGCCAGCACCTCGTACAGCGTCTCTAAGGGGGCGTTAGGGTAAGGGAATATAAAGGCTACCTTGTGATCGGTGGGAATACTAAGACCGACTACGCTCTCTACTGTACTTATGGAGTCGACATCCTCTGCAGCCCTCACGCCTTTCTCGATTTCCAGACCTTCCATAGGCGCCAAGAGGCCGCCTGTTTTTTCTGTAAAACCTGGAAAAAAGAAATATTTGCTGATGCCGTTGGCTTGAGGGGAGGGCATTAGGTGTAGGTCTTCTACCCAAGATTCGGCGCTGAGGTATTCCACATTAAGCCAAAGCTGGGTGTGCTGCGGCATGTGGTGGAGGTAGCGTTCAGGTAAATCGCAGCCAAAGGCTTCGATGACGATGGGTGCAGGTTGAGCCTGTTCGGCATCGGACCAGTGGTGGATCACAGTGTGGGCGACGCGTTGTGGTGATTGTTTCGGATCAATGGCTTTTTCTATGCGTGAAAAAGCCTGCAAATCATCCACAAAAAGGCGTACCGGTATAGAGCGGCTGAGTTGCCTGGCCAAGCGCCAACAAACCCCAATATCGCCATAGTTATCGACCACTTGGCAAAATAAATCAATGCGCATCGCTGAGATTAATGAATAGCGGAGGGGGTGTAGTCCGTGTCCTCTGGCAAATAGGGATGTTGTAATTCGCCTTTGGCATTAGGGAAAGACGGTGCATGACAGTCGTCACAGAACTCGGGATCAAAGAGTCCGGCTAAAAAGCGAATGGACTCTACGCCTAATTCAGTGAGTAGGTTTTGTAAGGTCAAGGCCATGTCTTGATAATGCGGGCTGGAAAGATCGACCTCGTCTTTACTGAAGATAGGCCAAACACAGCCGTACAAAATGTCTTCATCATTGGCGACCCCCAATCCAATGCGGAATTCCTCGGTGTCTTCCACGCCGCAGCGCGCGATGACCGCATTAATTTGACTGGGTTCGCTGTCAGTGATCATTGACAGCCATTGCACCGCGGCTTTGACGGCCAAGGGGCGCATTTGCTTATCGCTTTCACGGTTATTGTAAAAGTAGCCATTGGGTGGCAAATAGTGGTTTTGACAGCCGGCGAACATGGCCCCCAGAATTTTCTCGCATTGCTCTTTCCAGTCTTGCTGAAACTGTTGCATGGCGGATAAGGGGTCGGCGTCTTCTTGCCAAGCGAAGGTGGGGGTGCCCTGTGGCACGGCAATGGCCATCACAATAAATTTGGTATCAGCTAATAGATGAATACCGTCTTCGCGTTGATCGATTTCTATAGAGGCCGGTTTGGCATCTAAGGCCAAGGTGCCTAGCTTTGCGCACAGTTCGTGTGTTTGTGCAAAATTCTGAGGTAATTGATCAAAACTTAATAATTGGCCTAATACTGCGACTTTGGCGTGGCTGCTGGCATAAGATTTAAACAAGGTCAGCAGTTTCTCGTGCTGAGTGGGGTTTAACACGCCATCTGGTAACTGGTGGCGCGTCCACGTCGCAATGGGGGCGGTCACTAATAACACGTCGTAGCGGTTGCCCTCGTAGTGCACAGTGGCGCTTTCGGCCATGCCCTCGATGAGGCTGGCCAAAATGTCGTAGAGATCCGGCTGATAGGTGGTGGCTAAATAATCTAAAAGCTGCTCTAGGATCGTGCTGTTCGGATCACCTAATAGATCAAGCACCATTTGATTGAGTTGAGTTTCCCAGAACTGATCCTCTAGCCGTGAACCAGAGTGGTTAAGGGCTTCAATCAGAGCGAGCACATCATGGGCTTTATGATGCAAAACAGAGGTGGAGACAACAGAGTCAACCATGTACATTCCTAACAGACGAGCAAAACGTACAGTGTACCTGTACTAGTTGATTGTGAATAGAAAAAACCCCTTGGGCTAGAAAGGCGCAAGGGGTTAGGGCAAGAAGTGTGGGGTATTAGCCTACAGTATCTGCGATGTCTTGGAACTCTTGAATTTGATCAAAGTTCATGTAGCGATAGATGTTATCGCTATCGGCTTGCAAGATGCCCATGTCAGCCAAGTATTCCTCTTTGGTTGGAATACGGCCTAGACGGGAACAAATGGCAGCCAACTCAGCAGAGCCCAAGAATACGTTGGAGTTTTTACCCAAGCGGTTCGGGAAGTTGCGTGTACTGGTGGACATCACGGTAGCGCCTTCGCGTACTTGGGCTTGGTTACCCATACACAAGGAACAACCTGGCATTTCCATACGAGCACCAGCAGAACCGAGTACACCGTAGTGACCTTCGTCAGATAACTGATCCTGATCCATTTTGGTTGGTGGGGCTACCCACAAACGGGTTGGGATGTCGCGCTTGCCTTCGAGCAGCTTGGAGGCGGCACGGAAGTGACCGATGTTGGTCATGCAGCTACCGATAAAGACTTCGTCAATTGGTGTGCCGGACACTTCGGATAGGGTTTTGACATCATCCGGATCGTTCGGGCAAGCCACGATAGGCTCGTGAATATCAGCCAAGTCGATTTCGATAACAGCGGCGTATTCCGCATCGGCATCAGGCTCGAGCAACTGAGGGTTTTCGAGCCACTCTTCCATAGCTTTGATACGACGCATGATGGTGCGCTCGTCTTCGTAGCCATTCGCAATCATCCATTTTAATAGAGTGATGTTGCTGTTGAGGTATTCGATGATTGGCTCTTTGTTTAGACGCACGGTACATGCGGCAGCGGAACGTTCTGCGGAAGCATCGGAAAGCTCAAAGGCCTGTTCGATTTTGAGGTTAGGCAAGCCTTCGATCTCAAGAATGCGACCAGAGAAAATGTTGACCTTACCGGCTTTTTCTACGGTGAGTAGGCCTTGTTTGATGGCGTACAAAGGAATGGCGTTAACTAGGTCACGTAGGGTGACGCCAGGCTGCATTTCGCCTTTGAAACGAACCAAAACAGACTCGGGCATATCCAATGGCATCACACCGGTTGCGGCCGCAAAAGCCACTAGACCGGAACCCGCGGGGAAGCTAATACCGATTGGGAAACGGGTGTGAGAGTCACCACCTGTACCAACGGTGTCAGGCAACAACATGCGGTTGAGCCAGGAGTGAATAATACCGTCACCAGGACGCAAGGAAACCCCACCGCGTGTGCTGATGAACTCAGGCAATTCGTGGTGTGTTTTTACGTCGATGGGTTTGGGGTAAGCCGCTGTGTGACAGAAGGACTGCATCACTAGGTCTGAAGAGAAGCCCAAGCAAGCCAAGTCTTTGAGTTCGTCACGTGTCATTGGACCGGTGGTGTCCTGGCTACCTACGGTAGTCATGCGAGGTTCGCAGTAAGTACCGGGGCGTACGCCTTGACCTTCGGGTAGACCACAAGCGCGACCCACCATTTTTTGAGCCAGTGTGAAGCCTTTGCCGGAATCAACTGGGGAGGCGGGCAAGCGGAACAGGTCGGTAGGAGGCAAGCCTAGGGCTTCGCGAGCACGGGTTGTTAAACCACGACCAATGATCAATGGAATACGGCCACCAGCGCGAACTTCGTCGAAGAGCACGTCAGATTTTACGGTGAACTCAGCGATGACTTCGCCGTTTTTCAAGGCTTTGCCTTCGTAGGGGCGTAGTTCGATCACATCGCCCATTTCCATTTGGGATACGTCGAGTTCGATCGGTAGCGCGCCAGCGTCTTCCATGGTGTTGTAGAAAATAGGAGCAATTTTGCTACCTAAACACACACCACCGAAGCGTTTGTTCGGTACGTAAGGGATGTCTTCGCCGGTGAACCACAAAACGGAGTTCGTTGCGGATTTGCGGGAAGAACCGGTACCCACCACATCACCCACGTAAGCAATGATGTGACCTTTTTCTTTTAAGGACTCTATCAGCTTTACAGGACCAACTTGGCCAGGCACGTCAGGCTCAATACCTGGACGTGGGTTTTTCAGCATGGCCAGTGCATGCAAAGGAATATCAGGACGGCTCCATGCATCCGGTGCAGGAGACAAGTCGTCAGTGTTGGTTTCGCCAGTGACCTTGAACACGGTCAGTGTGAGGCTTTCGGGAACCTCTGGACGGCTGGTGAACCATTCGGCATCGGCCCAGCTTTGTAGAACTTCTTTGGCGTACTGGTTGCCTTGGTCGGCTTTTTCTTTGACGTCGTGGAAGGCATCGAACATCAATAGCGTGTGTTTTAGACCTTCGGCGGCAACAGGAGCGAGTTCGTCGTTGTCCAATAGTTCGATCAAGGGGGCGATGTTATAGCCACCCAACATGGTGCCTAGCAATTCAGTGGCACGCTTTCTGTCGAATAGGGGGTTGCTTTCGGTGCCTAGGGCCACGGCAGCTAAATAGGAAGCTTTTACCTTGGCGGCATCATCCACACCAGCAGGGACGCGATGTGTTAGTAGGTCGAGTAAGAACTCTTCCTCGCCCGCAGGTGGGTTTTTAATTAGTTCGATTAGATCGGCGGTTTGTTGCGCAGATAAGGGTAGCGCAGGGATGCCTAACGCAGCGCGTTCGGCAACGTGTTGGCGGTAATTTTCCAGCATGTTGCAAGGCCTATTTAGGTAATGGTTGAAAGTGAGCTTCGCGGCTCGTGACTACTACTATTGTAAGAGTAACTGTGGCGCTAAGCAACAGTCTTATATAAGACATAAGACTGTTTAGGCGCGTAAGTCATTGTGCTCGGGATGACGTTTGAAATACGTTGCGGTATAGCTACAGACAGGTTCGATCTTTAATTGGTTTTCTTTGGCATAAGCAAAAGCAGCCTCGGTCAGTTCGCCGGCAATACCACGCCCGCCTAATTCACTTGGCACCAAGGTGTGGGTGATGGCCATAACGCTGCCATTTAGTTCGTAGTCCAACTGACAACGTAATCCGTTTTCTTCGTATTCAAATCGCGAGGCTTGCGTGTTGTGTTGAATGGAAAGTGCCATAAAGAACCTATTTAAAAAGAGAAGGCGGGGTCACCGCCTATGGAGGGTTAACGTTGATTCATGGGGACAAAAGCGCGAGGCTCGGGTCCCTGGTAGTTCGCGGTGGGGCGAATGATTTTGCCATCTGCGCGTTGTTCTAGAACATGCGCGGCCCAACCCGCGGTACGTGCGATGACAAAGAGTGGGGTGAACATCGAGGTAGGCACCCCCATGCGATGATAGGCGACAGCCGCGTACCAATCCAAGTTGGGGAACATCTTTTTCTCATTCCACATAAAGGTTTCAATGCGTTCGGCCACTTCGAAGAGTAGGGGGCTTTGGGCTTTGGTGGAAAGATTGCGGGCGACCTCTTTGATGATTTGATTGCGTGGGTCGGAAACGGTGTACACCGGGTGGCCAAAGCCAATGATGACCTCTTTGTTTTTGACGCGTTCGGCGATGTCTTGTTCGGCCTCGTTCGCATCGTTATAGCGTTGTTGGATTTCCAGTGCTACCTCGTTCGCACCACCATGTTTGGGACCACGTAAGGCCCCAATGGCACCGCTGACGGCCGAATACATATCCGAGCCGGTGCCGGTGATCACGCGACTGGTAAAGGTAGAGGCGTTGAACTCGTGCTCTGCATACAGATTCATCGATACGTTCATCGCATGCACCCATTCTTTGCTGGGGGGCTTTTGATGGAGTAAGTGCAGAAAGTGTTCGGCGATGGTGTCGTCATCGGTGTGCACGTCAATCATTTCACCATTATGACTAAAGTGATACCAATACAATAAGGCCGACCCCAAACTGGCTAAAAGACGATCGGCAATGTCTTTGGCGCCTGCCGTGGGCTGTTCTTCTTTTTCTGGCAAGAGGCAGCCCAAGACGGAAACTGCTGTGCGCAGTACATCCATGGGGTGACTGGCAGCAGGTAGGCTTTCTAATACGCGCTGTAGATCATTAGGTAGGCCGCGCAAGGCGGCGAGTTTGTTCTTGTAGTTACTGAGCTCTTGTGCGTTAGGCAGTTTGCCAGCGTGTGATTTCGAGGAGATCGCCCACCTACTCATTTATGGCAAACTGCCTAACGCACAAGAGCTCAGTAACTACAAGAACAAACTCGCCGCCTTGCGCGGCCTACCTAATGATCTACAGCGCGT
>DUNB01000117.1 GCA_012839585.1 Alcaligenaceae bacterium | reverse complement strand
CTGCGAGTAAGAGGGCAATGGCCATACCACCCATTACAGCGGCCCAGAACAAGCGCTGCCATACAGGACTATCACCCTGGCCACCCGATGCCAGCATATCCACCACGAGCGCACCTGAGTCGGCTGAAGTCACAAAGAAAACCAACACCATAATCACCGCAAGCATGCTCAAGACGGATGAGAAGGGGAAGTTTTCTAAGAACACATATAACGCCAACGAGCTGTCTTTTAAAGTCGCGTCAGCAATCGATTGGACTCCTTTGTTCATCACCAAATCAATCGCGCTATCGCCAAACACAGTCATCCACAAGAAAGTAAAGGCTGTTGGTAGGAGGATCACACCCGCAATAAATTCACGAATAGTACGACCTCGCGATACACGAGCAATAAACATTCCTACAAAGGGAGACCAAGACAGCCACCAACCCCAATACAGCAAGGTCCAACCACCTAGCCAATCGGTTTTTTCGTAAGCATAAAGATTAAAGGTTTTACCTACAATCTCGGATAAATAAGCCCCTGTGTTCTCTACGTACGCTTTAATTAAAAAGACGGTAGGTCCTAGAATAAGAACAAAGAGCAATAGTGCAACGGCTAAAATGATGTTGAGCTCAGAAAGACGACGTACCCCTTTATCTAAGCCCAGCGAGACAGACAAGGACGCCAAAACAGTAGCAGCGATAATCAATACCACTTGAACGCCTGTACTCACGGGAATATCAAACAAGTGATTAAGACCACTGTTGATTTGCAGCACCCCAAAACCCAGTGAGGTCGCTACCCCTAGCACGGTACTGACCACGGCGAACACGTCTACTGCATTACCAATGGGGCCGTAAATACGATCACCAATCAAAGGATACAAAGCAGAACGTAAGGTCAAAGGCAGTTGATAGCGATAGGCAAAGAAAGCCAAGGCCAAGGCCACAATGCCATAAATGGCCCAGGCATGGAAACCCCAGTGGAAAAAGGTGATGCGAATGGCCTCTCGAGCAGCCTCAGGTGTGCTCCCCTCGCCCACGGGTGGCGCTAAGGTATGCATCAAAGGTTCTGCCACACCAAAGAACATCAAACCGATCCCCATCCCAGCTGAGAACAGCATGGAAAACCAGGTGAGCGTATTGTAATCCGGCGTACTGTGATCTGGTCCTAGTTTAATGTCACCGAAGCGACTAAACATACAGAACACGGTCAGGAGCAAAATCAAAGCGACCGCTAGGATATAGAACCAACCCACATCATTCACGATCCAGTTTTGCACTTGATCGAAGACTTTTAAGGAGCCCTCGTGGAATACCGTTACCACAAAAGCCAGCAGCAGTAAGATACCGGCCGACGGATAAAAGACCGGCTTACTAATGGTACTTTTCAGATTTTTTTCGCCCATAGCTATAGTTATGTAATGAATAAGGTTATTCATTCTAACAAGCTGTGACACTTTTACCAGTAACAAAAGTCATAAACCGCAAAAACAGAAACTAATTGTCACATACTTTAGTGAGCGATCTCGGACTGTGAAGATTGGAGCGCTTGCAAATGCGAGGCTAAGCTGGCGGCAGAGAGTTCCCCCATCCTATAGCTTTGCATGTTCCCCTCAGCATCAATGAATAAGGTCGTTGGCAAGCCGCGACTTTGGACCCACTGAGCCAATTCCGTATGCGTATCAAGCAGCACATGGTCTAACTGCAAGTTTTCTGTTTGTAAGTAATGCTGGATCACATCACTGGTTTCGGCTTGATTTGCGAAAACAAAATGGACCTCATCGTGTTGCTGTTGAGCCGCTTGCATGACAGGCATTTCGCGTCGGCACGGCGGGCACCAGCTGGCCCACAAATTCAATACCACCGGTTTACCTTTGAACTGCGTCAAAGCCACTGGTTCGTGCTGTAAATTACGTAACACGACGGTAGGCAACTGAACCGAGGTAGCAGGTTTTAGTCCCATTAATAGCGCAAAGGCGATACCAAAGCTTAATGCCCCAGCGCCCACACTGAGCGCCAAACCAGTTCGACTAGCGGGTTGACGCCACCCCAAAACACCTAGGCCGACAACTAACACCAGCAAGGCCGCCTGCCAGTTAAAGCCCCCATCACGTATATTAAGCAGACTGAGCCAGTCGGTTTGGTATTGGGGCCAAAACTGCCACACAAATACAACTCGCCCTACCACCGCAGCCAAAGCCGCCAACCACCATAAGCGGGACTCCAGCGTAATGCCTTGCTTTTTTTCCAAATAAGCGGCAACCAAAAAGGTCACCACGAGCGCTAGCAAGCTAAAAAGTAAGCTTGCATCCATCGATAAAGGTCCTACCGTAAGCACGTGCATAATGTATTAATGATCTATGTACCAACTCATAGGACCCTTTTTATGCGACAGAGTTCAGCGTGCGCATAAAATGCTGTATTTTTTGTGCATTTTTAATACCAGGTGAATCCTCTATAGCGCTGCTGACGTCGATGGCAAAAGGTTGATGCAAATCCACTTGTGCTCGCACATTTTCAGCACGAATCCCCCCTGCCAAAATAATAGGCGGGTCGGTGGGCTCGTGCTGTTTATGCAGCTCGTCCAACAACGCATCATTAAAAGACATACCACTACCCCCATAGGCAGGACTAAAGCTATCAAACAACCACCCTTTAGCCTGTTGGTATTGTCTGCAGCGTAGCACCACCCCTTGTGGCGTATCCAGTCCAGGCGCCCCTAATCGAAAAGCACGAATATAGGGGTGATGAAAAGACTCACAAAAGGCCACGGATTCTTCACCATGGAACTGCAACAGATCAGGACGCATCTCCTGAATCACACGTTGCACAAAGGCGGGCTTGGGATTCACAAACAAGGCCACGGTTTGGACAAAGGCCGGTACAGTAGCAGCTAATTGCGCCGCCTGAGTGATAGACAAATAGCGTTTACTTTTTTCGTAAAAAACAAAACCTAGGGCATCCGCGCCAGCCTGCACTGCCGCTTGAATATCTTCAGTACGGGTAAAACCGCACATTTTCACTCGCGTACGAGCACTAAAAGAAGTCGTCATTGAGTCGTCCTAAAAGACAAAATAGGCTGGGAGTGCCAGCCTATTTGATTTACTAATTAGCTTTAGTTATTGGAAGGGGTTTTCACCATAACCGTAACCCCCTTCATCTCCATAGGTGTTATCTACGCCAAATTGAATTTCTGAAGCATCAATTTGCACCTCTCCGCCTTTGTAATGGGTCACCAGGCCAGGGAAGGTCAATACAGCTACCACCATGAGAATTTGGATGATGATAAAAGGAACTGAGCCCCAGTAAATATCCCCAGTGGTGACGCGTCGTACCGTCTTGCCCGTCACACTGTCGGTGTAATCTTCACGAGGTGCCACAGAACGTAAGAAGAACAAGGCGAAACCAAAGGGAGGATGCATAAACGAGGTCTGCATATTCACCGCTAGGAGCACCCCGAACCAAATTAAATCGATGCCCATTTTATCGGCCACAGGCCCCAACAAAGGCACAATAATAAAGGCAAGCTCAAAGAAATCCAAGAAGAAAGCTAAGAAGAATGTCAGCAGACTCACCACAATCAAAAAGCCCATCTCCCCGCCGGGCAGGTCTACCAGTAGGCTTTCTACCCATAGATCACCATTAATACCGCGGAAACTCAAGCTAAAGATCGTAGACCCCACCAGAATGAAGACCACAAAACAAGAGAGTCGCGTGGTAGAGCCCATGGCTTGGCTAAGCAATTTAAAAGAGAGTCTACCTCTGGAGACCGCCATAATAATGGCACCCACTGCGCCCATGGCTCCCCCCTCGGTAGGTGTGGCCACCCCAATAAAGATGGTACCCAAAACCAAGAAAATCAAAAACAACGGTGGAATCATCACAAACGTGACGCGCTCGGCAATTTGTGACAATAGACCCAGCTTTAGCCTTTTGTTGATCAATGCCACCACTAAAGCGGTGGTTCCCCAAATCAACAAGGCAATGACCACTAATTCGTCAATAGGTGCGTTTTCATGAGTAGAAAAATAGTAGCTAGTGGCAAAGTAGGACACCGCAGAAGAAAACAGGGTGAGTACCACTAAAGAGCGTAAGCCACGGCTGCCATCCGGCTCGATGTAGATACGCGCCTCAGGTGGTAATGCCGGTGCACTTTTAGGCTTAATCACTGCCAGCAATATCACATAAGCAATATAAGCCAGGGTTAACAATAAGCCCGGCACCATCGCACCACGGTACATATCACCAATGGAGCGACCGAGCTGGTCAGCCAAAATAATCAATACGATGGAGGGCGGAATAATTTGCGAAAGCGTTCCGGAGGCTGCAATTACCCCTGTGGCTAAACGTCGATCATAGCCATAACGCAACATGATAGGCAGAGAAATCAGCCCCATGGAAATGACCGAAGCAGAAATCACACCTGTGGTGGCGGCTAACATGGCCCCAACCACGACCACTGCAATCGCTAAACCACCACGTACAGGACCGAATAGCTGCCCAATGGTATCTAATAAATCCTCAGCCATTCCTGATCGCTCGAGGATTAATCCCATTAAGGTAAAAAATGGTACGGCTAATAAGGTGTCATTGGCCACAATACCGAAAATACGTTGTGGTAAGGCCTGGAATAAAGCAGGCTGCATTAAATTAAATTCAATGGCCACCAAACCATAAAGAATCCCTGTGGCTGCCAGGGTAAAAGCAACGGGAAATCCTAATAACAAAAAACCAATTAGGTTAATAAACATAATTGGCGCTAAATTGGCAGTAACAAACTCCATCATAGGGCACCTTTATCTAGATGTTGACGCTGTGCCTCAATTTTTGCCTCAGCATTTTTACGAATTTCCTCTACTACATCCGTCTCGGGTTTTTGCATGGCCTCTGCCTGCTTAATCGGGTCGGGACACTTGCCCATCAAAAAACCAATCGATTTAATTAAGTGAGAAAAACCAGACAAAATCAATAAACCAAACCCAACCGGAATTAACAACTTAACAGGCCAGCGAATCAATCCACCCGTATTGGCAGATTGCTCTAGTAATACGTACGATTTATAAAAGTACGGTACAGACAGCCAAAAGACTAATAAGCAAGCCGGTAGTAAGAAAAAGATCACGCCAAAAATCTCGATATAGATTTGCGTCTTTCTGCTAAAGCGTTGGGCTATGACGTCTACACGTACGTGTTCATTGCGCAAAAAGGTATAACCCGCCGCTAACAGGAAAATAGCGCCAAACAAATACCACTGCAGCTCTAGCCAAGCATTAGAGCTAACGCTAAAGATCTTGCGAATAACGGCGTTGGTCGCACTAACCACCACCACAATAAGGGTCAGCCAAGCAACGGCCTTCCCAACCGCTTGATTTAAGCGATCGATAAGTGACGAGATTTTAAGTAGGAATGACATATAGTTTCGTACAACAAAAAGTGGTAGAGATAGAACAGCTTGTCATCAAAAGATAACCAATTCTATACGATCACCACCGGACGGCTAAAAAAAAAGAAAAACTCTAGGGAAAACCACAAGATAACCTTTTACCAAGTCAGACCGATATGTTGCTGACACAACTGCCGTGCTGATGCGATTGGCAAGCCATATTGTGGGTCATAATCGACTCCTGCTAAATACAGCCCCTCCGCCGCAAATGTAGGCGCGGACAGACGCCTATCCTTTTGCTTTAATAAGTGAAGAACCCACTCGGGATCTTGACGCCCCATGCCCACATAAACTAATGCGCCCATCAAGTTGCGAATCATATGATGCAAAAACGCATTAGCGCTAAATTCAAAAATAAATAACTCACCATCTTGGTGTATATCTAACTGTGATAAGGTGCGTACCGGACTGGCCGCCTGACACTCCGCGGCTCTAAACGCACTAAAGTCATGCTCACCTAAAAAATGCTGGGCCGCTGCTTTCATACACGTCAACGACAAAGGCTGAAACACCCAGCCCACACGCCCATGCCAAAGCGGCGAACGCAGCCTCGCATTACGTAACACATAGATATAACGTCGATTTTGCGCAGAAAAGCGCGCGTGAAAGTCTGCAGTCACCGGCTGTGCCCATTGCACGGCAATACTGGAGGGCAAAAGCGCATTTAGCCCACGTAGCCAGGACTCTTCGCTACGCTGCGCTTGGGTATCTAAGTGCACCACTTGGTTTAAAGCGTGCACACCTGTGTCAGTACGCCCTGCACAAATGGTAGGGGTGGCTTCAGCCAGAAATTGGGCTAAGGCTTTTTCGAGTTGATCTTGTACTGTGCGCCCTGAGGGCTGTTTTTGCCAACCATGCCATGCAGCACCGTCATAACACAGCCCCAGAGCTATTCGTTGCGTTGACACTTAGCTTTTTTCCCTAAACTCAACCTCGTCGGTAGACGCCGATTCGTTTTTTTCGCGCCCCCGTGAGAGCTCATCAGGCACCGACTCCGCATAGGCCAGTCGACTGGATTGACCACGACGTAAAAACCATGTCACAAACAGCACAACTAGTAACAACCCACCTAAAATAAAGCGGAGGAAGTTATCTTGAATCCACGAGGTACTTTCTGCCGTAGGAGAAGTGCTATCTGCCGTAGGAGAAGTGCGTTCCGCCGTAGGAGAGGAGCTCTCTGTTGTAGTAGCGCCCGCGGCGACGGGGGAAGTAGAAGAGTGTGGGCTATCTGCAACGTTCGTGCCAGCACCGTTATTCGCTTGCGTAGCAGCCATGCCTTGTCCAGCTGCTGTCCCCTCTGGGCTCATCGCATTGGTCGCTAGTTCAGTATTTGCCTGCCCACCTCCCCCTGCATCCAAAGAGGAGGTCGTCGCACCGCCTGCCTGCTGGCCACCTGCAGAAGCTGTGCCCTCTAGCTGAGCCAAGCGTTCAGCCGTATAGGCCAAGTCTTGTGCGGTAGCTACTGCCTGATCGGCTTTGGCTTGCTCATCGGTTTGAGCTGAGAGCTGCAAACGATCTGTGCTACTGCTGATTGAGTCTGTGGTCGATGACGGCGTTTGAGCCGGGTCTGCATCTGTTTTTTGTGCCTCGAGTGGGGCGGCCTCTGTCGTCATGGAGCCCATGGTAGGCGCCGGAACCGGCATAGCACCTTGGCCTTTGGCGATACGTTGACGGTATTCGTCAAACCACTCTAGGTGTTTTTGATAAAGCTGTCGTGCTTGTTGAGGACTGATGCTGGCTATCGTGGCCGCATCGGGCACCTGCAAGGTCGCCCCAGCACGAAGCAAGTTCATATTGCCCTGAATAAAGGCGTCTGGATTGGCTTGCAGTAATGCAGCCATCATTTGCTGATCGTTGTATTGATCGCTACGCAATTGGCGCGCGATTTTGTATAAATACTGCCCTTTACGTACCCGAATCTGTTGATCCCCGGTCACTGCCGTGGTCTGTGAAGAGGTACCAGATGTGGCCATCTGTGTAGTTTGTACCGATACAGCAGCGGCTGTAGCGTCCGTGCTGGAGTGCGCCAAACTAATGGGCGTTGCCTGCTGAGCCTGCAACACACTGACCTGATGACGCTGAGTTGAGCTGGCGGTTTTTATATCCACCAACACATCCAGTACGGAGTCCTGAGCGACCTGTGCGGACTGTAAGACCAACTGCATACTAGTCGGAGTGACCCCTGTCACAAGCTGCGCAGATAAACTATCCAACACCACTGGTGGTGTTAGCCCCGCCTCTTGCCAAGCGGCCGCCGGTGCTACCTGCACCGACAAACTTTGTCGCTCAGTCGGGCTCAGGTCTTTGATTTGCACCACAATACGCAACGGCTGTTGAGGCAAAGACGTGACACGACTATGCCCCAACGTAGCCGCCTGAGCGCTGAACACACCGAACACTGCCGCCGTAGCAGCACTTAGTAGATAAGCCGACATTCGGCGACAGTGTTTTTGCATGATTAGAGTTCCCCTAGCGCAATCCGTAACATACGACGTAATGGTTCTGCTGCACCCCAAAGTAACTGATCACCCACCGTAAAGGCACTGAGGTATTCCCCACCCATTGCCAATTTACGCAAACGGCCTACTGGGATATCCATCGTGCCAGTCACAGCAACAGGAGTGAGTTCGTGCATGGTGCGCTCGCGCTCATTAGGAATGACCTTGGCCCACGCCGATCCTTGGGCAATCACATCACTAATCTCATCTAATGGGATGTCTTTACGTAGCTTAATCGTTAGCGCCTGGCTATGCGAGCGCATCGCACCAATACGTACACACAAGCCATCAATAGACACGTAGTTGTCTGCGTTATGACCTAAAACCTTGTTAGTTTCTACGCCACCTTTCCACTCTTCGCGAGACATGCCGTTTCCTAGGTCGGAATCGATCCAAGGAATGAGGTTACCCCCTAGCGGCACACCAAAGTGCTGGTGATCTAAATCAGCGGATTTTTGTTTAGCCAATACACCACGATCAATTTCTAAAATGGCGCTTGCAGGATCATCCAAAAGCGGTTTAACCGCTGCGTTGAGTTCACCAAACTGGGTCAACAGTTCACGCATATGCTGCGCACCACCACCCGAAGCGGCTTGGTAAGTCATGGTGGTCATCCAGTCCACCAAATCATTTTTAAACAAACCACCCAAGCCCATCAGCATACAGCTGACCGTGCAGTTACCACCGATAAATTGTTTGATTCCTTTGTTTAGACCGTTATCAATCACATCACGATTAATCGGGTCCAACACAATAATGGAATCGTCTTCCATGCGTAAGGTACTAGCTGCATCAATCCACAACCCATCCCAGCCTGCCGCACGCAATTTAGGATAGACCTCGGTGGTGTAATCACCACCTTGAGCAGTGAGGATAATCGGTAGTTTTTTTAATGCCTCAATGTCATAGGCATTTTGTAGAGGACCAGCGCCATCAGCCCAACTAGGAGCTGCACCACCGGCGTTGCTGGTGGAAAAGAAAACGGGCTCAAATAAAGAAAAGTCGTTTTCATCGCGCATACGTTGCATGAGCACTGAGCCCACCATACCGCGCCAACCGATTAAACCTACTGCTTTTTTCATGAAAAATCACCTAACAATAAAAAGGGCTTTAACTCAATGCGTTTAATACTGCGTCGCCCATTTCAGAGGTACCCACTAACTGAGTGCCTTCGCTATGGATATCAGCGGTGCGTAAGCCTTGTTCTAATACCGCGGCCACTGCGCTTTCAATGCGCTGGGCTTCGGCCTCGCGACCTAAGGAGTAGCGCAACAGCATCGCCGCCGACAAAATAGTGGCCAAAGGATTGGCCTTATTCTGGCCAGCGATGTCTGGGGCAGAGCCATGGCTTGGCTCGTACAGGCCCTGGTTAGACTCGTTTAAAGAGGCCGAAGGCAACATACCAATGGAGCCTGTTAGCATCGCCGCCTCGTCCGACAAGATATCACCAAAGATATTACCGGTTACGATGACATCGAACTCTTTAGGGGCACGTACTAGCTGCATAGCAGCATTATCCACATACATATGACTTAATTCTACATCAGGATACGCCTTTGCGACGTCGATGATCACATCTCGCCATAATTGTGAAGTTTCTAACACGTTCGCCTTATCTACACTGCACAATTTTTTATTGCGTTTTTGTGCTGCCTCGAAGGCGACCTTAGCAATACGACGTATTTCTGTTTCCGCATAAAGCATGGTGTCATAACCCTGTTTGTCACCAGCAAAAGGCCCCTCTTCAACCACACGTACACCGCGTGGCTGACCAAAGTAAATGTCGCCGGTCAGTTCGCGAATAATCAAAATATCCAAGCCAGAAACCACCTCTGGTTTTAGGCTAGAGGCCGCAGCCAGCTGGGGATACAAAATCGCAGGACGGAAATTAGCGAACAACCCCATGGCTTTACGCAAGCCTAAGATGGCTTGCTCGGGACGCAGCTCGCGTGGCAATGAGTCATATTTCCAATCACCCACCGCACCAAACAAAATAGCGGCTGAGTTCTGTGCTAATTCCAAGGTTTCCTTAGGCAAAGGATGACCATGTAAATCATAAGCGGCTCCTCCCACAGGAGCTTCAACCAAGGTTAAATCGGGGGCTACCGCTTGTAATACACGAGCCGCTTGGGTCGTGATTTCTTGTCCGATGCCATCACCAGCTAATACAGCTATCTGAGTCATTATTCGAATCCTTCGTTTGTTTTTTGAATGAGTATTACGCCAACGCGTCAGCAACTAGCCAGGGGTGGCGAGCTAAACGCTCTGCTTCAAATTGTTTAATCAAGTCGGCTTTTTGTAAGGTTTGGCCAATTTCATCCAAGCCTTTTAAGAGCGAGTTTTTACGAGAGGCATCAATATCAAACGCCAATTCCTCGCCCGAGGCCGTGATGACCACTTGGCGGGCCAAATCCACGGTCAGCTCGTAACCAGGAAAGGCTTTCACCTCATCAAATAGGCGTGCGACTTGTAGCTCAGGCAGCACAATGGGCAACAAACCGTTTTTGAAACTGTTGTTAAAGAAAATATCCGCAAAAGACGGTGCAATGATGGCCCTGAAGCCATATTGCAACAAGGCCCAAGGCGCATGCTCGCGGCTAGAGCCACAACCAAAGTTTTTACGCGCCAACAAAATAGAAGCGCCCTGATAACGGCTCTGGTTAAGCACAAAGTCTGGGTTTTTAGGGCGTGCCTCATTATCCATGCCTGGCTCGCCATGATCCAAATAACGCAACTCGTCAAACAAATTAGGACCGAATCCCGTGCGTTTGATGGACTTTAAAAACTGCTTAGGAATGATTAAGTCCGTATCGACGTTTTCTCGATCTAAGGGAGCCACCAATCCTTTATGTGTTGTAAATGCTTGCATTATGCTTCCTTGAATTAGTTGTAGTTACGGACATCAACAAAATGGCCTGCAATCGCTGCTGCGGCTGCCATAGCTGGGCTGACGAGGTGCGTACGCCCTCCCATCCCTTGACGACCCTCAAAGTTACGATTGGAGGTCGCAGCACAACGCTCGCCCGGTTCCAAACGATCGGCGTTCATGGCCAAACACATAGAGCAACCTGGCTCGCGCCACTCGAAACCAGCCTCAAGGAAGATTTTGTCCAAGCCTTCTTTTTCGGCTTGTAGTTTCACCAAGCCAGAGCCCGGCACAATCATGGCCTGCGTCACATTAGAAGCCACTTTGCGACCACGAGCGACCTTGGCTGCATCACGTAGGTCCTCGATGCGCGCATTGGTACAGGAACCAATAAAAACCTTATCAATACGCACATCGGTGATGGGCTGCATGGGTTTCAATCCCATATACTCCAGAGCACGGATCATGCCATCACGTTTTACACTGTCTTTTTCCTTGTCTGGATCCGGTACGCTTTGTGTAATATCCAAAACCATTTCCGGAGAAGTACCCCAGGTGACCTGTGGGGCAATATCCGCGGCGTTCAGTTCGATGACTTTATCAAACTCGGCGCCCTCGTCTGAGTGCAAAGTGTTCCAGTACGACACGGCCTGATCCCATAGCACTCCAGTAGGCGCATAAGGACGACCACGGAAGTACTCAATGGTTTTGGCATCTACCGCCACCATGCCCGAGCGTGCGCCGGCTTCGATGGCCATATTGCAGACCGTCATGCGACCTTCCATGCTCAGGTCAGTAATCGCACTGCCTGCAAACTCAATAGCGTAGCCTGTACCGCCCGCGGTGCCAATTTTTCCAATCACATACAAGATCAAGTCTTTGGCTGTGCAACCAAAGGGCAAATCGCCGTTGACCTTAACCAACATGCTTTTGCTTTTCTTCATCAGCAAGGTTTGGGTTGCCAGCACATGTTCGACCTCGGAGGTGCCAATACCAAAGGCTAACGCCCCCACCGCACCGTGAGTACTGGTATGCGAATCACCACAAACCACGGTCATACCAGGTAAGGTAGCCCCTTGCTCTGGACCAATAATGTGAACAATCCCTTGACGAACATCGTTCATGTCAAACAAGGTAATACCGTGTTTTTGACAGTTTTGCTCTAGGGTGTCGACCTGCAGTTTAGAAATGGGGTCTTCGATGCCTTCCGCGCGTGATGTGGTCGGCACGTTGTGGTCCGCCACGGCCAAGTTCGCGCTAATACGCCAAGGCTTACGATTGGCGAGCTCTAGCCCCTCAAAGGCTTGAGGGCTGGTGACCTCGTGCAACAACTGACGATCAATATAAAGTAAACAGGTGCCATCGTCTTCGCGATGAATGACATGCGAATCAAATAATTTATCGTATAAGGTTTTTGCCATTTGAGTCTCGTCAAAAGTAAAAGTGCTGTAATTCACTTTATTATGCGCTTATCTTAAACCGGTACAAGACCATTCACTATCCTAGTATAAAAAACACCAGGATAAAAAATCTAATAAAAACCGTGTCGGATTGGATGAGCTTTAGAGGTAGATTTTTTCTCTACCCCTAATAGGGCTCTCAGACACGGTGTTCGTTCAGCGCCCTAGCGCCCTTTGTTTTGCTCGTACAGTGGCATAACGCGTTGTGCGGCTAGTTGCAAATCATTGATACGAGATGCCGGTGATGGGTGGGTGGACAAAAATTCTGGCGTACCACCATTACTTAACTGTGCCATTTTTTGCCAAAGCGTGATCGCAGCACGCGGATCATAGCCAGCTCGTGCTGCCAGCTCTACCCCTAGTCGATCGGCCTCCATTTCGTGAGTACGACTATTAGGCAAGCTAAACATCACATCCGTTAAAGTGCTGCCTAAATCACCTACTAGCGCACTACCCGTCACCGCAGATAATACCGATAGACCAAGATTGGTGGCCATTTGCTGTGACATTTGCTCGCGGGAATGTTCGCGCAATGCATGAGCCATCTCGTGACCAATCACAGCAGCTAACTCATCATCGGTGGCCTTAGTTTTATCGATCAAACCGGTATAGACCGCCATTTTGCCACCCGGCATACACCAGGCGTTAACCTCATTGCTTTTAAAAACATGAATTTCCCAATTCCAGTTTTGTGCATCAGGTCTAAACACGCCCACTTGCTGAATCAAGCGTTGCGCAATAGCACGCACGCGTTTGGTCTGTGTCGCATTCACATCCAGAGCCGATTGCGCTCTGGCTTGGCTTACCATGGTGTTGTATTGACTGGTCGCAGTTTGGTAGAGCTCAGCCTCTGAAATTAGGCTAGACATATATTGCTTACGTTCAATACCCACTACGCCAGAACCGGTCGTATCCATGGCGGTACAAGCAACTAATAGGCTAGCGCCTGCAGCAACCATCATCCATTTCGCTTTATGTGCGATACGCTTCATTCTTGCTCCTTTGTTTCTAACCAATCGCTACCACATTGTGCTCGTTGACGTAATAACTGATCCATAATGACGATAGCTAATAAACTTTCTGCAATTGGCGTTGCTCGAATTCCTACACAAGGATCATGGCGCCCTAGCGTTTGCACCTCTACCGGCTCACCTGCCTGATTAATGGAAGGGCGTTTAATACGAATACTAGAGGTAGGCTTAATGGCCAAAGAGACCTCAATATTTTGCCCTGTAGAAATACCACCTAAAATCCCGCCAGCATGATTGGACTCAAAACCATCTGGCGTTAGTGCATCACCATGCTCGGAACCACGTTGTGACACCGACTCAAAACCGGCTCCAATTTCTACGCCTTTTACCGCATTTAAACCCATCATGGCATAAGCAATTTCCGCATCAATACGGGCATAAATGGGCTCACCCAAACCAGCGGGTACATTTTCCGCAATCACCTCGATGCGTGCGCCAATGGAATCCCCATCTTTACGTAATGCGTCCATGTAGGCTTCTAATTCTGGCACCACATCGGCATTAGGCGCATAAAACGGGTTGTTTTCCACCTCATCCCACGACTGGAAGGGAATCACAATGGGACCGAGCTGGCTCATATAGCCACGGATTTTGACACCAAAATGTTCAGCCAACCATTTTTTTGCAATCGCCCCCGCGGCCACCGTCGGAGCCGTTAAGCCACGTGGTGGCGGGCGCTCTTCG
>DUNB01000116.1 GCA_012839585.1 Alcaligenaceae bacterium | reverse complement strand
TCTGATCGCGTGCAAGCCTTGCGTTCAGCAGGTGTGCAGATCTTGGTATGAGGGTTGCTGCTGCATGGTGCGGGGTTCGCCCTGCATGTGCATCACGCACAAACCGCAGTTTGTCCCAGCCACCGCAGCAATGGATTCAGGATCTCTGAAGCCGGCGATATCGTTGATGATATCGGCGCCTGCCGCTAAGACCGCACGCATGACGGCGGGCTTAAACGTATCTACCGAAATAGGCACATTGAGCGCGCGCAGCCCTTCGATCACGGGCAACAGCCGACGCAGCTCCTCGTCCAGCGCCACTGGTTCAGCACCAGGTCGCGTAGACTCTGCCCCGATATCTAAGATATCGGCGCCATCCGCAATGAGCTGCTTAGCGTGAGCAATGGCGGCATCCGCCTGCAAATAGTGATTACCGTCAGAAAAAGAATCGGGCGTGATGTTGACGATACCCATCAATAACGGGCGCTCGAAATTTAATTCGAAGCGCCCGCAAAGCCATGTTTTATTCATGGAAATAAAGCAAAAAGGTTAAACAGGAGTGGTCGCAGGTTTGTCGTCTGCCGGTTTGTCATCAGAGGAGTTGTCGCCTGATGCTTTGACCTCGGGGACCTCGCTTTCAACCTTTACGCCAGTCGTTGGTGGGGTTTTGTCGGATTTATCTGATGGTGTGTTATCGGATAAATCTTTAGGAGGACGAGGTGGACGACCTTCCATAATGTCATTGATCTGATCCGCATCAATGGTTTCCCACTCGAGCAAGGCTTGAGTCATGGCTTCCATTTTATCGCGGTTGTCTTCGATCAATTTACGCGCAACGTTGTATTGCTCATCAATAATTTTACGTACCTCTTGGTCCACTTTTTGCATGGTGGCCTCGGAGATATTATTGGTATGAGACATGCTTCGGCCTAAGAAGACCTCGCCCTCGTTTTCTGCATACACCACAGGACCTAATGATTCAGTCATACCGTAGCGCGTCACAATGTCGCGTGCAATTTGTGTAGCACGTTCGAAGTCATTGGAAGCACCCGTGGTCATTTGATTCATGAAGACTTCTTCGGCAATACGGCCACCAAATAACACGGCGATCATATTGAGTAGATGGTCTTTATCCATGCTGTAGCGGTCGCCCTCGGGCAACTGCATGGTCACACCTAGCGCGCGGCCACGAGGAATAATAGTGACCTTATGCACGGGGTCCGTTTTAGGTAGCAAGCGTGCCACCAAAGCGTGACCGGATTCGTGATAGGCGGTGTTGCGACGTTCTTCTTCGGGCATGATCATAGAGCGGCGTTCTGCCCCCATGATGATCTTGTCTTTGGCCTTTTCGAAGTCCTGCATATCTACAGTGCGACCGTTACGACGAGCAGCAAATAGTGCGGCCTCGTTGACCAAGTTGGCCAGATCAGCACCCGAGAAACCCGGTGTACCACGTGCCAAAATCTGTGCGTCTACGTTAGCAGCCAAAGGCACTTTGCGCATGTGTACGTGCAAGATTTGTTCGCGACCGCGGATGTCGGGTAGCGATACCATGACCTGGCGGTCAAAACGACCTGGACGCAATAACGCGGGATCCAATACGTCGGGACGGTTTGTGGCAGCGATCACGATCACGCCTTGGCCTTTTTCAAAGCCATCCATTTCCACCAGTAATTGGTTCAGGGTTTGTTCGCGTTCGTCGTTACCACCACCTACACCGGCGCCACGCTGGCGACCTACGGCGTCGATCTCGTCGATAAAGATAATGCACGGAGCATGTTTTTTGGCGTTTTCGAACATGTCACGCACACGCGCCGCACCCACACCCACAAACATTTCGACAAAGTCGGAACCGGAAATGCTAAAGAATGGGACCTTGGCCTCGCCAGCAATGGCACGAGCCAATAAGGTTTTACCGGTACCGGGAGGGCCTACCATCAAGACGCCGCGTGGAATACGACCACCCAAGCGTTGGAAACGTGTGGGATCGCGTAGGAAGTCGACGAGTTCTTGAACATCCTCTTTGGCCTCGTCACAACCTGCTACATCAGCAAAGGTGACGGGGTTTGTGTTTTCATCCAACATGCGGGCCCGGGATTTACCGAAGCTAAAGGCGCCGCCTTTGCCACCGCCCTGCATTTGCCGCATAAAGAAGATCCAGACCCCGATCAATAAGATCATGGGGAACCAGGAAATAAAGATACTGGTTAAGAAAGACGGTTCCTCGCGGGCCTTGCCGGAGACCTGTACGCCCGCCTTGACGAGCTCTGGTACCATCCATAGGTCACCTGGTGAGGTCAACGAATACGAACGACCGGAATCGGGCGTGACGTAAAGCGTATCGCCTTGAATGTCTACTTTGGTGATACGTCCAGAGCGCGCATCATCCATAAACTGGGTGTAAGTCACACCGTCAGAAGCCACCGGACGCCCGTCAAACTGTTTAAATACAGTAAACAGGACTAGCGCGATGACCATCCAAACGGCGACTTTGGAAAATGAGTTGTTCAACACCAACCTCCTAGTTGCTTAAACCTGCACAGCGAAACTGACAATTAGCTGTACAAGAGCCATATCCGAACATTCTACCCGATAATGGGGAGCCTTAGCGTAACGATGCGTTTTTTAATTGACGCCCAACCAAAAAGGTTTCGGCTGACCTATCGCGGGACGATTTTGGCTTGCGCGGTGTGACCTGATGGAAGTGCTCTTTAAAGGATTTTACTAATTGTGAGTAGCCGCTGCCGTGAAAAGCTTTTACAATTAAAGCCCCGTTTGGCTTGAGATGATTTTGTGCAAAATCTAAAGCCAATTCGACCACATGTTCGATGCGAGCTGAATCAGCGGCAGCCACCCCTGATAAATTGGGGGCCATATCCGAAATTACAAGGTCTACCGCCTGGCCATCAAGCAGGTTTTTTAACTGATCCAGTACCGCATCCTCTCTAAAGTCGCCTAAAATAAACTCGACGCCATCTATAGGCTCCATAGGCAACATATCTAAAGCAATAATACGGCCATTAATTTGCCCATTTTGCATTAGACGTTCGCGTGCGACTTGTGACCAGCTGCCCGGTGCAGCACCTAGATCCACTACAACGTTGCCCGGATGCAACAGTTTTTCGGTCTCTATGATTTCTAATAATTTAAAAGCAGCGCGGGCTCTGTAGCCTTTTTGCTGTGCTAATTTGACATAGGGATCATTAATATGCTGATGCACCCATGCTTTAGAGGTTTTTTTCTTGCCCATTCCCGTACAATCTCATTATGCCTACATTAACTATTACTACTCAGCTACGTAATCAATTACGTGCCGCAGCACATGCCTTACGTCCAGTCGTACTGATCGGAGACAATGGTCTCACTGAAGCTGTGCTTAAAGAAATCAACGTGCACTTAACTGTGCACCAGTTGATTAAAATTCGTGTCGCCGGTGATGACCGCGAGGCACGCAAAGCTATTTACGATCAAATTTGCTCAGAACTAAACGCTGAGCCTATTCACCACATTGGTAAGATCCTAACAGTTTACCGCCAAAACCCCGAGCGCCCCTCCGTTTTAATGGATGAAAGCGAAAATACTCGTGCCGTGCGTAAACCCAGCGAGCCCTACACACCTAAAAAACTGGCTGCTGCAGGTCTAAAGAAAACCAAATCCGGCAAGGTTCGTCCCAACCGTTAACACTCGCTTTACACAAAAACAAAGCCCACTGTTTTTGAACTACCTAAAAATAGGATCGATGATCTATTTTTAGGTTTTGTTCATTTACGGTGGGCTTTTTTGATAAGGACTAAGGTGGATAAGCGCCACCTCTAGCCTTTATCCTTGGTTATTAACGATACTCGATCGTTAGGATCTCGTATTCACGCATACCGCCTGGTGCTTGAACCTCGACCACATCGCCAGTGCTTTTACCAATCAAAGCACGTGCTACGGGGCTGGAGACCGAGATACGGTTTTCACGAATATCTGCCTCTACATCACCCACAATTTGATAGGTTACCTGACTGCCTGAATCCAGGTCCTCAATGGTTACAGTGGCACCAAACACCACTTTGTCACCCACGCTTAAGCTAGTGGGGTCAATGATTTGAGCGTTAGAGATGGTGCCCTCTAGTTCACGAATACGGCCTTCTACAAAGGCTTGGCGTTCACGCGCCGCGTCGTATTCCGCGTTTTCAGAAAGGTCGCCCTGAGCACGCGCTTCGGCAATGGCATTAATCACATCGGGACGCTCTACCGTTTTCAAACGGTGAATTTCAGCTTTAAGGCGCTCAGCACCCTGCGCTGTCAACGGAATCGCAGACATAGTTTTCCTGATTAAGTAATAAAAAACGCCCCCAATAGAAATTACTTGTTTCTTGTACGCTCC
>DUNB01000115.1 GCA_012839585.1 Alcaligenaceae bacterium | reverse complement strand
TCTAGTGACGATCAACTCATAGAGATGCGTAATCGTGCGCGTCGCCGTTTAATTGGTGCGGTGGTTTTAGTGCTGGCGGCGATTGTCATTATTCCCGTGCTGCTCACAGACAATAGCTCCGAGGAGCCTGAGCAGCTAGTGAGTGTGATCCCCTCTATTATTCCACCCTCCGAAGAACAGTACCGTCTAACAGAAAGCTTAGAGCAACCCGTTTTTAATCAGAATGTGATTGAAAATGATGGGGATCAAGGTTTGATTGAGTCTGCGCCTGTGAGTACGGCCGAAAATATGCCCCCTGCGCTAGTGGAGCCGACGGTAGAGCCCGAGCCGGAACCCCAGCCCGAGCCTAAACCAGAACCTAAACCTACACCCAAACCGGAACCTAAGCCCACACCTAAACCAGAGCCCAAGCCTACACCTAAACCGGTAGAGCGCACAGACGATGGTGCGGTGGCCTTGGCCTTGCTCGAAGGACGTACTCCTCCTACCAGCAAACCAGCGCCGGCAGCTGCTCAGCAAGGGTCCTTTGTGGTGCAAGCGGGTGCGTACTCCTCACGCAGCGATGCGGATGCGCGCCGTGGACGTTTAGCCTCGGCGGGGGTATCCAATGCTTACGTGGAAAGCGCTGTGGTCTCTGGTAAATCGGCCTACCGTTTACGTGTAGGACCTTTCCCAAGCCGCCAAGCGGCTCAGGCCGCTCAGGCTAGATTGCGCTCTTTAGGCTACGAGAACAGCTTTATCTCCACCAAGTGAACAGTTTCGACTACGTTATACTTGCTATCTTAGGGGCATCTGCATTGTTAGGTCTTGTACGAGGCCTAATGAAAGAGCTGATGTCCCTTGTTGCTTATGTGGCGGCGTTTGTGGCGGCGATTTGGTGGGGGCCGCAAACGGCTGGCTGGTTAGATCAATGGATAGAAAATAGCTTGCTGCGATCGGCAATTGCTTATGCGGCGACCTTTATAGGGGTGCTCTTGGGGCTTGGGCTGATCAATAAAGTGCTTAGTACCTTGATTGAACACACTGGGCTCAGTCCTGCCGATCAAGGTCTGGGTATGCTGTTTGGTTTGCTGCGTGGCGTGGTTTTTGTACTGATTCTTGTGATTGTGGCGGGCTATACACAAATTCCTGTGGAGCCTTGGTGGCAGGAATCTAGTTTCGCAAAAACAGCCATAGATATCGTAATAGGTATAAAATCGTATTTGCCGCCCGATGTGGCGTCGTGGTTACCTTATTAACATTATGGATTAAACATTATGTCAGGAGTAGTAGGGGTCGTAGGCCGTGGACCTGTAAATCAATTGATTTATGATAGTCTGTTGTTATTACAGCATCGCGGCCAAGACGCAGCAGGCATTACCACCTACAACGATTATTTTTTTCATACCCATCGCGGGTCAGGATTAGTTCGTGACGTGTTCCGTACACGAAACATGCGCAGTTTAGTGGGGAACAGTGGTGTAGGCCATGTTCGTTATCCCACCACCGACAGCGCAGAAAATGCAGATGAAGTCCAACCGTTTTACGTTAATGCCCCTTTTGGTATTAGCTTTGTTCACAACGGTAACTTAAGCAACTGGCGCCAACTACGCCAAGAGCTATTTAGTATTGACCGTCGTCATATCAATACAAATTCAGATTCCGAGGTCTTGCTCAATGTGTTTGCTCACGAATTACAACGTGTGGCAAATGGGGGCGACCTGACTGCAGAGATCATCTTCGAGGCCGTACAAGCCGTACACCGTAGGGCCAAAGGCGCGTATGCTGTAATCGCGCAAATTGCTCATTACGGTCTAATTGCTTTTAGGGACCCGAATGGTATTCGTCCATTGTGTTTAGGTAGTCATGATACCGCAGAGGGCAAAGAGTGGATGATTGCTTCAGAGTCGGTAGCCATTACCGGATGCGGGTTTGAATTAGAACGCGATGTGGCCCCAGGTGAGGCCATTTTTATTGATCTGAACGGTCAAGTTCAAAGCCAACAATGTACCGAAAGCACGCAGTTGTCTCCATGTGTCTTCGAGTACGTCTACTTGGCACGTCCAGACTCTACCCTTGATGGTGTTTCTATTTATGATGCCCGCCTGAAAATGGGTGAGTACCTAGGTGCTAAGCTAGCCAAAAAAATTCGATTGGCTGATATCGATGTGGTCATGCCTATACCTGACTCTTCTCGTCCATCTGCTATGCAATTGGCGGCTCAGTTGAATCTGACATATCGCGAAGGCTTCATCAAAAATCGCTATATTGGCAGAACCTTTATTATGCCAGGTCAAGCCGTACGTAAAAAATCCGTACGCCAAAAGCTCAGTGCCATTCCCATGGAATTCAAAGGGAAAAATGTCTTGCTCGTGGATGACTCTATTGTACGAGGGACTACAAGTCGTGAGATCGTAGAGATGGCGCGCTCAGCAGGGGCTAACAAGGTGTTTTTTGCATCTGCCGCTCCCGCCGTACGTTATCCTAATGTGTATGGCATCGATATGCCGTTACGCACGGATCTGATTGCCTATGAAAAAACCACTGAAGAGGTGGCTAAAGAAATAGGTGTAGATGGTTTGGTCTACCAGGACCTAGAGGATTTAGAACAAGCCTTGCGCGATTTAAATCCAGCCTTCGATCGATTTGAGTCATCTTGTTTTAATGGAGATTATGTCACGGGCGATATCGACCTAGAGGACATAGATCGTGCCGATTAACCAAAAAACGCATGAGATTTTTGCATGTAAAAAGCCGGTGAGTATCACCGGCTTTTACTTTGGTTTTTAGCAACTAAGGCAGCCTTGAAAAAGTGTAACTAGGCGAGGTCCATAAAAAGGAAATGCCTCAAGGTACTAGGTGGACGTTGCGATGCAAGCAGGGATTAGTCAACCGCTTTGCTAAAAAGAGCAAGGGTATTGATTACGAGTAAGACGACAAACAAAAGTAAGGCCCAGATGGCGTAGTCCAGACCTAATATCGCGACGCTGGCATCCATGCAGGTGGCGTAAATACCAAAAAGCCATGGCATGCTGGACTCTAGGCCGCTACTGATCATGACCTGATCGGCAAAGGTCATATCACATGAAAAAAGCTTGGCCGCCACAGTCTGTTGATACCAAGCGGACAGAATGCCTCCAAAAGCGGTAGCAATTAAGACAATACGACAGAGAAAGCCCAGCCAGAGGGTTTTATAACGCATGGCCACGTAGCCAATAAGAGAGAAACCAATAATCGCTAATAACAACAGACGCTGAAAAACGCACCAAGCACAAGGGCGTAACCCAAAAACATGTTGCGAAACTAAGGCAACGAGCAAGGCGGCAAAGCTGATCAGTGCGCTATATAAAAACCAACGTTGTTGCATAGGGACATCCTAAAGAGACTAGAGGGCTGCGCGTAAGGCACGCTCAAATTGATTATAAAAGGGGGTGTGGTGCAATTCATCGCTTTGGACCACAAAGGTGTCTTCTACCCGTTCTCCTAAGGTCATGATTTTAGCGGATTTCACGTTAATTTGTTGAGTCGCAAAGAGTTGGGCGATGCTGTAGAGCAGGCCTCTTCTATCGGCACAAACGATGGAGATTTTCCATTTTTGAGCTTCACGCATGGGCTGAATGTCCACGGTGGGGGCGATAGGGAAAATACGGGCGCGGCGAGATTGCGTTTGCACAAAATAACGAGAACTATCGGTGCAGTCTTGGGTCGGGTTTTGCAAAAAGTCACACAGCGAGGCTGCCAACTGTTGAGCGTACTCGGCGTTGTAGCTTTGATGTTCGGGCAAAAGAAGCACAAAGCTATCTAAGGCCCAACCATGGGTGGTGGTGTAAATACGTGCGTCTTGAGTGCTCAGTTGGTGTTGATCAAAAAAGGCGCAAATATGCATGAACAGATCGTCTCGGTCTGGGGTGTAAATCATCATTTGTATGGTTTCACCACCATGACCAATTTGACGGATTTCCACGACCGGTTCTGGGTGAAGCAGGGCCTTGTGTAGTGTTTTGCCATGCCAAGCGATTTCGTCGCTTTCGTGCCGTAGGAAATAGCTGATATCCAAAACAGACCACAGGCTGTCTATGTCGCTTTGGGCGATGCCTTGTGCCAAAATCTGGCTCAGAGCGGTGGCTTTACGCTGCGCCAGCACTGTGGAGGCGTCTTGGTTGGAACCGGATAAAGCGCGTAGGCTGAGCTGATAGAGGTCGGCCAAGAGTTTGGCTTTCCAGGAATTCCAAATATTGGGGTTGGTGCCTTTGATGTCGGCCACCGTCAATAAATAAAGCGCAGCCAGTCGACGCGGTGTGCTGACATGGCAGGAGAAATCGTGAATCACCTGTGGATCACTGATATCACGCTTTTGTGCCACGGTAGACATACTGAGATGGTCATAAACCAAAAAGACCACCAGTTCGGTATCCTCTGGGCTGAGGTTATGTCGTTGGCAAAAGGCCAAGGCGTCTTGGGCGCCTAGCTCGGCATGATTGCCGCCACGGCCTTTAGCAATGTCATGGAAAAGGGCCGCTATATACAGCACCCAGGGGCGTTCAAAATCATCCATTAGCTGTGAGGCCAGCGGATGCTCATCGGCATACTCTGCCATGGTAAAGCGACGTAAATTACGGATCACCATCAAGGTATGCTGGTCCACGGTATAGACGTGGAACAGGTCGTGCTGCATTTGCCCCATAATATGACGGAATTCAGGGATGTAGCGGGGCAAAATATTCAGCATATTAATTTGCCGCAAGCTATGCAGTATGCCTCGAGGTTCTTGCAGAATTTGCATGAACAGCTCTTGGTTTATGGGATCGTCCCTAAAGCGTTGATCCACTAGACGTCGAGCATGCCACAAGGCGCGCAAGGTCTGTGCGCTGATGTTGTGTAGATCAGCGCGCTGCTGTAGCAATAAAAAGGTTTTGAGGATCAGGCTCGGTTTTTTTTGTAATGACGACGGATCACGCAAATGGAGTCGCTGGTTGCGGACCTCAAAATCATCGTCAATAGGCAGACATTGCGCGACCGCAGGCGCGTAGAGGATTTCTTCTAGATTTTGCAACAGGATGGTGTTCATCTGATGCACGATGCGGGCTGCCCAATAATAACGCTGCATGAGCTGTTCGCTAGCGAGCTGGGGGTTGCTTACATCAAACCCATAAATGGCAGCCAGTTCAGGCTGGTAATCAAACAGGACGCGGTCTTCGGCGCGTCCGGTCAGTAGGTGCAGTTCGATACGCAGTCGCATAAAAGCCTGGCTGGCTCGGGTCAGGGTGCGTAACTCTGCTGGGCTGAGTAAATCGGCTTGGGCAATATCTTGCCAAGTTTGACCTAGGCCCATGGCTTTGGCTAGCCAAAGTAAAATTTGTAAATCGCGCAAAGCCCCAGGAGACTCTTTGCAGTTTGGCTCTAGCGCGTAGGGGGTGTTTTGGTGTTGTTGATGGCGCTTGCGCATTTCGGCCAACTTGGCCTGAAAAAAGTCAGGTACATTAAGGTGCTGGCTGAGTTCGGCGTTGAGGTCTTGAAAAAGGCGGATATTGCCCGCGATAAAACGCGCCTCGAGTTGTGCGGTTTGGGTGGCAATATCGCTATCAGCGGCCTCCAAGCATTGAGCAATAGTGCGTACGCTGGTAGCAGGCTTGATGCCCACATCCCATAAGGCAGCGATATAGCTTTCGATGAGATAGGTTTCGTTTTGATTGGCAGGTGGGCGCGCTAATAATATCAGCACGTCCACATCCGAATAGGGGTATAGCTCTTGGCGGCCGTAGCCACCTACGGCGACCAGCGCGGCATCGGCAGGCAGGGCAAACAAGGCCAGCAGCTGCGTTAAGCACTGGTCGGTAGCACGACTAAGGCGCCGTAAAAGATGCTCAGGCCTAGGGCGAGACTTAAAACGGCTAATGGCTTTTTGTCGTTGCCGCTGGAGTCGTTTTTTTAGGATCGGTAGGTCTGAGCGGATCATCGTCATTTAGGCATTAGCGGCTTGGATAAAGTCGGGCGGGCTAGGCATACCTGGAGAAACAGTCAGTACCTCGTAACCGGTGTCGGTGACTAAGATAGTGTGTTCCCACTGAGCCGATAGGCTGCGATCGCGAGTCACCACCGTCCATTGGTCTGGTAACAGTTTTAAATCACGTTTGCCTGCATTAATCATGGGCTCAATCGTGAAAATCATGCCGGCTTCTAGTTTCATGCCAGTGCCGGGTTTGCCATAGTGTAAAACCTGTGGGTCTTGGTGGAAGACCTGACCTATACCGTGGCCGCAATATTCACGTACGACTGAATAGTTGTTCTGTTCTGCGTGCTGTTGGATGGCGTGGCCAATATCGCCCAGCGTGGCGCCAGGTTTAACCTGCTCTATACCACGCCACATGCATTCGTAAGTGACTTCGGTAAGGCGGCGCGCCAAAATAGAGGGCTCCCCTACGTAGAACATGCGGCTGGTGTCACCAAACCAACCATCTTTGATAACGGTAACGTCTAGGTTAATGATATCGCCATTTTTGAGCTTTTTATCACCAGGAATACCGTGACAAATCACATGGTTTACCGAGGTGCAAACAGCGCCAGGAAAAGGAGGATGCCCAGGAGGTGCATAGCCCACGGTAGCGGACTCTACGTGCAAGACATCGCGAATGTAGTCTTTGCAAAGCTGATCGATTTCAGCTGTAGTGACACCTGCCTTTACAAAAGGAGTTAAGTAGTCAAGGGTTTGGGCAGCTGCCTGGCAGGCAGCGCGCATTTTGTCTAAATCGACCGGATCGGTAACTAGTTTGCTCATAATAGCTTGAGTTTAATGGTGAAAAGGTAATATAATCATGGGCTATCCTAAGACAATTAGTGTGACTATGCAAAAGCATAACGCTTTACTTGTGGTTCACATTTGTATTAGGGGGTGGGTGCGTTTTAACAAACCCAAAAAAAGAGCTGCAAATAACTGCTTTGTTTGCTTTTTTGTCATCAGATCGTAGCCCTATCTAATTAGTGTAATACTTTGATCGTCTTGATGCCTTTCTTTTTAATAAATAAAGCAAAGGCAGGCTAAGGCTCGGTCTATTTCTATTTAAATGCAGTAAATCGCGCCCCTAGTCGTCTCAGGGTGTCTGGAAATACAGGTAACTGTGATCCTTACCGGATACTGGCTAGGTGCAAGAACTAACCCTTGGAGAAAAAACATGTCTTTAATGCGTGAAATGCTAGAGGCTGGCGTACACTTTGGCCACCAAACTCGTTTCTGGAACCCAAAAATGG
>DUNB01000114.1 GCA_012839585.1 Alcaligenaceae bacterium | reverse complement strand
TCGGTAGTGCTTAGGCCGCTGTGACTTAAATTAATATCATGATGCAAGCACTACACCGTACTTACTTAAAATGGCTGACGGCCTTATGCTGTCTTGTATTTTCCGCAGCGGCCTTCGCCAACTCGCAGATCCACCCTGTGCGCGGTTTTATGCCTGATTTGGCTTTCACGCTACAAGCCGCCCAAGGCAAAACCCTGACGGAAAAGGACCTGCGTGGCAAAGTCGTACTCATGTTTTTTGGTTATGCCAACTGCCCCGATATTTGCCCCACCTCAATGGCACAGCTGGCAGAGGTGATGGAAAAACTAGGTGATGATGCAGAAAAAGTACGTATTTTATTTGTTAGCGTGGATCCGCATCGCGATAATCCAGACATGCTCCAAGAATACGTAGAGCTTTTCGATGATCGTTTTGCCATCGGTTTAACCGGTACAGAAAAACAAATCGCCCAACTGGCTCGCCGCTACCGGGTCGCCTATCAGATTGATAAACCCGATAGCGCTAACCCAAATCAATACGAGGTATCACACAGTCGCGGCGTGTACTTTTTTGACCCCCAAGGCAAAGCACGCTATTTGGCTTCTGATTCCGAGGCCGTCGAAGCTTTAGTAGAAAAAGTACGCACACTGTTCTAATCACGACAAGCGCCATACTCATCGTCCATAAAAAAGACGGGACCTTATGATTTAGGTCCCGTCTTTTTATTATTTACCCCGTACCATCAAAATCTAAATGGCACAGGCGTCATCGCTATCAAAACGCTAAGCTCGAGCACCACGGAGCGCTGTGCGCAGCCCCTCTTCGAGCACAGGGTGGTAAAACGGCATGGCCAACATCTGCTCAATGGTTAAATTCATTTGCAAACACCAAGCTAGCAGGTGAGCAAAATGCTCTGCGGCAGGACCTGCCATTTCCGCCCCCAAAAACCGCCCTGAGGCTTTATCGGCATATACACGCAAGCAACCTTTGTTTTTTAGCATCACCCGCGCCCGCCCTTGATTAGCAAAGTTCACCTCGCCAATGACGGTGTTGTCCTGATCCAAATCCTGGTAAGACGCCCCTACCTTCATGATTTGTGGATCTGTAAACACAACACCCATAGGGGCACGGCGTTTTACTGGTGCTATCTCTGGCCATTGAGCTGCGTTTTTTCCAGCTTGAAAGCCATCATCAGCCGCCTCGTGCAAAATTGGCCATTGATCATTCACATCCCCGGCAAAAAAGATAGAGGTATTGTGGATCAACAAGGTCTCTTTATCAAAGTCTGGCATGCCTTTGTCATTCAGCGTGGCGGAAGTGTTTTCCAAACCCAGGTGACGGATGTTTGGTATACGCCCTGCCGCACTGAGCACATAATCGGCTTTGATTTGATGCGTGCTGCCTTCTTTGTCGAAACTGACCAACACCTGCTCATCGACAAGTTCCGCCCCCGTCACCGCCGCATTGGCGATGAGATCAACCTCGGTGCCAATGGCTTCCCGTGCGGCTTCCCGCACCATCGGATCACTGATTCCGCCTAATTTATCACTGCGGTTCAAAATGGTGACTTTGACCCCTAAACGGCTTAAAGCTTGTCCCAATTCCAGACCGATCACTCCCGCCCCAATGATCACAATGCTTTTGGGTAAGTCATCCCAATAAAACACATCATCATTAACAATGAGACGGTCTCCAGCACCTTGAAGTGTTTTGGGACTGAATGGGGTGGATCCTGTTGCCACGACAAAACTGGATGCGGTGATTTGTGTGTGATCCCCTACCTGCACAGTGTGATCATCCACAAAACGCGCATAACCAAATACTTTGTCCTCGGCAGAGAAACTTTCAATATCTTTTAATACAAAACTCACAAAGCGGTCACGCTCAGACTTAACTCGTTGCATGACGGCTTTGCCATCAATACGGATGTCGCCCTCTATATGCACCCCAAACGGCGCAGTATGTGCTGCAGCATGAGCGGCCTCTGCTGCAGCAATCAATAGTTTGGATGGCATGCACCCTACACGCGCGCAAGTCGTCCCGTACTGATCGCCCTCGACCAAAATTGCTTTTTTACCAGCCCGTGTTATCGCACGATAAGCGGTCATCCCCGCTGTGCCCGCACCAATTACAACCACATCGGTCTGTCGCTTCTGCATAAAAACTCCTTTAGTTCTTTGTTTGAGGGGGATTTCAGTGGATAAAAGCAGTCCGCTTTACACTTGCTGTGGGCTATACCCTGCAGCCTGTAACTTCATAATAATGGTCTGTGGATCGGCTTGCTCAGACTCTACGGTCAACCAGTGCGTTTTAGGGTCTGCATGAATCACCGCATCTGGAGCAAATTCATGGATGGCCTGCGTAATCATTTTGACACAATGCCCACAAGTCATATCAGGTACTAAAAATTCTTTTTTCATTATTTTCCTTTGCATTGAGCTGAAAGCCCTAGTTTACGACGGGATGCGGTTCTTAGCCGAACCTAAAACAAAAACCGTCCAATCCTCTACCCTACCACACCTTTTCACACACTTTATTTGACCTTAACCTTAGGTAAAGGTTCATAATAGGGCATTGATTCAATAAATAGAGATTATCATGGCGCAAACTAACGGTATTCATCTCGCCGTACACGGCATGAACTGTGCGGCCTGTGTACGACATGTAGAAAATGCTTTAACTTCTGTAGAAGGAGTAGAAAAAGCGTTTGTTAACCTAGCAAACGCCAAAGCCTATGTGACCTTACTGCCTAACACTCAGATAAACGAAGAGCTGCTGGTAGAGGCCATTGTCAAAAAAGGTTTTGAGGCACAAATTTTGACGGCAGCCAACGAGCTCAATGCGCCTGTTGCGGCACAACAGGCATTAAAAAAAGAGGCACGCAAAAAAAGAGCCCAGTTTTTTATCGCTCTGGTCTTATCTTTACCCGTCTTTATTACCGACATGGGCAGCCATTTAATTCCGCCTTTTGCCCATTGGCTACATAGTCACATCGCCGCCAGCACACTGGCTTTTATGCAATTTGTCTTAGCCACCTTGGTCATTTTGTTTCCAGGTCGAGACTTTTTTACACTGGGCTTTAAGTCCTTATTTGATCGTAGCCCTGACATGAACAGCCTGGTTGCCATTGGTGCAGGCAGCGCTTGGCTCTATTCTGTAGTGGCTCTGTTTATGCCTCAACTGCTCCCTGCCGGCGCCAACCATATTTACTTTGAGGCCGCCGCTGTCGTCATCACCCTGATTCTGTTAGGTAAATACCTAGAAGCTAGAGCTAAAGGGCAAACGGGTGAGGCCATCAATAGCCTCTTAAAACTGCAAAGCCATACCGCTCGCGTTTATAAAGACGAAAAATGGATTGATCTTCCTATAGAGCAAATCGCCGTCGGTGATCGTATTTTGGTGCGCGCCGGCGAGGCCATCCCTATTGATGCCACAGTCACTGAAGGTCAAAGTCACGTGAATGAGGCCATGGTTACGGGCGAATCCATGCCGATTAACAAAGGCGTAGGAGATGCCGTGATTGGCGGCACCATTAACGGCAACGCCACCTTAACTATCGAAGCCACCCAAATAGCCAGCCAATCTACCTTGGCGAATATTATTCGTTTAGTGGAGTCAGCTCAAGCCACTAAATTACCCGTTCAAAACAAAGTCGATACCATTACAGCTTGGTTTGTACCCGTGGTCTTAGTGATTGCCCTGGCCGTGTTCTTAGGTTGGTGGGCGTTTGGTCCTGGGTTAAATTATGCGGTAGTCAATGCAGTGGCGGTGTTAATCGTGGCCTGTCCTTGTGCCATGGGACTCGCTGTGCCCACCTCTATTATGGTGGCAACGGGCCGCGCTGCCCAACTAGGGGTGTTATTTAGACAAGGCGATGCGCTACAACAATTAGCCGAAATCAAACTGATTGCTTTTGATAAAACGGGCACCCTGACCCAAGCCAAACCGGTATTGCAGGACCTGTTATTAATTGATGAAATTGACGAGGATCGCCTTTTAGCCGATATTGCCTCCTTGCAGCAACACTCGGAACACCCCATCGCCACAGCCATTGTGGACGCGGCAAAAAACAAGCAGTTAAGCTTTACTCAACCCCAGGATTTCGTCACCCACACTGGGATGGGGGTCTCCGCTAAGGTCAATGGTTCTCAGTACTATCTGGGCTCCGCGCGTCTATTAGAAAACCACGACATAAAGCCCGACGAGATCCAAAAAAATCATTACGAACAACTGGCTCAACAAGGTAAAACACCGGTTTATATTGCATTAAACCAGCAAGTCATCGGTGTACTGGCCGTCATGGATGCCTTACGCCCTGAGGCCATAGAAGCCATCGAGCAATTGCATGCCCAAGGCATTAAAACCGCCATGATTACAGGTGACCACACCTTAACGGCGCACCATGTGGCCGAACAACTCAACATCGATGTGGTTTATGCGCAAACCGAGCCAGGCGATAAGGCTAAGATCGTAGCGCAGTTGCAGGCCAATTACGGCAAAACTGCCTTTGTGGGCGATGGCATTAACGATGCGCCTGCTCTAGCTCAAGCCGACATTGGGATTGCGGTAGGGGCGGGTACAGATGTGGCCATTGAGTCTGCCAACGTGGTGTTACTCAATAATGATTTGCGCACTAACAGTGCTGCCATCTTATTGTCACAAGCCACCTTACGTAATATTAAGCAAAACTTGTTCTGGGCTTTTGCCTACAACATCGCCTTGATTCCTTTGGCTGCAGGCCTGTTATTGTTGATGACAGGGCACGTGTTCTCCCCCATCTACAGCGCCATCGCCATGGCATTGTCTAGCGTATTTGTAGTGAGTAACGCCCTTAGACTAAAACGTTTTAGGAATTAACGCTTGAAAACCTACACCATTAGCCAAGCCGCTGCTCATAGCGGCTTGAGCCCGAAAATGATTCGAGACTACGAAGCCAAGGGCCTTTTGCCCGCCGCTTCGCGTAGCGAGGCCGGCTATAGGCTATATCAGGATCGAGATTTGCACACTTTATTATTTATCGCTCAGGCCAGAGAGCTAGGCTTTTCTCTTAAGCAGCTCGAAGCCTTATTAGCCTTGTGGCAAAACAAAGAGCGCAGTAGCGCTCAGGTGAAAAAACTGGCTGAAAGTCATATCGCTGCTCTGGAGCAAAAAGCCCAACAGCTCCATGATATGGCAGACACCTTGCGCACCCTAGCACAACAGTGCCAAGGCGACGAACAACCGGACTGCCCAATATTAAGGGGCTTAGAAAAGCCCCTTAATCCTACTTCTAGAACCAACACTTAATCTAAGTTAGGTTCCCAAACACTGACGTGATCCGCTACAGCGGGTCGTTCTTTTTGCTCTGGCTGCGCGATTAAACTGCCAATCACCACAAAACCTAAGAACTGGTACTCGAGCTCATCAAAGCCTAGGGCCTCGGGTACCCCTTGGGTGTAGGTCCCGATACCCGTGCTCCAGAAAGCACCAAAACCTAATGAGTGAGCGGCGTTCAAGATATTCATCACGGCCGTTCCAGTGGAAATAATACGCTCGTGCTGCGGAATACGTTCATTGCTGTAATCCACATAAGACGCCACCGCCAATACCAACGGCGCACGACCTAACCAGTCGCGCATGTTTTTTTCCTTGGTGGGATTCAGTGGCTTGCCCTCGGCAGCTAAGGTTTTAACAGCCAAGTCCGCCAAGCGACCAATGTTTTCACCCTCGATGCGCTTAAAGCGCCATGGACGTAACCGACCATGGTCCGGAGCACACATGGCAGTGGATAGGATTTGCTGAATTTGCTCTTCAGACGGTCCTGGTCCCGTAATTTGCTTGGTGGAGTTACGACTTAATAATGTATCAATAACAGACATAAGACCTCTATGGAGTTAAACCGCGGTACGGATTAAAGCTTTCATATCACGAACTGCTTTTTCCCATCCGTCAAACACGGCTTGTGCCACAATCGCATGGCCAATATTGAGTTCAGCAATGCCCGGGATAGCCGCTACTGCCTGTACATTTTCATAATGCAATCCATGTCCCGCATTCACGCGTAGACCCATTGCAACGCCTTTGGCTGCCCCCTGACGAATACGCTCAAGCTCTTTGGCTGCAGCGCTTTCATCTGCCGCATCCGCATAAGCACCTGTATGTAGTTCAATCACTGTGGCACCGGCACGATGCGCTGCCTCAATTTGCTCTACACACGCATCAATAAAGAGCGAAACACGAATGCCTTGGGCTTTGAGCTGTGAAACCGCCGCTTGTACCTCATCAAAATGACCGATTACGTCCAGACCACCTTCGGTGGTAAGCTCGGTGCGTTTTTCAGGGACTAAACAGACATCATCTGGTTTCACATCGCAAGCAATCGCCAGCATTTCAGGGGTGATCGCGCATTCTAAATTCATGCGAGTACGGATTGCTTTACGCATCGCATAAACATCCGCATCTTGAATATGACGACGATCCTCACGTAAGTGCAAAGTGATTAAATCCGCGCCCGCCTCCTCTGCCCGCACTGCGGCGGCAATAGGATCTGGATACGTAGTCAATCGTTGTTGACGTAGTGTAGCCACGTGATCAATATTTACACCTAATTCAATCATTCTTGTTCCTGTGTTTGCACGTCTAGCTGCCAACCGCCCCCAAGGGCTTTATAGAGCAAGACGCGATTTAATAAAGACTCCATTCCCGTTTGTACAAAGAGTTGCTGCGCGCCATAGAGATTAATTTCAGCGGTTTGCACCTGCAAGAAACTATCTATACCTGTCTCATAGCGCAAATTGGCCAAACGTAGGCTTTTTGCTGCAGAGCTTTCCATGGCACGTAAGGCCTCGAGCTGCTGCGCATAGGTGGCCTCACCGGCCAAGGCATCAGCCACCTCTTTAAAGGCAACTTGAATGGATTTTTCGTAATTCGAAATGGCAACATTTTGACGTGCTTTAGCCAAATCCAAAGCCCCTTTTACACCGCCTGAGAACAAAGGCATTGTAATTTGCGGCGCATACTGCCAATAGGTACGTCCCGAATCAAAGAGCGCACTAAACGCGGGGCTAGCCACACCCAAAAGCCCCGTAATGGATACGTTTGGGAAAAAAGCAGCCCGTGCCGCACCCACATTGGCGTAGGCGGCCTTTAGCTGAAACTCGGCAGCCAAAATATCCGGACGACGCTCTAGCAGACTAGACGGTAGGCCAACAGGGATATCTGCCACAATTTGGTTTTTTCCAAACACAGCAGGTTTGGGTAAATCATCAGGGATAGTTGTGCCCACCAAGAGCGTCAAGGCGTTATATGCTTGCATCTGTGCGCGATTCATTTGCTGCATATCGGCACGAATCGTATCTAACTGCAATTGAGCCTGCTGTTGCTCTAAGGCTGATGCGGTCCCTACCTCGAATAAGGTGTTGACTAGCTTATAGCTACGCTCACGGCTCGCTAATGTCGATGCCATTAAATCCTGCATTTGCTGCGCACTACGCCATCGGAAATACGCCTCAGCGACTTGAGCCACGACATTGATACGCACCGTCTGTTGTGCCTGTTCTGTGGCTAAGTACTGATTATAAGCGGCGTCTGACAAATTACGAATTCGACCAAAAAAGTCGAGTTCAAACGATGTCAGTCCTACCCCAGCTTGAAAAAATCGACTGACAGATGGAGCATCAGGCCCGCCTGCTCGTAAATCTGAGGGGTTGCGAGTGACCTGTCCGGTCCCACCCACACCCAGCACAGGGAACTGATCGCTTTGCGCAATGCCATACTGAGCTCGCGCCTCTTCAATTCGATCTATAGCAATACGTATATCACGATTATTGAGCAAAGCTAGCTCAATCAGACCTTGCAAATGAGCATCAGTGAAGAACTCACGCCAACCCAGCGCCTCTAATTTAGCAGAGTCTTGTTCAATGTCGGCGGCACTTAGGTGATCAAACTGCTCTGCAACTGGCGCCGTAGGGCGCTCATATTTAGGAGCGAATGAACAGCCCGCCAGAACCAAAGCTGCCGCTAGCGCCGTTAAACTGGATTTCATTCCTACCATTATGCTTGTCCTCCAGTTTGTTTCGCCTCAGCGCCTAACAAACGTGGCTTGGTTTTAAAGACTCTTAACACCGCCACAAAGAATGCCGGTACAAATAAGACGGCTAATGGCGTGGCCAATAGCATTCCACCCAACACCCCAAAGCCCACTGCGTTTTGGCTAGCGGCCCCAGCGCCGGAAGACAAGGCTAAAGGTGTCACACCTAAAATAAAGGCAAACGACGTCATAATAATGGGGCGGAAGCGCATACGTGCTGCTTCTATCGTGGATTCGATAATATCACCGCCACGCGCTACCGCATCCTTAGCAAACTCAATAATCAAAATGGCGTTTTTAGCTGACAAACCAATGACCGTTACCATACCTACCTGGAAGTACACATCGTTTGCCATGCCTTTGGCCGAAACCAATAACACAGCACCCAGCATCCCTAACGGTACAGCCAACATCACAGCCAATGGAATGGCCCAGCTTTCATACAGCGCAGCTAACACCATAAAGACGACTAGCACTGCCAAAGTCATTAAGATCGTGCTTTGACCAGCGGCCTGAATTTCTTGATACGACAAACCTGTCCACTCAAAGCCAAAGCCAGCAGGCAACTGAGCCACAAGACGCTCCATCTCGGCCATGGCCTCGCCCGTGGTATAGCCAGGCGCCGCAGCACCACCTATACGTACTGACTCGTAGCTGTTGTAGCGCACCACCTGAACGGGAGCTTGTTCGGCCTCTGCCGTCACAAAGGTGCTGAGCGGCACCATTTTGCCCTCGTTGTTTTTGGCGTTTAGCTTCATCACGTCTTCGATATTCATACGGAAACGATCATCCGCCTGTACCCAAATACTCTCTACCCAGCCTGAGTTAGTGTATTTACCAATATACGCTGCCCCCAAGGCAGTGGAGATCAGTTGAGCCGCCTCTTGGAAGCTTACCCCTTGGGCAGCTGCCTTTTCACGGTCAATTTTTAGATTCCACTGACGGCCTGGACCTAAGCCAGTCACTCGTGTTTGAGCTAATACTGGACTTTGAGATGCCATCATCAATAACTGCTGGGAGGCTTGCAACAAAGCGGCGTGACCATGATTGGCCCTGTCTTCTAGACGCAAGTCGAAACCAGAGGCATTACCTAAGGAGCTAATCGCAGGTGGGACAATAGAGAACACCATCGCATCCGGCAAACCAAACAACAACTGCTGCATAGCTTTACCAGAAATAGCTTGTGCTGAGTCGCCGGGCCCTTTGCGCTCATTAAAGTCTTTTAAGGTCACAAAGGCAATCGCTGAGTTCAGACCATTACCATTAAAACTAAAGCCTTGTACCGCCAAGACATCTTTAACCTGAGGTTGGGATTTAAAGAAGCCCTCTACCTGCTCAATAATCTCTATAGTACGGTTTGAGGTAGAACCTGCAGGCAATTCGATGTTAGCTAAAGCAAAGCCTTGGTCCTCTTCGGGCAAAAACGCCGTAGGCATACGCATATACGCCCAACCGAGCAACACTACCAGCAGGAGATACACGAACATCATGCGTCCTACTCCGCGTAAGCTTTTGCCTACAATTGCCATATAGCCTTTGGTAATTGAACCAAAAACACGGTTAAACCAACCGAAGAAACCACGACGTTCTACACCATGCTGCCCTTTGGGGATGGGTTTGAGCATGGTGACACACAAAGCCGGGGTAAAAGACAGGGCCAAAAAGCCGGAGAACATGATGGAAACCGCCATAGCCACCGAGAACTGACGGTAAATCACCCCTACCGAGCCTTCCATAAAGGCCAAAGGCAAGAACACCACACTCAGGACCAAAGTGATACCCACAATAGCGCCACTAATTTGTGGCATGGCTTTTTTAGTGGCCTCTTTGGGCGACAAACCCTCTTCGGCCATAATGCGCTCAACGTTCTCTACCACCACAATGGCATCATCCACCAAAATACCAATGGCCAATACCATGGCGAACATCGTAAGTACGTTAATGGAGAAGCCGAGCAGATTCATGACCGACAAGGCACCTAAAATGGCGACAGGTACCACCAAAGCAGGAATCAAGGTGTAACGGATGTTCTGCAAGAAAACAAACATCACGATAAACACCAATAGCATGGCCTCTAATAACGTCATTACCACCTGTTCAATGGAGGTTTCAATATACGGAGAGGTGTCATAAGGAATGTCGTAGGAAATGCCTTCAGGGAAGAACTCTTTTAGCTCTTCGAGTTTTTCCTTAATGCCTTTAGCGGTAGATAAAGCATTAGCATCTGGCGCTAGCGAAATCGCAAACGCTGCTGTGGTCTTACCATTTAAGCGCGCACCAAACTGATAGTTATCTGCTCCAATTTCGACTCTGGCAATGTCTTTAACCCGCACCGAGGAGCCATCCGCAAACGAGCGCAGAATCACGTTTTCAAATTCTTCTACACTGCGCAACTGACCATTCACCACGATAGGTGCTGTCACACGCTGATCCGCCGGATTGGGTGGAGAACCCAAAATACCAGCAGACACCAAGACGTTTTGCTGACTAATTGCAGCATTTACCTCTGCCATGCTGAGGTTAAAACTGACCAGTTTTTCCGGGTCAACCCAAATCCGCATGGCTCTACCCGCGGCAAACAGCTGAAACTTACCTACGCCTGGCACACGAGAAATCGCGTTTTGTACATTGCGTTTAATGTAGTCGGCTAATTCTGTTTGGCTTAAACTGCCATCATCCGAAGATAAGGTCGCCACCAGCAAAAAGCCAGTATTACTTTGTTCTACCTTTAGGCCCTGCTGCACAACGGCCGCAGGCAAAGTGGCGGTAATATTCGACACACGGTTTTGCACATCCACCTGGGCTAGGTCTGGATCCGTACCCGGCGCAAAAGTGGCTGTGATGGCACTTTGCCCATACGAGTCACTGACCGATTCGTAATACAGCAACCCTTTAGCACCGTTGAGTTCATTTTCAATCACACTGGCTACAGAGCTAGACACGTCCTCTGCCGACGCACCGGGATAAGTGGCTGAAATAGAAATGGTGGGTGGCGCTACCTCGGGGTATTGCGATACAGGCATACTGGGCAAAGACAGTAGGCCCAGCAAGGTAATCCCCAGAGCAACCACCCAAGCAAAAATAGGGCGATCAATAAAAAACTGTGGCATGAGTGTTATCCGTTATCAGCAGTAGAGGTGACTTCGGGCTGAGCGTCAGAAGTAGGAGCTGGCTGAGCCTCGGCAGTAGGCTGGGCTTCAGCAGCTGGCTGTGCCGCTCCCTCGGCCTCGCCTTTCCATGGCATAGGTTGCACCGGAGCCCCAGGGCGAATCTTTTGGAAGCCTTCTACAATCACCGTATCACCCGCTTGCAGACCTTGGTTAATGATCACACGACCATTTACCTCGCTACCTAGCTTAACGGGTGTAGGCTTAACCACGCCCTCTTGGACCGCCATTACCATCGCCGAGCCATTGGCACCATACTGTACGGCTTGCACGGGTAGTAATAGAGCCTGTTCATTAATCCCTTGCTCTAGGCGCACACGCACGAACATGCCGGGCAAGAGCAACTGGTCTGGATTCGGAAAGATGGCACGCAACTTTAACTGTCCCGTCGTCGGGTCCACCGCTACGCCTGAAAAGAGTAAACGTCCCATCTCACCATACTCAGAGCGATCATCAAAAATTGCCGACACTTTGGCCGCGCCATCCGGGTCAGACACTAAGGACCCATCTGCAATCGCCTTACGTAGTGCCATGACCTCGCCCACTGGACGTGTAATGTCTACGTAGAGCTCATCTAGCTGTTGAATCGTCGTCAGGTGTGTGGCCTCTGCAGCACTGACCAAGGCGCCCTCTGTGATTTCAGCCGCGCTGATACGACCCGAAATGGGAGCGACTACTTTGGTATAGCCCAAGTTGATATCAGCTGTTTTAAGTGACGCTTTAGCCGCCGCCACCATGGCTTGGGCCTGTTTAGATCGCGCCATTGCCGTATCGTACTCTTGACGGCTTACCGCATTTTCCTTGATGAGTCGACCATAACGCTGTGCCAATACCGCCGCAGTGCTGGCCTCGGCTTGCGCATTATTTAGTTGAGCTAAGGCCTGATCACGCGCCGCCTCGTAGGGGGCTGGATCGATAGTAAATAGGAGATCGCCCTCTTTTACCTCTGAGCCCTGCTCAAAATTAATTGCCGTAACAATTCCTGAGACTCGTGCTCTGACCTGCGCCTCTTTAACAGCCTCTACTCGCCCTGGCAACTCTGTAAAAAGCGAAGTGGCTTCGGGCTGTACCTGTACAACACTGACTGGAACCTTCATGCCAGTCATGTCTTGTTGTTGGGGCTTTTCACCACATGCCGCCAAAAGAACGGTGGCTGAAAACAAAACAGCGCGTAGCGGACGCCACGCCGTATGGCGTTTTTTTAACATGGACAAACTCCTGTTGCTCAGGCTGATAAAGGTAAACCTAGTTAACGGCATAACCTAACGGATTAAAATTCAAACTCAATAAATATAACAATAAAAACACATCGGCGCTTTAAAGCGCCGATGTG
>DUNB01000113.1 GCA_012839585.1 Alcaligenaceae bacterium | reverse complement strand
TGGTGCACTCATTGAAAAACGAGAAATCCCAGGCTACTACTTGGCTATTACCAAATACGCCGACGAACTACTCGAACACACTCAAAAACTAGACGGTTGGCCTGAACGCGTGCGCACTATGCAGGAAAACTGGATAGGAAAAAGCTTTGGCGTACGTTTTGCCTTTACCCACGACATCCATGATGACGAAGGCAATTTGATCCAAGACGGTCGCATGTATGTATTTACGACACGTGCTGACACCATCATGGGCGTGACCTTCTGTGCCGTGGCCCCCGAACACCCTTTGGCCACCCAAGCCGCAAAAACCAATCCCGAACTAGCTGCCTTTATTGAAAAATGCAAACTAGGCGGTCAGTCCGAGGCAGACATCGCCACCCGTGACAAAGAAGGCCTACCTACCGGTCTGTACGTCACTCACCCCATTACCCAACAACCCGTCGCCCTCTGGGTAGGTAACTACGTGTTGATGTCTTATGGTGATGGTGCGGTGATGGGCGTTCCCGCTCATGACGAGCGCGACTTTGCCTTCGCTCTTAAATACGAACTCCCTATTAAACAGGTAGTCCAAGTTGGCGACGGCGAGTTCTCCGATCAACAATGGCAAGACTGGTACGGCGAAAAAGACCAAGCGGTAACGGTAAATTCCGGTGACTACAGCGGTTTAAGCTCCGCCGAGGCCATTGATCGCATTGCAACATTCCTAACGGAAAAAGGCTTTGGTGGTAAAAAGACGACCTACCGCTTGCGCGACTGGGGTATTTCTCGTCAACGCTACTGGGGCACACCTATCCCCATTATCCACTGCGAAGACTGTGGTCCCGTACCGGTTCCCGAAAAAGACCTACCCGTCATCCTGCCAGAAAACCTCATTCCTGATGGCAGCGGTAACCCGCTCAACAAAGACGAGGCCTTTTTAGCCTGTCAATGTCCGTCATGTGGCAAAGATGCCCGTCGTGAAACGGACACCATGGACACCTTTATTGACTCGTCTTGGTATTTCTTGCGCTACACCTCGCCTAACAATGCGGAAGCCATGGTCGATGAGCGCGCCGAATACTGGATGCCCATGGACCAATACATTGGTGGGATCGAGCACGCCGTCTTGCACTTGCTTTACGCGCGTTTCTGGACCAAGGTCATGCGTGACTTAGGCCTAGTCAGTTTTGACGAGCCCTTTACCAAGCTGCTGACTCAAGGCATGGTGCTCAACCATATCTACACACGTCGCACCCCGCAGGGTGGTATTGAATACTTTGGTCCAGACCAAGTCGACAACATCTATGACGACAAAGGCAACATCACTGGCGCTCGCTTAAAATCCGATGGCTCTGAGGTCAACTATGACGGCATCGGCACCATGTCCAAATCCAAAAACAATGGTGTGGACCCTCAGCATCTGATTGATGAAATGGGTGCCGATACGGCCCGTTTATTCATCATGTTTGCTAGCCCTCCCGAGCAAACCCTAGAGTGGGCCGAGTCCGGTATTGATGGTTCAAACCGTTATCTACGTCGCTTATGGAGCTTTGCCTACAAAAACCAAGCCGCTCTAAAAGCAGGTGTAGCCAAGGCCATCCCAGCTGAGCTCGATGATGACGCCAAAGCCTTACGTCGTGAAATGTATTCCATCCTCAAACAGACGGATTACGATTACCAACGTATTCAATACAACACGGTCGTGTCGGGCGCCATGAAGATGCTCAACACCTTGGATCACGCCAAACTCGCTGATACTGAAGCCAATCACATTGTCCTAGCAGAAAGCTTATCTATTCTGCTGCGCGTGTTGTACCCAGTAGTGCCCCATATTACATGGAAGCTCTGGTTAGACCTCGGTTATAGCGATATCTATGGTGATCTATTAGATGTGGAATGGCCAACCGTGGACGAAGCTGCTCTCGTTTTAGACGAAATCACCCTAACATTACAGGTCAATGGCAAGCTGCGCGGTTCTATTACTGTCGCCGCAGATGCCGATAAATCTGTGATTGAACAGGCCGCCGCCTCACACGAGGCCGTACAGCGTCTGCTCGAGGGTCGCGAGCCCAAGCGCATTATTGTAGTACCCGGCCGTCTTGTTAACGTAGTAGGATAATTATTATGACTCTTAGCGCCAAAGCTATTTCCACCCCACGTTGGGTAATGCTTGTCACCCTAGCCTTGGCGCTAAGCCTACTCCTTAGCGCATGTGGCTTTAAATTAAAGCAATCACATAATCTGCCATTTAATACCCTCTATACGAACGTAGCCGAAAACTCCGCATTTGGAGCTCAGCTCCGTCGTATTTTGCTCACTAACTCACCAAATTTACGCTTAGTTCCTGCTCCCGAACAGGCCGAAGTTCAACTCATAGAACTCAGCCATTCTAGGACTCAGCGCGAACTGTCCTTGGACCCGAACGGTCACGTAGAGGACTATGAACTACAATTGCAATTGCAGTTCACCCTGATCGATCAGCTAGGCAATACCCTGCTCGCGCCCACCACGCTCAGCATTACCCGAGACATTCCAAACAGTCCCGAAACGGTACATGCTAAACAGATGGAAATTAACTCTCTGTTTGCCGACATGGAGCTCTCTTTGGTAGACCGTTTGATACGTCGTTTGAGCTCCCTAGAGGTACAGCAAGCTTATGAGCGCAGTCAGCGCATGCAAGACTCGTCCTCTGCCCCTAGCGATCAACAACCCCCCGTTTCTGCCCGTTCCTTTTAATATAGGCATCAGTGCTTAGCTCCAGACAACTCTCTCCACTACGACCCTGCTATGTGGTCAGCGGTGATGAAATTCTCTTGCACGTAGAGGCTTGTGATGCCCTGCGTGCCGCTGCCGTGCAACAAGGTTACGTAGAGCGCCACCGCTTCGTCATGGATGGACGCAGTGATTGGTCCGAGGTGTTTGAGGTCAGCCAAGCCTTATCACTGTTTGGTGATAAACGCTTTATTGACATCAGTATTCCCACTGGAAAACCAGGCCGTAATGGTAGCGATGCACTGACACGTCTGAGCACCCAGTTCGCTCAAAACAGCGATAATGTTTTTTTAATCCAACTACCTCGTTTAGACCGGGCCACACGTCAAAGCAAGTGGGCTAAACAACTGGAAGCCGCCAGCCTCTGGACGGATGTCCCAACCATTGATAAAAAACAGCTACCACAGTGGCTACAGGAACGAGCTCAGCGCCAAAAACAACGCTTACGCCCCGATGCTCTACAATGGTTAGCGGATCAAGTCGAAGGCAACCTACTCGCCGCACACCAAGAAATTCAGAAAATGGGCTTGCTCTACCCCGAGGGTGAACTGTCTTTAGAACAAGCCCAAGCTGCGGTGTTAAATGTGGCTCGCTATAATATTTTTGACTTGCGCGACGCTATGCTTAATGGGGATGCAAAACGCGCGCTGACCATTCTTCATGGCTTACGAGGCGAGGGTGAGGCCCTGCCTTTGGTACTATGGGCAATCGGCGACGAAATCCGCATTCTGGCCGCCTTATCCGCGGTTCAACAAAGTGGTGGTGATCTTAACCAGGCCATACGCGAACAGCGTCTGTTCGGCGCCCGTGAAAAACAACTGCGCCAGTGCTTACAGCGCTTGCCCGCCTCTATCTGGCCACCCGCGGTGCGGCATGCTCACGAGGTCGATCGTCTGATCAAAGGTCTTAAAAACCCCGGTAGCTTAGACGATCCCTGGGAGGAAGCTGCCCGTCTTTGTTTACGTATTGCTTTGGCGGCTTAAACGCGCTATAGCTATTTAATCTTGATTTCTTTTGTGTACTGCTATGACCGAACAAACCATTGATCAGCTGGCCCAAGATATGCTGCAAATAGGCCAACAAGCTCGTACCGCAGCCAAAACCATTCGCAATGCGTCCGATGCTCAAAAATCCAAAGCCTTGCTCACCATGGCCGACCTGATCGAAGCCAACAAAGAGCAGCTACAGGCTGAAAACGCCAAAGATATCGAAGCGGCAGAAAAAAATGGCTTAGAGCCCGCCATGATCGATCGCCTCAAACTATCGGATCAGGCCTTAGAGATCATGGCCACAGGCTTGCGTCAAATTGCCGCCATGGCCGATCCCGTCGGATCCTTAGGTCCGACCATTACCCGTCCTAATGGCATGACGGTGGCACAAATGCGTGTGCCTATTGGTGTGATTGGTATTATTTACGAGTCTCGTCCTAACGTCACCATTGACGCGGCAGCCCTTTGTCTTAAATCGGGCAACGCCACTATTTTGCGTGGCGGCAGCGAAGCGTTTCACTCTAACCAAGCGCTGGGCGCTATTATTCGCCAAGGCTTGGCGGCAGCAGGTTTACCCGAGCACACAGTACAAGTGATAGGCACCGCCGATCGCGCTGCGGTGGGCCACCTCATCACCATGACCGACTATGTGGATGTGATCATCCCACGCGGTGGTAAAGGTTTGATTGCACGCCTTAGCGCCGAGGCCAAAGTGCCTCTTATTAAGCACTTAGACGGCAACTGTCATGTCTATATAGACAAAGATGCGAACGTCAGCAAAGCACAAAAAATTGCCATTAATGCCAAAACCCACCGTTATGGCATTTGCGGTGCCATGGAAACGCTGCTGGTTCATAATGATATTGCTCCAGCTGTGTTGCCTGATTTGGCTCATGCTTTACAGGAAAAAGGCGTAGAACTACGTGGCTGTGAACGCACCCAAAACCTATTAAGCGACATTGTGCCTGCTACGGAAGCCGACTGGGAAACCGAGTTCCTCGCACCTATTTTGGCCATTCGCATTGTGACCTCTCTAGAACAAGCCATTGATCACATTGCGCAATATAGCTCCGAACACACCGAATCCATCGTCACAGAAAGTATCGAGGCAGCTCGTCGCTTCCAGCGTGAAGTCGACTCCAGCTCAGTCTATGTGAATCTACCCACCTGTTTTGCTGATGGCTTTGAATATGGTCTAGGCGCAGAAATTGGTATTTCCACCAACCGTTTACATGCTCGTGGTCCTGTGGGCCTAGAGGGTCTCACCACCCAAAAATGGGTATTAAACGGTAATGGTCAATTACGTGGACAAAATTAATGGCCTATCTTTGGGTTAAAACCTTTCACATCCTGTTAGTGACCTCTTGGTTTGCGGGGCTGTTTTACTTGCCTCGCATTTACGTCAATATGGCGCAGTCTCATGATGCAGCCACCATGCAAGTCCTAACAGGCATGGCGCATCGACTGTATAAGTTTATGCTGCCCTTGGCCGTCTTAACCGTCATCACCGGATTTGTCTTATTTCTGTATTTTGATATAGGTAAAGGCATGGGCTGGATCCATGCCAAAATCACCTTAGTATTAGGTCTGATTGCCTACCATTGGTATTGTGGTCGCCTCTTACAACGCTTTAAAGCAGGTCTTAACCAACGCTCGCACGTGTATTATCGCTGGTTCAATGAGATTCCCGTGTTGATGCTGTTGCTAGTACTTATTCTTGTGGTATTTAAACCCTTTTAACTCTTTATGACCTCCACCCCAAAAAAAACGCTGACGCTGAAAAAAAAACCATCGGCCGCTGAAGAAGCAGAAACGCGGCGTATACGTTCTGGCGCTCGCGCCAGACAAGCCATGCAAATGCAGCGTCTAAAAGAAGAACCAACCGAAATCGTTGCTCCATCCAAAGCGGCTCGGCCCGAAAAAAAATCGCCGCCCAGAGCTGCCAAACGCCCGGCTAAAACGCCGACTGGCTACGCCAAGCCCACACAACGCCCTACCCCGAATCCGGTTAAAAAGCCGCGCATTGCAGGCCCCCAGATTCAGGCTACCTTTAGTGCCAACCGAGACGATCTCTTCAATATCTTTGCTCCGTGCCCTCAAGGCCTGGAAGAAGCCCTATTTGCGGAATTACAAGCACTGGGCTTTGAGCACGTAAGCCAAGGTCGTGCGGGCTGTCACTTTGCCACGGACTGGAATGGTGTGCTGCGCGCCAACTTATACTCCCGTCTGGCCACGCGTATTTTGGTGCAAATGAGCTACGCCAAAATCGCTAACGAGGACGAGCTCTATGAGCTGGCCTACCACACCCCCTGGGAAAACTGGTTTGGGGCCGAGCAAACCTTACGCGTAGATACCTCTGCGATTCGTTGTCCATTCCAAAGCCTGCAATTTGCGAACCTACGCGTCAAAGACGGCATTTGTGACCGCTTACGTGACCGAGAGGGTGAGCGTCCTAGCATCGACACCGTACGCCCTGATGCCAAAGTTCATGCCTTTTTAAACGAAGACTCCGCTACGCTCTATATCGATAGCACCGGCGAGTCGCTATTTAAACGTGGCTGGCGTCATCACAAAGGGGAAGCCCCCCTACGTGAAAACTTAGCCGCTGGTCTATTGGCTCTTTCCGATTGGGATCCCAATGCACCACTTATCGATCCGTTTTGCGGCAGTGGCACCATCCTCATCGAAGCGGCGTGGATTGCGCTAGGTGCGCCTCCCGGTATTTGGCGTCCTTTCCATTTCGAGCGCTTACGCCATCACGATGCCCGTGCTTGGCAAGACCTCAAAGCCGAAGCGCGCGCCCATATTGCACCGGAGATCGAAGTCCCACTCATTGGCTACGACATCGATCCCCGCGTGATTGAGGCCGCTAAAGCGAACCTAGCTAGAGCCCATCTACACCCCGATACGATTCGTTTCGAGGTAGGTAACGCCTTAGACATACAGCCCGTGGCCGCCAAAGGCTGGATTGTGACCAACCCCCCTTATGGCGAACGCTTAGACGATACCGATGCCGAGTTTTGGTCAGAGTGGGCTGCCCACTTAAAACAAAACTTTGCAGGCTGGAGTGTCAACATGATCACCAGTGATTTAGACATTCCATCTAAACTGCGTTTGAAGCCGAATCGTCGCCATCCGCTCTACAACGGCCCCTTAGACTGTCGTCTATTTAATTTCCAAATGGTAGCCGCTAGTAACCGTTGAATCACACATTGATAGCCGCTTGCATTAGTAAGGGTTAACCCCTATAATAGGGTTAACCCTGATTACTAACGTGGATATCAATCATGATTTACCAAAATAGCAACCAATATATGACTGACGACTTAGAGCGTCGTCTTATTCAGAAAGCGATTGAAGAGCAGTTTCGTTACCGCCCTATCGCAGCACTGAAATACTGGTTCAAACGTTTATTTGCTTAATTAATCAGCAAACGCAGCGAACAAGACATCTCCGTCTTCGGCTTTAGTGGATATGCGTTTTAGGTTCGATAGGGACTCCTTAATCACCTAAAAACAGCGGCATCGTTTATAATTTGCCCCATGTCTGCTAAAGCCCTTTTTTTATCCCCTACTCCCTCCCGTTGGCGTCGATTCTCCAGCATGATGTACGAAGGCGTACTTCTGTTTGGACTCGTCTTTGGTGTGCTTTTGGTGTTTGATTTTCTCACCCAAAGTCGCCATGCTTTGATGCTACGTGATGCGCGCCAAGTCATTTTATTTATGGCGATAGGCTTATATTTTTTATTGTCTTGGCGTCGCACCGGTCAAACCCTGCCCATGAAAACCTGGAGCATGCGTTTGCAAACCACAGATGGCCAAAAACTCAGCTGGCCTCGTGCGTTGTATCGTTATGTTTTAATGTGGATACTGCCCTTGCTCTATGCCTTAGGGGTCTATGCTTTGTCCTCCTATACCGGGTACTACTCCACCAATTTACTCATTGTTTTTGCACCCTTTGTCGTCTTTATCTGGACTTGGTTCGATACCGAACAACAGTTTTTGCATGACCGCATCGCTGGCACTCGTATTGTAGATATTCGTCCCCATCTAAAGACGTAATACTGTTTACTTTACGTACCAATCTTATGACAGATCAACTTAATAAATATCTTTTTGCTGACCAGCTCACGCGTGCTCAAACGGTAGAGCTCTCCGCTTCCTGGCAAACAGGCTTGAGCCATCAGTCCTACCCCGAGCCTGTACGCAATTTATTGGGCGAGCTCACCGCCGCCGCGGTGCTCTTAGCCGGAAACCTCAAGCTAGACGGCTCACTCGTTCTACAGGCTCAAGGCGATGGCCCTATCGCGTTGATGGTAGTCGAGTGCTCGTCTGAGTTTAATATCCGGGCGACAGTCTCGTTGCGTGAAGGTGCTGACATGCCCGCCGAAGGCAACTTACAAAACCTCTTGAACACCTATGATAATGGAAAGTTCATTGTGGTCTTAGAGCCTAAATCTGGCTCAGACTTACAACCCTATCAAGGTATCGTGCCACTGGAGGGTGACACCCTTGCCGAAGTGCTAGAGAACTACATGAAGCACTCCGAGCAGCTGGATACCAAGATCTTCTTGGCGGCCAACGCAGAAAAAGCCAATGGTCTACTACTACAGCGACTACCTGGTACCGGTGGCCACATCGAGGGCACAGATGCTCCCGAAGAGCCAAGCTGGGATCGTGCACAACAATTAGCCGCTACCGTTAAAAACGAAGAGTTATTAAATCTACCTGCCTCTGAGTTAATTCATCGCTTATTCTGGCAAGAGGACCTGATGCAGCTAGCTCCTACCGACTTAAATTGGCACTGCCCTTGCACACGTGAACGTGTTGCTGACATGCTAAGCATGTTAGGTCGCGAAGAAATCGAATCCATCCTGAGCGAACAAGAACAGGTCGAGGTCTCTTGTAATTTCTGCGGCAAACCCTACCAGTTTGATCCGGTGGATTGCGCCCAACTGTTTATTGCCAAAAGCGATCGCCCCAACAGTGACAACGACTCTGTGCATTAATTACGTATAAGCCACAGATTGTTAGGCATGAGTTGTTATTTCAAAATAACCTCATGCCTATTTTTATTGCCCGTCCCTCGCAGCGCGGCGCGAGCAGCCTAGAACATACGGTCCTGATTCTGGTCTTTTTATTGTTCGCCTTTGCCGCCTATGAAAGCACCTACTGGCTCTTATTACGTCAGGCCTTAAACCATGCCTTATTGGATACGGCCAGAGTCGCAGCAACCCAACACGCTCATCCCACCATTATCAACGAGGCCTTTATAAAAGCCTTACAACAGCGGGCGTCTTTTGACCTTAATCCAGAAAGCAACCGTTGGCATATAGAAAAACACTCCCTTCCCACTCTTACGTCCAACTCCGTCACACCAGTTCGCTTCGATTACCAAGCACTGCAATACCAACAGGGGCACACCCAGGTCTTTGATGCCAATACCCTGCATCTGCGGCTGCATTATTTGCACCAACCCGCTATTCCCTTAATACGTCAGGCCATTGCCTTTCTTTTGGGGCAGCTCTCAGGTCCCTACCAACGGGCTTATCGTCACGGCTACATTCCCATCGTCACAGAGGTACAGGTTGCTATGCAGTCAGACCATCGTGCTGTCAGCACTACGCCCCCTCAGCATTATTTCAGTCACCTAACTCTACCTGCTGATACCTCATCACACGCGCCTGGCTCAGGTGGTGGCTCTGCCCCTACTGGACCAGGCTCAGACGCAGATACAGCGCCTCAGACAGGTACAGAGCCACCGTCCGACCCCAATGCTAACCCCACCTCTCCACTGCCGCCTTGGACACCTCCAGGCACTGGCCCATCCCAACCTGGGACGCCACCTACCTCACCCACGCAGCCCTGGCAGCCACCGACCTCTACGGCTCAACCTGGACAACCGCCAGACGCAAACCAACCTCCGCCTACTGGCTGTACGACAGATTTGTGCTGCGGCCCAAGCTAAAGGGAGTAAAAGGCAGATGTGTGCTGTAGCCTAAGTTAAAAGGCATAAAAAATGCCTAAGACACCTAAGTGTACAGAGGCAAAAAGGGAATGCTAAAGCCTTTAGTCTGTTTAACTAAGGCTTAAAAAGCTTAAAAACCACTAAGGATTAGGTGTTAGGATTTGTACAAAAATTTCATCTTGTTTGATCATGCTTTGCTCTAGACGGCTGATTTCCTCTACGGCCATACCACCGTCACGCAAATCCTGCACCTCGGCAGCCATCGCGTTATTTCTGGCCAGCGCGGCATCATTCATTTTTTGTTGTTCCGCTATTTTTTGCTGTAGATCCGTAATGCGGTCCACACCATTGTCACCAAGCCACAGCTCGTAATTAAAGAAGGCTAATAGTGCCAATAGGAACAAAAAGATAAGGCGCATTTTTTATGATCAATAATAAGGGCTTGGTCACAAGGCCAAGCCCTTTGCTTTAAGGCAAATTAACGCAAGTTATAAAATGCGTCACGACCTGGGTAGGCCGCCACATCGGCGAGTTCTTCTTCGATACGTAGCAACTGATTGTATTTTGCCATACGATCAGAACGAGACAAAGAACCTGTCTTAATTTGCATCGCATTTGTCGCCACCGCAATATCGGCAATGGTGGAGTCTTCGGTCTCACCGGAGCGATGGGAAATCACAGCGGTGTAACCATAGCGCTTTGCCAACTCGATCGCAGCAAAGGTTTCTGTCAACGTACCAATTTGGTTAATTTTAATCAAAATGGAGTTACCAATACCACGGTCGATGCCTTCGCGTAGGATCTTGGTGTTTGTGACGAACAAGTCATCCCCAACCAACTGAACTTTTTTACCTAAACGCTCTGTCAAGATTTTCCAACCATCCCAATCGTCTTCGGCCATACCGTCTTCGATAGACACGATGGGGTATTTATCACACCAGCTTTCTAATAAATCCACTAACTGCGAAGCATTCAAGCTGATATTGCCCTCGCCCGCCAAGTGGTATTGACCATCACGGTAGAACTCAGAGCTGGCGCAATCAAGTGCCAACGCAATCTGTGTACCGGCTTCGTAACCGGCTTTATCGATGGCTTGCAAAATCAACTGAATTGCAGCTTCGTGGTTTTCTACGTTAGGCGCAAAACCACCCTCATCACCCACTGCTGTGGACATGCCTTGGGCGTGGATCAAGTCTTTTAGGGCATGGAAAACTTCAGCACCCATGCGTAGGGCTTCGCGGAAGCTCTTCGCACCAATCGGCATGATCATGAATTCTTGTAGATCTAGGGTGTTGTTCGCATGCGCACCACCGTTGATCACGTTCATCATGGGCACAGGCATTTGCATCGCACCGCTACCACCAAAGTAACGGTACAAGGACAAGCCACTGTCATCTGCTGCTGCACGCGCTACTGCCATACTGGCTGCCAACATAGCGTTAGCACCCAAACGACTTTTATCTTCGGTACCATCTAGGTCGATGAGCGTTTTATCAATAAAGTGTTGCTCTTGAGCATCTAGACCAATCAAGGCCTCGGCAATTTCATTGTTGATGTTTTCTACAGCGCGCAACACGCCTTTGCCTAAGTAGCGCGATGCATCGCCATCACGTAACTCTAGGGCTTCACGCATTCCAGTGGAAGCCCCGGAAGGTACCGAGGCGCGCCCCATCGCACCGGATTCTAATAAAACATCACACTCTACGGTGGGGTTACCGCGCGAATCTAGAATTTCGCGACCAATAATATCTACAATAGCACTCATGAAATGTAGTCCTTGCTGTGCAGCAATAACGCTAATAAATTGTAAGCATACGATTGGGTATGCTTGCCGAATAAAAAACGCCTCTATTGTACAACTTGCTGTAGGGAATAGAAGATTAGCCTAAGATGCCAGGGGCTTTCACCACCGCATCAATGGCTTTGAGACTGCGCAATAGTTGCGCCATTTGATCTAAACGTACGGCATTCGGGCCGTCTGACAGCGCTTTGGCTGGATCGGGATGGGTCTCCATAAAGAGTCCCGCAATACCTGCGGCCACAGCGGCGCGTGCCAGTACCGGCACGAACTCACTTTGTCCGCCCGATCTATCCCCTTGACCACCGGGCAACTGCACCGAGTGGGTGGCATCAAATACTACTGGGCAACCTGTATCACGCATGATCGCCAAAGAGCGCATATCCGATACCAAGTTGTTATAACCAAAGGAAGCACCACGTTCACACACCATGATGGTATCGCCATCACCACCAGCATCCAGTGCGGCGGCGCGCGCCTTTTCCACCACGTTTTTCATATCTTGCGGGGCTAAAAACTGCCCTTTTTTGATATTCACGGGCTTAAGTGTGGCGGCACAGGCCTGGATAAAATCGGTTTGTCGGCATAAAAAAGCCGGTGTCTGCAGTACATCCACCACGGCAGCCACATCATCAATTTGCTCTTTTTCGTGCACATCAGTTAGTACGGGCACACCAAAATGTTCGCGCACATCAACCAAAATTTGCAAGCCCTCAGCCATGCCGGGTCCACGGTACGAGCTGACTGAGCTTCGGTTCGCCTTATCGAAGGAGCTTTTATAAATGAAAGGGATCCCTAACTCATCGGTGATTTCTTTTAAATAGCCCGCGGTGTCAAAGGCCATTTGACGTGACTCAATCACACAGGGTCCGGCGATCAAAAAGAAAGGCTGATCAATTCCAACCTGAAATCCACATAATTCCATCGTCGTTCTCACAAAAACATACACCGCCGAAGCGGTGCATGAAAATTAAGACTACGCCTTATGCGCCAAGGCCGCTTTGATATAGCTAATGAACAGCGGGTGCCCATCGCGTGGGGTAGAGGTGAACTCGGGGTGGAACTGAACTCCCATAAACCAAGGGTGATCTGCCTCGGGCAGCTCCATGATTTCAGGTAGGTTTTCGCTCGGCGTACGAGCACTGATCACCAAACCGGCTTCCTCTAGGCGAGGCACATAGACGTTGTTGACCTCAAAACGGTGACGGTGACGTTCGTTCACCAAAGGACCGTAGATCTCAAACGCACGAGTATCCGGTTTTACAGGACATTCCTGTGCCCCTTTACGCATCGTGCCGCCTAAATCCTCATCGCCAGAACGATGCTCCACACGGCCCTCACGGTCTTTCCATTCCGTAATCAACGCCACCACAGGATGTGCTGCGGAAGGGTCAAATTCAGTACTGTTCGCACCACCTAAGCCTGCAACATGACGCGCAAACTCAATCACTGCCAGCTGCATACCCAAACAAATACCTAAATAGGGAATGTTGTTTTCACGTGCATAGCGGATGGCTTGGATCTTGCCCTCGGTGCCTCGTTTACCAAAACCACCGGGAACCAGAATCGCATTGAAGCCTTTTAAGCAATCGGTACCATTGACCTCGATGTCTTCGGAGTCAATGTATTCGATTTGCACATCAGTGCGGGTGTGAATACCGGCATGAGTTAGGGCTTCGGATAGGGATTTGTAGGACTCGGTGAGCTCTACATATTTACCTACCATGGCAATGCGCACAGAGTGTTCTGGATTTTTTAGCGCATACACCAAGTTGTTCCACATGGTTAGGTCAGCGGGTGGTGGCGATAAGGCCAGCGCATCACACACTAAATTATCCAAACCTTGGCTATGCAACATGGCCGGAATTTCGTAAATGCTTTCCGCATCTTTTACCGAAATCACGGCATCCAAAGGCACATTAGAGAACAGCGAAATTTTAGCGCGTTCATCAGCTGGGATTTCGCGGTCAGCACGACAGAGAAGTGCATCTGGGTACAGGCCAATTTCACGCAACTTTTGTACTGAGTGCTGAGTAGGCTTGGTTTTGAGTTCGCCAGCAGACGGAATAAAGGGCACCAAAGTTAGATGCACCAAGGCCGTATTATTACGTCCTAAGCGTAAGCTCATTTGGCGGATGGCCTCTAGGAACGGTAAGGATTCAATATCCCCTACGGTACCACCAATCTCAACAATCGCCACATCGGCCTCGCCGTTGTAGGCGGCTTTGGCCCCGCGTGCGATGAAATCCTGAATTTCATTGGTAATGTGCGGAATCACCTGCACTGTTTTACCTTGGTAATCTCCACGACGCTCTTTGCGTAGTACGGACTCGTAAATTTGACCCGTGGTGAAGTTGTTGACTTTACGCATGCGCGTAGTGATATAGCGCTCGTAGTGGCCTAAGTCCAAGTCAGTTTCAGCGCCGTCTTCGGTCACAAAGACCTCGCCGTGCTGAAAGGGACTCATGGTGCCTGGGTCAACGTTGATATAGGGGTCAAGCTTTAACATGGTCACACGTAATCCGCGCGACTCAAGAATAGCGGCTAAAGAGGCAGCCGCAATACCTTTACCTAATGAGGAGACGACGCCCCCGGTAACAAATACGTATTTGGTGGTCATTATGAATAGCAATCCTGAGTCAAATCAGGCGAGAACTGGAAATTTGAATTATAACGGTTAGCCCGCCCTAGTTGGAACAATTTGTTGTTGCTAAAGGTTGAGTGCGCTGTTCTAACCACGTCAGAGCCTCCTCGACAACCAGTGGCGCCAAACGAGCATAAACCTCTTGGTGGTACTGGTTTAGCCACTGTACTTCGGTCTGAGTCATTAAAGACAGCTCAATACAACGTGTATCGATGGGGCATAAAGTGAGCGTTTCAAAGGCGTAGAGTTCAGCAAATTCGTTGCGTAAATGCGGCACACAGACAATTAGGTTCTCTATACGAATCCCCCACTGCCCTGCTCGATACAATCCGGGCTCATTGGAAGTAATCATTCCTAACTGCATAGGCTGAGGCTGCGCGCCAGGGCGTGTACGCCATGAAATAGACTGAGGCCCCTCGTGCACGTTCATAAAATAACCGACTCCGTGCCCAGTTCCGTGCCCAAAATCTAAACCTGCCTGCCATAAAGGCAGACGCGCAATCACATCCAATTGTTGACCGCTCACCCCTTTGGCAAACACCGCCATCGATAATGCAATCATACCTTTTAATACTAGAGTGTAATCCCGTTTTTGCTCTGGGGTAGGAGTACCAACAGGAACAACACGGGTGATATCCGTGGTACCCCCCAAATATTGCCCGCCCGAATCAATCAACAGCAAACCATCTCCGCTAATCTGCGCATAAGAATCCTCAGTAGCTTGATAGTGCGGCATGGCACCATTCGCGCCAAAGGCCGCAATCGTACCAAAACTAGGCGACACAAAGTGCGGACGACGTGCTCGTGCTGCCGTGATCTGTTCGTCCACCTCGAGCTCACTAACGGCACGCTGCGCCACGGTTTTCTCAAACCAAGCAAAAAACTCACACAGCGCCGCCCCATCCTGGGCCATGGTTTGTCGCACCTGCTCGATTTCCGCTTGATTTTTGCAGGCTTTTAGTAGGGTAGAAGGATTAGGAGCTTGGATCAGCTGTGCTTGCTGCGCCGCCGCTAACACCCCTGTGGTCACCGTGTTCGCATTCACCAATAAGGTGGTGTCCGCATCCAAGGCGGCTAAGTGCTGTGCCAAAGCCTCATAAGGCTGCACCTCAATATCATTCTGATACAGATGGTGTGCGACCTGAGCCGTCACTTTTCTCTGATCAATAAATAAGGTCGCACTGTCTAAGCCGATCATGGCATGGGCCAAAAAGACGGGGTTATACGCCACATCACTTCCACGTAAATTAAACAGCCACGCCACATCATCCAAACTAGAGATAAGGTGTTGATGTGCCCCTAGCTGTTGGATGCCTTGTCTGACTGCAGCGAGGTTTTCTGTCACTGTTCGTTGACAAAATGGGGCCGCGTGTAGATAGACTGGCTCACAAGGCAAAGCCGGTCGGTCTGTCCAAATCGTCGCTAGCAGGTCTTGATCCTGTTGCAGTAGCAGTCCTGATTGTTCTGCCATCTGCCGCCAGGCTTGTGCTTGTGCCAAAGCCACTACCTGACCATCAAACGCTACGGTTTGGCCGGCTTGCAAATGGGTCGCTACCCAATCCACCATTTCGGGGGTTTGAATATCCCCCCAACGCATCAGCTCGAAGCCGCTATCGATCAAATCCGTCTCGGCTTGCACCCAGTAACGGCTATCTGTCCACAGCCCGGCAAAATCAGCAGTGACGAGCAAAGATCCCGCCGAGCCCGCAAAACCACTTAGCCAAGCGCGTCCCTGATAATGATCTGGCAAGTATTCGGACAAATGCGGATCCGAGCTAAAAACCACATAGGCATCAATCTGAGCCTGCTGCATTGCCGCGCGCAGCTGTGTTAAACGGGATAAATATACAGACATAACCATCGCTTTAAAAAAGAAAACAGGCATACATAAAAACACTGTATGCCTGTTTACATTACTCGTAAATAGAGGTGTTAGGCAACCGCCGACACATCCATTTTTACCTCGGTTTTCGCTTGAATTTCCTCTAGCGTCACCCCATCCGCTAACTCGAGCAATTTCAATCCATTTTCCGTGACTTCCATCACGCCTAAGTCAGTGATGATTAAATCCACTACCCCTACCCCGGTTAAAGGCAAAGAGCACTCAGAAAGGATTTTTAGGGACTCTGTACCGTCTTTAGCGCGGGCCACATGATCCATCAGGACAACGACGCGACCAACCCCAGCGACCAAGTCCATCGCCCCACCCATGCCTTTGACCATCTTGCCTGGGATCATCCAGTTCGCTAGATCCCCTTTTTCGGAAACCTGCATCGCCCCCAAAATGGCCAAATCAATTTTGCCGCCGCGAATCATGCCAAAGGAGTCTGCGGAAGAGAAAAAAGAGGAACCAGGTAAAGTGGTGACGGTTTGCTTACCGGCGTTAATCAGATCTGCATCGACCTCATCATCCGATGGAAATGGGCCAATGCCTAATAAGCCGTTTTCAGACTGTAGCCAAACCTGCATGCCCTCAGGCACATGGTTAGCGACTAGGGTGGGCATACCAATACCCAAATTGACGTAAAAGCCATGCTGTAGTTCTTTGGCAGCACGCGCCGCCATCTGATCTCTTGTCCAAGCCATTTTATCCTCCTAGCGTGTGGTGCGTTGTTCAATACGTTTTTCTGGGTTTTCATTCAACACGATGCGTTGAACATAAATACCGGGCAAATGAACCTGATCAGGATCTAATTCGCCTATCTCAACGATTTTTTCAACCTCTACCACCGTGACTTTACCCGCCTGGGCAACGTTGGGATTAAAGTTGCGAGCTGTTTTACGGAAAATTAAATTACCACTGCGATCCGCGATATGCGCTTTGATAATAGATACATCCGGCGTAATGGCTTTTTCCATAATATATTGTTTGCCGTCAAACTCGCGCACCTCTTTACCTTCGGCCACAATAGTTCCCACCCCTGTAGCGGTAAAGAAAGCGGGAATCCCTGCACCACCAGCACGTAAACGTTCTGCTAATGTGCCCTGGGGGGTAAATTCGAGCTCTAATTCACCAGATAAATATTGGCGCTCAAATTCTTTATTTTCACCCACGTAGGATGAAATCATTTTTTTAATTTGTCGCGTCTCTAATAATAAACCCAGTCCAAAGCCATCAACCCCAGCGTTGTTACTTACGCAGGTTAGATCCTTGACGCCTGAATCACGCAGCGCCGCAATTAATGCCTCGGGAATACCACATAAACCAAAGCCTCCAACCCCAATGGTTTGTCCATCTGCCACTAAGCCCTCTAAGGCCTCAGTCGCACTGGCGTATACCTTATCCATAACGATAGCTCCTATTAATAAAAGTGACGCCCGTTAACCTGCGCCTTTACCTATTTATTGTTTTCTGCCTTTGTTCTTGCTACAACTATAGTAGTTCGTAACGATATATATTAAGAGTATAACTAGCTATAACAAAAGTGAGTGGACAAAAATCAAGGCAGCACCGCCAAATTCATGCCTATCTCCACTCCTCTTACCATACAATAGGACAAAATAACTCCTTACACAGCCTCTATGCTGTGCACGCTACCAAACTAATAACTATCACGGAGAAAATCATCCATGTCTGAACGCGAATCGATGGAATATGATGTGGTCATCGTTGGGGCAGGGCCTGGGGGCTTAGCTACAGCCATTCGCTTAAAGCAACTGGCTGCTGAGCAGAATCAAGAGATTAGCGTCTGTGTTTTGGAAAAAGGCGCCGAAGTCGGAGCCCACATCCTATCGGGTGCCGTCATGGATCCTCGTGCTTTATCTGAACTGATCCCTGACTGGAAAGAAAAAGGGGCTCCGCTCAATGTGCCTGTCAGCGACGATCAGTTTTTGTTTTTGACCGCGGACAAAGCGCGCAGCACCCCTTCTTGGATGCTCCCTGATTGCTTTAAAAACGAAGACAACTACGTCGTACGTTTGGGCGAGGTAACCCAATGGCTAGGCGAACAAGCTGAAGCCCTAGAGGTGGATGTATTCCCTGGCTTTGCTGCCGTAGAGGTGTTGTACACCGACGATGGCGCCGTACGGGGCATTGTCACAGGTGATATGGGGATAGCTCGTGATGGCTCACAAAAACCCGATTACCAGCCCGGCATGGAACTACTGGCCAAATACACCCTTTTTGCCGAGGGCTCCCGTGGTCAACTGGGTCGCCAGCTCATTGAAAAATACAAGCTAGACGCCGGTCGCAATGCCCAAAGCTATGCGCTAGGTATCAAAGAAATGTGGGAGGTCGACCCCTCTCGCTCTCAGCCTGGTCTGGTTATGCATACTGCCGGTTGGCCCTTGGACCCTGATACCTATGGCGGCTCATTTTTATACCACTTAGATAACAACATCGTCGTTGTGGGTCTGGTCGTTGGTTTGGACTATGCCAACCCTTGGTTATCTCCTTTTGAGGAATTCCAGCGCTATAAGACTCACCCCTCCATTCGCCCCACCTTCGAAGGCGCTAAACGCATTGCGTATGGGGCTCGCTCCTTAACCGCCGGCGGCTTACTGGCGTTGCCTAAGTTTATATTCCCAGGCGGTGCCATGGTGGGCTGTGAGGCTGGCTTTTTAAATGCCTCTCGCATTAAAGGTAGCCATGCCGCCATTAAAAGCGGCATGATGGCAGCAGAGGCCGCCTTCGAGGCCATCAAAGCAGAACGCCAGCATGATGAACTCAACGCCTACACCCATGCTTTTGAGCGCTCTTGGCTCTACGAGGAGCTCAACAAAGCCCGCAACTTTAAGCAATGGTTTAAAAAAGGCCGTACCGTTGGCACCTTGATGACAGGGATTGAACAATTAGTACTCAAAGGCAAAATGCCTTGGTCCTTGAAAAGCACCAAGCCCGATCACGCTTACCTACAGCCTGCCGCCATGTGTGCGCCCATTGATTACCCCAAACCCGATGGGGTGCTGACCTTTGACCGTTTAAGCTCGGTTTACCTTTCCAACACCAACCACGAGGAAGACGAGCCCATCCACCTTACGCTTAAAGACGACAGCGTACCCGTACAGGTCAACCTGGCTAAATACGCAGGTCCAGAAAGTCGTTACTGCCCGGCTGGGGTGTATGAGTTCATTAAGGACGATACGGGGGCGGATCAGTTGCAAATCAATGCTCAAAACTGCGTGCACTGTAAAACCTGTGATATTAAAGATCCCACACAAAATATTGTCTGGGTGGCACCACAAGGTGGCGAAGGCCCCGTTTACCCAGGTATGTAACCTCGATCTTTAGCGGCTTCGGACACGATTCAAATCGAACGAAGCCAAGGCTAAAGACACACCAACGGTGGGCAGACCGCCCCACCGATCTCACAGCCCCTAAGGCGACTGGATTTTATGCCAGTCATCTTAGGGGTTCTTTTATAAACGCGCTTCATTCAGCGCCGCCTGCGCACCTCGCTTAAACTGGATTTTTCTAAGCACCCACAGCCCTGCTATAAAAAACAAAGCGGTCGTACTGAGCGCCAAACGATGATTTCCACCACTAAACCAGCTGACTAAGCCGTAAGCCAAAGGACCAACCACTGCGGCGAACTGTACCGCCACACCCCATAGGCCATACATTTCGGTCAGACGCCCTGCGGGAGCAAGTAACCCCACCATGGCGCGCCCTGCACTTTGGCTACTTCCTATGCATAAACCAGCTAAGGTTGCAGCCAACCAAAACCCAGAGGCCGAGCGAGTTAACACCGCCACAAAGACCATCAGTAACCAACCATACAAGGTCAAAGCCAAGGCCCTTTTGTGTCCAATACGATCTTGTACATGGCCAAAGCCTAAGGCCCCTAGGGCCGCAGCGATATTCACCGTGAAGATCAGCATCATGGTCTGGCTCATGCTAAATCCCATTTCCTGTGTGGCATACACAGACGATAAAGTAATCACCACTGAAATGCCGGCGTGATAACACGCTCCGCAAACTAAGAGCCAGCCCAAATCTTGATAAGTGCTTCTGCACTCTTTATATAAGGCGGGCAAGCGCTGCCAAAACAATACGGAGGTTCCCGTCTTTGTAGGCACTTGACGCTGACGTAAAAAAAGCAAAGCGGGAGCCGCTACTGCGGCAAAAATCCCCGCCGTTAACAACATCACTCTGGGCACATAAAAGCTGGCGTCCAAGCCATCAGCCTCTGCCGTAGTCACCAACCAAAGCGCCAACCCCAAAGTCAGCATGCCACCAAAATAACCGAAACCCCAGCCCCAACCCGACACACGTCCTAAAGCCTCTCGTTTGGCTATTTCAGGCAAAAAAGCGGCAATAACGGCTTCGCCCACACCGTAGGCGTAATTCGAGATCAGTAAAAACACCATGGCCCAGCCAATGGTCCCTGCTCCAGACTTTGCCAAAAGCGCCGTGGCAATCACACAAATCGATGTGCTGAAAAGCAACACTCTTTTTTTATTAATGGTTTTGTCCGCCCAGGCGCCCAACTGTGGCAGCGTTAACATTAGTAACAAATACGATGTCGACATCGTGGCGGTAAATAATAAGGTGGCAGCTGAGTTTTGCGCAGCAATCACGCCAACAAAATAAGCGCTAAACACCGTGGTCAATACCACAGTGGTGTATCCCGAGTTCGCAAAGTCATATAAAGCCCATGCAAATAGCTCGCGTTTTTTCACTTCTTTTTGTAATACAGAGCGTGTATTCATTAGGCTTTCTCCACACAATTTGTCACAAACTCAAAGAGGCTCGCTTTATTTTGACACAGTCGTGCCTCAGTAAATAACACAGGTTTAAAACCTAGGGCTTTCACTGTTTACCTTCTTTAACACCTTAGGTAAACTTCTAACCTATCATTTAGTTTGCCGGATGGTACGTTTAATTCTCCATCCAACCAAAACAAGCCACTCGTGTTCATAAACTCACATAGCAAGTCATCACCATTTGCCCCTATGTCTTCATTCTTAAAATTTATTAACCCTGTGCGCATCGGTCTTGTTTTATCTGCTCTCTGGTTGACCGGATGTGCAACCACACAGCCCTCTGATTCCGCAGCAGCCGAAGCTGAGGCCCTACTGGCGCAACTAAACAACGAATACTCTTACTCAACACAATCTGACCCGCTCGGTGCCTACCTAGCAAATCGCAGCAAAGCCGATGTTATTACCACCTACAGTCACACGCGTGACAACCAGAATCCGACTTTAGGTGCTAGCAATCATCAACTCGCCAACACGGCTCTTAACTACTTAGGTGTTAAATATCGTTTTGGTGGCAGTGCTCCCTCCAGTGGTTTTGATTGCAGCGGCCTGATCACCTATGTAGCTGAAAAATCATTAGGTTTAAAGCTTCCCCGTCGTGCTGAAGAAATGGCTCGTTTAGGTGAAAGCATTAAACGTAATCATCTACAAAAAGGCGATTTGGTCTTTTTCAATACTAACGGTGCTCGTTACTCCCATGTAGGTATCTATTTAGGGGATAATAAATTTGTGCACTCGCCGCGTACTGGTTCTGTCGTACGTGTAGAGGACATGAGCATTGCTTATTGGAAAAAACGCTATAACGGTGCACGCCGTCTAGCCAGTGCTCAATAAAAAACTTGTATTAAAAAAGGCGCTGATAGCGCCTTTTTTAATACCGATAAATCCATCCCATTATCTCTAGCTCCGTGATTTATAGGGGCAGTTTTCGCACAGCCCCTCTTGCGTTAGTGCGGCCTGCACACTACATACTGAACGCCTACAAGCCACGATTTTAACGCCTGAGCGCTGTGCAGCCGCTCTAAAGGCTTTCATCACGTTGTGCCCCAAAAAGTCTGTCAATAAAATCAACAGCTCCGTACCACTGGGCAAAGACAAGGTTTTTTTCTGGTGGGCTGAATCCCGGCCGCTGATATGTTGTTTAATTTTAATGTTATGGCTTTTCAGTAGGTTGGGGATATTGCCCAAACGATCTGCTCCTACAATCACCGCACTAATCGATTGCGACATGAGGTAGTCTCCATGAAATGACTCATATGTAAATGATAATGATTCTCATTTAATCAGTCAATCAGAAGATAAAAAATAACGCCACAAGAAAACTCTCGTGGCGTTCGATTTGCGGTCTCATCTGAGATTGTCTTAAAGGCTGCTCTATTTTAGAGACTACAACTTAACGCACACCTAGATCACTACTCGGGTAACCCAATCGCCGCTTCGATCACATCCCGATCTAACTCAGGATTCAACATCTCTAGCAGCACATATAAATAATCGCGCATAAAGGTGCCCTCTTTTACCGCGACTCGGGTATGGTGCGTGCCAAACAAATGCCCTGCAGGTAGCCCCACTAAACCTTTATCTCGGCGTGGATCAAAAGCCATACCCGCAATAATGCCAATCCCCAAGCCCACATCCACGTAGGTTTTAATCACATCCGCGTCAATGGCCTCTAGAACAATGTCTGGGCTAATCCCTTCTTTGGCAAAGGCCTCGTCAATAGAGGTACGTCCTGAAAACGCATGGTCATAGGTCACTATAGGGTATTTAGCCAAGTCCTTTAGACACAAAGCCTCGGCTTTATTCGAGGGCAGATCAGCCAAAGGATGATCTGGGCTCACGACTACAGTGTGCTGCCACGAGTACACTGGTAAGGTCACCAAACCCGGGGTCTGTGACAGGGTTTCAGTGGCAATTGCCAAGTCTGCTTTTTCCTGTAACACCATTTGTGCTAGCACTGGTGGGCTGCCCTCGGCCAAAGACATATGAACCTTTGGAAAACGCTCGCGAAAAGCAGGAATCACTTTGGGTAATAAATATCGAGCTTGGGCGTGCGTACAACCAATTACCAAAGCCCCTTCATCATGACGCGCAAAGTCATCGCTGACGCGACGTAGGTTATCGACCTCGCTCATAATACGGTCTATGACCTGAGCGACGGCCTCGCCTGGGCGTGTCAGCCCCTTTAAACGCTTACCGTGGCGTTCAAAAATCTTAATGCCTAGTTCATCTTCTAGTTCGATAATGGCTTTAGAGACCCCAGGTTGCGAGGTGTAAAGCGCACGTGCCGCATCCGTCAAATTATAGTTTTGACGGATGGTTTCACGTACAAAACGGAATTGTTGTAAGTTCATATAAAAAGCCTCTAGTTATGAGCTTATTATATAGAATATGGATAGGCCGCAATATTTCTTTTGGTTATATGCTTAATGGCTTTTTTAGTTATGCCCAGCGTCTTTAGGCGCCTTAATACGTAAGCGCTGCCAGAACATCCCCACCATCAATAATGCAAAAAAAGCATGCACTAACCAGACACCCAGCACAAAAGGCAGGCTTTCGTTAGCGATCCATCCTCTGGATAGGTTGATCAGATTCATGTACAACAGCCCAATTAACCCAGCCAACAACACATCCCCTGATCTGCCTAAGCGTGGATTCACCGCCCCCAACGGAATGGCGAGCAAACACAGGTTTAACACAGCAAAGGGCATGGCTAAACGCCACATCACCTGAGCCCAAGATTTAGCCGTGTCGTCTTGCAGTAATTGCTGCGTAGGACGGCCTTTAATGTGTTGTTCTGCTTTGGCACGAATACTTTCAGGGCTGCTTTGGTCCCCTTTGCTCTCTAATCGCACCCCATAGCGGTCGAAGTTCACCAGACGAAGCTGTGGCTGGCCTGGCATCACGTCATAACGCTGCCCCTGATTCAGCACCAAGAATCGATCACCATTTTCAGCTGTCTCTATGTGAGCACTGTCTGCGGTAATCACATTCACCCAGCCTTCGTCATCTATCACACGGGCAACGACTTTGCCTAATTCATCTTCGGCTCGTTCGGGTGATTCGGTAAAAAAGACGCGATTGCCATTTTCTGTCTCAATAAACTGTCCCACTGTCACTTTGCTCAGATCCGAACGCAACTCATAGCGTTGTCGGTATTCGGACATTTGCCTATAAGCCCATGGCGAAGCAAAAAAGGTCAACAACACAATAAAGAGGGCAACCGGAACAGCACAACGCAAAACGGGGCCTACCCAGTCACGTAACGAGAGCCCACTGGTAAACCAAACCACCATCTCGGACTCTCGATAGCTGCGCGTAACGGTACTGAGTACCGCAATAAATAAAGAAACCGTTAGAATAACCGGCAGTGCCGTAATACTAGAAAAAACGGCCAGACTCAGCACCACCTCTGCACCAATATTGCCTCCTGCTGCCTCGCCCAATAACCGAACCAAAAGCACGCTGAGCCACACTACCAACAGAGTAGACAGCACCACCCCAGCATGGCTTAGAATTTCAGAAGCAACGGCGCGTTTAAATAAAGACATATATGCGACAATAGATAGGTACATTGGCACGTAGCCAATTTTTTAAGGAACAATTATGGAATTTAGCACACAAAGTACAACTGATTTAGCCAAAATCCAAACTCAGGCCTTGAGCGTTGGCGTATTTAAAAACCAAGAACTAAGCGACGCCGCCCAACAGATCGATCAAGCCAGCCAGGGAGCGATCCGCGCTGTGCTGGAGTCTGAATTCAAAGCCGATACCAAAACGCATTTGGTATTACGTCAGCTACCTGGTGTAGCAGCCCAACGCGTGGTATTAATCGGTTTAGGCGAACAAGACAAATACAATGCCAAAGCGCATGCCGCTGCAGAGAGCGTTTTCGCCTCGTATTGTAAATCAGCCTCGGTCACAGAGGCCGTCTCTACCCTAGCCAGCATTGATGTGGCGGACAACACCTTGGCTGATCGTGCTCGTGCTGCAGCGCAAGCCGTCGGATACGCTAACTACAAGTACGACGCCACCCTTAGCAAAAAGAACGAAGACAAAACGATCGAGCAGTTCAGTGTCTGGTCGGCGCCTACCTTAGAGTCCGAGGCCAAAACCGGCCTAAAAAACGGTAAAGCCATCGCCAATGGGGTTAATTTTACCCGTTTATTGGCCGACCTTCCGCCTAATGTGTGTACACCCACCTATTTAGCCAATGCGGCCAAAGACCTAGGCAAAGAATTCGACTCCCTCAAAGTCGAAGTCCTAGAGCGCAAACAGATCGAAGCCCTCAAAATGGGATCTTTCCTCTCGGTAGCCAAAGGCTCTGAAGAACCACCTGTATTTATCGTAATCAAGCACAGCCCAGCGACCCCCACCGAGGAAGCCCCGTTGGTCCTAGTCGGTAAAGGTCTGACCTTTGACTCGGGTGGTATTTCCTTAAAACCCGCTGCCAACATGGATGAAATGAAATATGACATGGGTGGTGCAGCTAGCGTATTAGGTACTATGCGCGCTGTGGCTGAACTGGGTCTAAACCGTGAAATCATTGGTATTGTGGCCGCATGCGAAAACATGCCCAGCGGCAAAGCCAACAAACCCGGCGATGTAGTGACTTCCATGGCTGGAAAAACCATCGAAATCCTTAATACAGATGCCGAAGGTCGCTTGGTGTTGTGTGATGCGCTGACCTATGCAGAACGCTTCAACCCTGCCGCAGTCATTAACATCGCTACCTTAACCGGTGCATGTATTGTGGCTTTGGGCGATATCAACAGCGGTTTGTTTAGTAATAACGATGCCTTGGCAGAGCAAGTCAAAGAGGCGAGCCAGCAAACCGATGATGGCGTATGGCAACTGCCCATCACAGACGAATACCAGGCCAAGCTCAAGTCCAACTTTGCGGACATTGCTAACATTGGTACGCCTGGTGCTGGTTCCATTACGGCGGCTTGCTTCTTAGCTCGCTTCACAGAGAAATACCCTTGGGCTCATTTGGATGTAGCGGGTACAGCGTGGAGCAGTGGCGCAAACAAAGGTGCAACTGGTCGCCCTGTGCCCGTGTTAGTCCAGTACCTCATCAACCAATGCGCTGAATAGTATGTCGGTACGCGTCGATTTTGCCTTCGGCGCGCCCAATCGTTTGCGCACCGCCTGTGATGTGGTGCGCAAACACTATCTAGCTGGGCGCCAACTCATCATCTACCAATCCGATCCCCGCGAGTTACAACGCTTCGATCGTATGCTCTGGGGTTTTGAGCCAACTGCCTACATTCCCCACGTCATGATAGATGATCCCTTAGCAAATCAAACCCCTATTTTGCTTTGCGAGCACGCCGAGGCCTTAGCCCATCACAACGCGCCTGACACCTGGCTGATCAATCTAGATAAAAAGGGCCCGCCCTTACCGAGTTCTTTCCACCGTATTTTGGAAATCGTCTCTACCCAAGAATCAGACAGGCAACTCGCACGTCAACGTTGGCGACAATATCAAGAACAAGGCTACCAAGTAAATGCACACCATTTAGGCGAATGACGTCGTTTTTTACTGATGCGGCTTGCTCTGTCAGCTAATTGTCAGCTATTCTTAAATTAATCAATTAGATCTGCTTCAAAGGAATTAGGATGGACAACTCCCCACAAAACGTCTCTGGCTACGGTACTGGTGCTCAGGCAGCACTGGTACGTAATCGTGTTTTACGTAACACCTACCTACTCTTAGCCATCTCCATGATCCCCACTGTGTTGGGTGCATGGGTAGGCTTACAAAGCGGTATTAACCGCGTTATGGGCTCCAGCCCCGGCTTTAGTGCCATTTTGTTTTTAGCCGGTGCTTTCGGTTTAATGTTCTTGATTGAACGCAACAAAAACAACTCCTTAGGTGTAGCGCTGCTCTTGGCCTTTACCTTCTTTATGGGTGTGATGTTGTCTCGTCTCTTAGGCTTTGTGCTGGGCATGGGCAATGGCGCACAGCTCATTATGTTTGCCTTTGGCGGCACAGCGGCTGTATTTGGGGCAATGGCCACGATTGCCAGCACCACCAAACGTGATTTCAGCGGCATGCAGAAATTCCTCTTCATTGGTGCCGTTATTTTGATTGTGGCTTCACTCGCCAACATCTTTTTACAAATGCCCGCCTTGATGCTCACTGTATCTGTGATGGCGATTGGGATCTTCTCCGCCTTCTTATTGGTAGATTTACAGCGCATTATTAACGGTGGGGAAACCAACTACATCTCCGCTACGCTTGCCGTTTACCTCAGCCTCTACAACATCTTTAGCAACCTCTTGATGCTACTAGGTGTACTCGGTGGTGACCGCGACTAAGCGCGCGTTATTCATATAAAAAATCGCCGTCAGCTTCAAACCCTGACGGCGATTTTTTTATTCATGTTAGACCCAATGTACTGATTGGATTTAAAGGGCCAATCCTATAACTAGTCTGGCTCTAACAAGCTACAGCAGTCTTTGATCTCACTACTTACAGCACCTCATGGGTGCACAACTCACTGTAGTCGACCCGCTCGCCAATCACGATGCACATTAAATGCACCCTCTGTAACTAATAATCCCACTGCGATCCAAATAGGGATATAGGTCCACCACTCTTGGGCACTAATGGGCTCTCCCAACAATAAAAAAGCCACCCAAAATAACAACAAAGGTTCTGTATAGCTCAATAAACCAAACAGTCCCAACGGTAGTAATCGACTGGCACTTAAATAGCCCACCAAGGCGACCGAACTAATCAAACCAAAAAGAGGGATCTGCCAAAAAAAACGTGGTGCCTCTGCAAAGCGAGCCAATAAACCTATATCCTGCGAATACAATAAATAGATAGCAGGAAATAGTAAAAAGCTAAAATCAAACCATAGAGCCGGTAGCGAACCGATTTGCAAATAACGGCGCAACATAAAATACGGTGGATAACCAAAAGCCACCAAAGCAGTTGCCCAGGAAAAAGAATAAACACGCAGAAATTCGTGCAGCACACCAGCAGCTGCGAAAGCCACCGCTAACCACTGCATCCTACTGAGCTTTTCTTTATAAAAGATGTGCCCGATTAACACCATGACCAAGGGCAATAAAAAATAACCCAAAGATACATCTAAGGCTTTTTGATGTACCGGTGCCCACACAAACAACCACGTTTGTGTTCCAAATAAAAATGCACTTAAAAGCAGCCAAAGAAAAAACCTAAAGTCAGTGCATAAGCGAAATAAATTCGCTTTAATCTCATTCCAGCGCTGGGCCTGTGTTATGACTAAGGCTAAGGTAGGCAGCCCTAATACAATACGCCACGCAAACACCTCGCTTCCTGTTAAAGGCTCTAAGACAGTAGCAAAATAATAAATGACCGCGAACAAAAAAGAGGCACCTACCGATAAGGCAATACCTTGTTTCATACTAATTCCGTAACGTGAAAGGCTAACTGATAGTGTTAAAGCGGTTGCTGCTGTCCAAAACGTTTGCTCAAATTAAATAAGCGTTCACGTTTGAGCAATTCTGGCACAGTCAGCATAGGTTTATCTGGTGCCGTTACCGCTTCGGGCATTTGATTGAGAATCGTATAAAAATCCTCTTGGGCTTCGGGCCATAAAGAGCAAAAAAACAAATCCGGTTCATAACGCTCTAAGCCCAAGCGTCGTAGTTCACCCCGATTAAAGTCTTTGCTATTCAGGGTCAGTATGCGTACCAATCGACCAGGGAATCGCACCTGTGCAGCACGAGCCGCTGCAATGACATGCCAATCTTTAGGATCACTGTATTGCAAGCCTTCTTTCCAGTTGTGGATGATGCCCTGATCAGCCAAAGGAAACTGTTCGTCCCACTGATCCCAATCTAAGGCGAGTTGCGCACGCTCTACGCTCCATAGCCTAGAGGCGTTACGTAACCACTCATCGCGAATGATAGGGCTCCAGGCGGGCTGAAAATAGCCTTTCTGCGCCAAAGACAAACTAATAAAGCGCAACACATTCGAAATAAGAATGCAGGCGTCTAAAACAATGACCTCAGTCTGCTGTTTTTTGGGCTCAAGCATGCTCTTGTAATTCCCTTAGTTCCATCAACACATCCCGTGTACGTAATGGCCGACCTAGCAAATAATCAATGCGACGTCGTAACTGCTGCCGTAACTGTGGTTCTAATTCAGGATCATTAAAATCCGGTGTGGCCACATCCAAGCCATAGCCGGTTTCCTGTAAGAGCAACCATTCAAAACGACGCAAGGTCAAAGCCGCACTTTGCTGGCCTAAGGTCAAGGCCTGCAGCGCCACTTTGTATTGATCAAAGAGAGCAGGATGTGGGTCTTCGCGAGGTAACAAACGCAACAGCAACTCGTTCATATACCACGCCGACATTAAGGCGCGCCCCGATAGCGGGTGTAAGCCAGCTAATTCGGCCCGCGTTAAGGTTTTAATTTCATTCGCCCCAGTCCACGAAAGCAACAGAGGCTGAAAATTCAACAGCACTGGCTTCAGAGCCGAATAAGGGCGCTTAGCGCCCTTTGCCACCATTGCAACGATGCCATAATCCCGCGTAAACATTTGCGTGATTAGAGAGCTTTCTTTCCAGGCCGTTGCATGCAGTAGGTAACTTGCGGCCTCAGCCACACGTTGCCGTCTATTACTCATGTCCTAATTCGCGCAGTGTGGCCTCGCGCTCAGTCCAACCTTTGCGTACTTTGACATACACATCCAAATACACTGGTTTTTCAAGTAGGTTTTGAATGTCTTGACGAGCTTCTGTGGCGATACGTTTCATGTGCTGTCCACCTTCACCCAACAGAATGGGACGGTGCCCTTCGCGTTCGACCAACACACAGGCCGCAATGCGCGCCCCAGTCTCGTTTTCTTCCCATTGTTCAATCATGACCGCACACCCATAAGGCAGCTCATCACCCACCAAACGGAAAATCTTTTCACGCAATAGTTCGGCCGCAATAAAACGCATGGAGCGATCGGTAATGGTGTCTTCTTCGAACATGGGTTCGTTCACAGGCAGGTATTTAGCGACCTCGTCCAATAAGGTGTCTAACTGCACCCCGCGTTGTGCACTCACGGGTAATACGGCGGCATAATCATATTTAGCAGCCACCTGTGCAATATAAGGCAATAGCTCTGCTTTGTTTTTGAACAGATCCACTTTGTTCACAACCAAAATCACGGCCGCATCCTTGGGGAACAAAGGAATCAACTGTTCGTCCCCTTCGTTCCACTTGCCCGCCTCTACCACATGCAGCACCACATCCACATCGGTAAGAGACTGCGTCACCACCCGGTTCATCATACGGTTCATGAGCCCGCCATGACGTGTTTGAAAACCAGGGGTATCTACAAAAACAAATTGTTCTTTTTCACGCGTCAATACACTGTTGATGCGATGACGGGTGGTTTGTGCCTTGCGTGACACAATGGAGATCTTGGCGCCAATCAAAGCGTTTGTTAGCGTAGACTTGCCCACATTAGGGCGTCCCACCACGGTAACAAAGCCGCAGCGAAAATCAGAATCAAAACTCATTCAGTATCCTGAGTAAATATTAGTGACGAGCACGACGAGCCGTACGACCGGTTTTGGTCGGCTCAATCGCCTCTACGAGCTCGATAGCTTGCAAGGCCGCAGCCTGCTCGGCCGCACGGCGGCTACTGCCACTGGCTTGCACCACAATATCAAGCTTATCAATGCGGCACTCCACGTCAAACACCTGACTGTGCGCCGCACCATGTGTAGCAACAACTAAATACAACGGCAGCTCCAAACGTCGTCCTTGCAGCATTTCCTGCAGCAGCGTTTTGGGGTCTTTGCCCAATGTTTTTGGGTCCACCGTTAGTAAAATAGGCTCATATTGACGCCCTACCACATAGGAGGCGGCCTCAAAACCACCATCCAAATAGACAGCACCGAAAACGGCTTCTAGCGCATCTGACAAAATAGAAGGTCGTCTGAACCCACCACTTTTTAGCTCGCCTTCACCTAAGCGTAAAAAATCAGACAGCGCTAGTCGTTGCGCAATCTCGGCCAAAGTAGCTTGTTTAACTAAATTTGCTCGCAAACGGGATAAATCACCCTCATCAATACGATCAAACTGTTTATACAACAAGGACGCAACAATAAAATTCAATACTGAGTCACCTAAAAACTCTAGACGCTCGTTATGCTTAGCATTGTGGCTACGATGTGTGACTGCTTGTTCTAGTAAAGCAATGTTTTTAAACTGGTAATCGATGGCGTCTTGTAATTGAGTAAGCCGTGCTGCCATTAGTGGAATCGTCCTATACGACCGGGTTCGCTAAAATTCATCCAAATGAAAAATGCGCGACCCACTACATTTTCATCCGGTACAAAACCCCAATAACGGCTATCTAAGCTGTTATCACGGTTATCACCCATTACAAAATAATGTCCATCCGGCACCACGCAACGTACTGATTGGCGTGTGTAATCACAGTTTTCCAAATAGGGAAAACGTGAAATTGGCATGAAATCCTGATGTTGTTGGGTATTTAATAAAATTTGGTGAGGCTTATCCCCTAACTGTTCGGTGAACTGCGACACATAATTATGTCGATCCGGTTCAAAGTACTGACCATTGGGGGCTAAATCCACCTGCTTGTTATTCACATACAGACGCTTGCCCTCGTAATGGACAGTATCGCCCGCCACCCCTACTACACGTTTGATGTAATCAACACCAGGTTCTACTGGGTATTTAAAAACCAATACATCACCAGCTTTGGGGTCAGCCAGAGGAATAATCTTTTTGTTAACAATAGGTAAACGCACCCCATATTGGAATTTATTTACCAAAATAAAATCACCGTTTTGCAAAGTGGGCAACATAGAACCCGACGGAATGCGAAATGGCTCAAAAATAAACGAACGCAAAACAAAAACAAAGAGAATCACGGGGAAAAAGCTCACCCCGTATTCTACCCACCATGACATCGCACCTGCTTTGGCGCGGGCCTCGTCTTTAAGCTCTTGCTGTTGTTGCGGGCTTAGTCCGGGCACATGCGGCACGCTGGCCGCTGCTGCATCGGCTTGCTGCCGCCGTTTGGCCGCCAATGCATAACGATCCCAAAACCAAATGATTCCCGTAATCACCAACAAAATAAATAAAATCAGGGAGAAGTCCCAACGCATATGCGACACCGTTTGTTATTTGTCTTCGACTTGTAAAATCGCTAAGAAAGCCTCTTGAGGAATCTCTACGTTCCCCACTTGTTTCATGCGCTTTTTACCTTCTTTTTGCTTCTCAATGAGTTTTTTCTTGCGAGAAATATCACCACCGTAACATTTGGCCAATACGTTTTTACGCAGGGCTTTAACGTTTTCACGGGCGATAACCTCGGCGCCAATGGCCGCCTGAATCGCAATATCAAACATCTGGCGCGGAATAATACCACGCATTTTGGATACTACTTCGCGGCCACGGTATCTGGCGCCTTGACGATGCACAATCATGGAAAGCGCATCAACACGATCACCGTTGATAAGTAAATCAACTTTGACCACATCCGCCGCGCGATACTCAATGAACTCGTAGTCCATCGAAGCATAGCCACGCGATACCGATTTCAGCCTATCAAAGAAATCCAGCACAATTTCTGCGAGAGGGATTTCGTAGACCAGGCTAACTTGGCGACCTAAATAGGTCATATTGACCTGAACGCCTCGTTTTTGATTACACAGTGTCATCACTGGGCCCACATAGTCTTGGGGCATCAGTAAGGTCACCTGCACAATTGGTTCACGAATTTCTGCGATTTGGCCTACATCAGGCATGCGCGAAGGGCTATCGATCATCAGCACCTCGCCATCATTACGGTGTACCTCGTAAACCACCGAAGGTGCCGTGGTGATGATGTCCATATCAAATTCGCGCTCTAAGCGCTCTTGGACAATTTCTAAGTGCAATAGACCCAGGAAGCCACAACGGAAACCAAAACCTAGCGCCTGCGAGACCTCGGGTTCAAACATCAATGAGGCATCATTTAGTTTGAGCTTTTCTAAGGAGTCGCGCAGCTGATCGTATTCGCTACTTTCTACCGGGTACACCCCAGCGAAAACCTGAGGCTTGACCTCTTTAAAACCAGGCAAAGGCGCAGCAGCGGCTTTGTTACCACTGTGCGTGATGGTATCACCCACCTTGGCCTGTTCTAGTTCCTTGATCCCTGTGACCACAAAGCCCACTTCTCCGGCCGATAATTGCTCTACCGGTGTGGCTTTGGGAGTAAACATCCCGATCTGTTCACAAATGTGGTTAGACCCATTGGCCATCATTTGAATTTTATCGCGATGTTTTAGTACGCCATTCATAATGCGTACCAACATCACTACGCCCACATAGTTATCAAACCAGGAGTCAATAATCAGTGCTTGTAGCGGTGCTTCTGTATTGCCGGTTGGAGCAGGAATATGCGCCACAATGGCTTCAAGGATGTCTTCTATACCTTGCCCAGTTTTCGCACTGGCAGGAATGGCCTCCGAGGCATCAATGCCAATCACGTCCTCAATCTCTTGACGTGCCGAGTCGGGGTCGGCAGAAGGCAAATCAATTTTATTTAATACAGGGATGACTTCTAGGTCTTGCTCTAGTGCGGTATAACAGGTGGCAACGGTTTGCGCCTCTACCCCTTGGGAGGCATCTACTACCAGTAAGGCACCTTCACAGGCTTGTAAGGAGCGGCTGACCTCGTAAGAAAAGTCCACGTGTCCAGGCGTGTCAATTAAATTTAAACGGTAGGTTTTACCGTCTTTGGCTTTGTAATTAAGTGCTGCGGTTTGCGCCTTAATCGTAATGCCACGCTCTCGCTCGATATCCATTGAATCCAAGACCTGTGTGGACATTTCTCGATCTTCTAGACCGCCACAGCGTTGGATTAAACGATCAGCCAAGGTAGATTTACCGTGGTCGATATGAGCAATAATAGAAAAGTTGCGGATAAGATCCATAGACCCAAATAAAAAAACAACCTGTTAATCGGAACCAGCCCATCAATACAAAACAGGGACGCCCAGAGCGCCCCTGCGTTGGCTGTCTAGTTTAGCCTTTTTAGCGGGTTACTTGGTTGGTTGTACCAGTACCCATTGGGCGTTGTTACCACGCACTACCAAAAGTGCGGCATTTTCCCCTGCAGTCAGAGATTTTACTATGCGCTGATAACTATTTATATCTAAATCGTCATGATTATTGATCTGTAAGATAATATCACCCTCGGTAATACCAGACTGCGTAGCGGGCTGACCAGCGCGTGTGACTTTTACCCCACTGCTGACACCTAAGCGATTTAAATCGGCTTCGGCTAAAGGCTCTACCCCTAGACCCAAACGATCTATTTCTGCTGTAGGCTCAGCCTCTGGTTTCTTTGCAGTGCCCGTGGTTAGTTCGCCGACCTCGGTTTTAAGCGTCAGGGTTTTGCCTTTACGCCATACCTCTACGTTTACCTTGTTACCAGGTTGAACTGCACCAACAATACGGGGAAGATCACTCATTTGTTTGATTTCTTTGCCGTCAAAGCTCAAAATCACATCCCCATTTCGGATGCCAGCCTTAGCGGCAGGACCACCGTCCTCGACATTGCTCACCAATGCCCCTTTGCTATCTTTGAGACCGAGGGCCTTGGCAACGTCCTCGCTAACATCAGTGATCTGCACCCCTATTCTACCGCGCGTCACTTTGCCGTGGGTTTTAAGTTGCTCAACCACATTCATGGCCTCGTCGATAGGAATGGCTAAGGAAATCCCCATAAAGCCACCACTGCGAGACACAATCTGCGAGTTCACCCCTACGACCTCACCAGACAAGTTAAGCAATGGACCACCCGAGTTACCTGGGTTCACCGCCACATCAGTCTGAATGAAGGGTAAGTAGTCGCCGGTATCACGGTTGATCGCACTAACAATACCCACGGTCACGGTAGAATCCAGGCCAAATGGTGAACCAATGGCCATCACCCACTGACCTTTTTTCAGGTCCGCTGGATTACCAATCGTTAGCGGAGGTAGGTCTTTGGCCTCGACTTTAATTAGAGCGACATCCGTGCGTTCATCGGCGCCAATGACTTTGGCCTTGTATTCCTTGCCATCCACCAAGGTCACAAAGATATCCTTAGCGTCAGCAATCACGTGGTTATTGGTTAGGATGTAACCATCTGCCGAAATAATAAAGCCCGACCCTACCCCACGCGGAACCACACGCTCTTCTTGGGAGGGAGGATTACCGCGATGAGGACCGTTACCTGGTCCAGGCGGCATAAAGTCTGGACCGAAGAACCAACGAAACAGGTCATAAGGATCCCCATTCCCCCCCATGGCTGGGCGTACTGGAATGGACTCTGTGGTGCGAATATTCACCACGGACTTCTCCGTTTTCTCTACGATCTGACTAAAGTCAGGCAACACCACAGCAGGTGGGGTTGCAGTTTGAGCCATCACCGGAGAGGCTCCCATACCTAGGCCCAAACCTAAGGCGACGGCAAGAGAAAGACGGCTAACTGTATGACGAATTTTTGTGGTGCGCATTAGCATTAAATGGACTCCGTAAGTTGTTTTTATTTAGTGACAGGAACAAATTCCGTGTTGTTACCCAAATAATGTAAGGTCTCGAGTGGAACTTCACCAGTGGCTGTTAACCAAAAATCACCAATTCGTTTGCGATATAAATGAATACTGCCTTTTTTGGAGCCGGGGTCGGCCTTGAGGCGTTGGCTGTAATCATCGACGGGTTCGATGAAAATAGAAATCGAAGCCAAACCATCTGACAACACCAACTGGGCGACTTGACGTTCAGTACGTATAAATCGATTGATTTCAGTGACAGGCTGAAAACCAATGGGATAAGGAATTCGCCAGCCTTGAGCAGCTAAATTAGTCTGTTCTAAATTTGCGGCAATCACTTTCCATTCATTGTACTTCCAAGCGGTCTTCAGCGCACTCACGTCCACCTCTTTGCCAATAACCACATTAGCAAAAGCCACTTGATTTAAGACCTTGGGTTCAGCATGCCGTGAAAGCGTTTGCAGCTTTAATAGTAGGTGCTGGCTTTGGTCCACACACATCGTATAACCATAACGCCAATTATCTTTAGGCATTAAGCTATATTGTTGGCATTGCCTGCCACCAACGCGCTGTACTGGCCCTATTTCAAAGTCGTAATACTGATCTAGCTGGGTCACATCACCCGTTAAAAAGGCGGGGAAGCGATCGTCACGTGCTTTTTCCTGGATTACCACCTGTTGATCAGGTAGTAAGCAATGCGTGATGTCATTTGCTCGAATGAATTCTCGGGCGGCACCGTCTAGGACCTCTAGCCGCTCACGCTCACCTTTGCCATCCACCACATGGATTAAACGCATGGACTGCACACCCGCCTCGTTACTGTAACTAAGCATCCCTGAGTAGTCCAACTGGCGGGCCGCCTGTTGGACCTGCTGCAACAACATAGTTAATTCAGAAGGAGCCGTTTCAGCTTGTGCACTGGATAGTCCCATCCACCCCATGCACATGAGCCAGCCTAGGTTTTTTAACCAACGTGTCATCGTTAATTACCTACTGTATAAGACGCATAAGTCGCCAAGCCACCACCCGTTAAAGAGCGGTGGGCATCGATGTAATCGCCCCATAAATCATCGGCATTCGCCAATATAGGGGATACTTCGGTCACGGGCTCTGGCTGTACAAACCAAAGCGTGGCCAACAAGGCAGCACTAACCGCCGCCGTAGGAACTAGCCAACGACGCCACATAGGAGGCTTTAAAGCTTTAGGTGCAAAAACAATAGGCTCTTCGTCAATCGCTTTAGAGAGACGAGCATAAAATAATTCCGAAGGTTCAATGGCGAGCTCTTCGCTGCGTAGCACATCACCAATCAGATGATAGTTTTCCCAAAGCTGGCGGCCATAAGGACTATCAAGCTGATCCGCATCAATGCTTTGTTCGTTATCCAACCAAAGAGAAATAGATTCTTCTAGGCTATGAACCTGTTTCTCATCGTGATTATTATTCGGTTTAGCTTGCATAATAATGGCTTTCCTTAGCGGCTACTTTCTCGTACCTGTCGTAACTGTTCTGTAATAGCTTCCCGTGCTCTAAATATACGAGATCGAACGGTTCCTATAGGACAACCCATGGTTTCGGCAATTTCTTCGTAACTGAGCCCCTCTATTTCGCGTAATAAAATTGCATTACGTAATTCTTCGGGAAGCGCCTCAATAGCGGTCTTGATCGTATCCGCAACCTGTCTACTGATTAACTCAGACTCAGGCGTATTGATATCAGTTAGAGTGTCAGCAGGGCTAAAAGTTTCACCCTCTTCGTTCTCATACTCATTTAATTGCATAGGGCGGCGCTGTTTAGCGGCCTGCCAATTGCGCGCAGAGTTAATCGCAATGCGATATAGCCAAGTATAAAAATGACTATCGCCTCTAAACTGTGGCAAAGCTCTATACGCTTTGATAAAGGTTTCTTGGGCGACGTCCTCTACCTCAGCGGGATCATTAATCATACGTGCTAACAGACGCATGATACGGCGCTGGTATTTAATCACTAACAGATCAAAGGCTCGTTTATTGCCCTGCTGCACCTGACGTACTAATTCTTGGTCTACATCATGACTCATGGTGCACCTTTATAATCCGCAAATTGATACTGAAGCTGATAACGCAATAGCTGAAGATGCAATTGTCTCCAGGCCTCTGGTGTTAGCGCACTACGCCAAAACACCAACAATCGCGTTTTTCCTTGGACTATGACCGTTAATGAAATCGCAAAAGGACTATACCAAAACTGAGCAATAGATACGGACTCCGTAATGTTATCGTCTACGAAGCAAAACCCGTTGTTCTCATCAAAAAACAAAGACAGTCTGGGTTGAGACCACAAAGCCCGGGTCAAAGCGAGCAAAAGAAATGCCCCAATAGGGGAATAGACCCACAGCGAGTACCCCCAATTGCGCCACAGCAGTCCAATCATGGCGATTAGCAGTACAAAAAACAACAAGCCCAACACGCGCACACGTATGGGTGTACGTGTTTGCCAATGTTGGGCTTGATTTAGCATGGTATTAAGACAAACGTCGTAACACCATTGTGCCATTGGTGCCACCAAATCCAAAGGAGTTGGACATGGCCACATCAATTTTCAAATCACGGGCCTGATTTGCGCTGTAATCTAAGTCACAGGCAGGATCTTGATTAAAAATATTAATTGTAGGCGGTGAGATTTGATTATATAAAGCCAGCGTAGTAAATACGGCCTCGATACCACCTGCCGCACCTAATAGGTGACCGGTCATGGATTTGGTCGAGTTCACTACAACTTTTTTAGCGTGATCGCCCAATGCCAATTTAATGGATTCGGTTTCATTGATATCACCTAGTGGCGTGGATGTACCATGCGCATTGATGTAATCAATTTCGGTTGGGTTAATGCCGCCGTTACGCAATGCATTAAGCATGCCACGACGAGGACCATCGCTATCTGGCGTTGTAATGTGGTGAGCATCAGAGCTCATACCATAGCCGACAAACTCGCCATAAATACGAGCACCACGTTTTTTAGCGTGTTCGTATTCCTCTAGCACTAGAACACCCGCACCCTCGCCCATCACAAAACCATCACGGTCTTTGTCCCAAGGGCGGGAGGCTGTTTCTGGATCGTCATTGCGGGTAGATAAAGCGCGCATTGCCGCAAAACCACCAATCCCTAGTGGGGACACAGTGGCCTCAGCACCACCAGCTACCATCACATCAGCATCACCGTACTCGATTAAACGAGCGGCATCACCAATGGAGTGCAAACCAGTAGTACATGCAGAGACAACCGCATAGCTAGGGCCTTTTAGACCTAGCATAATTGAGAGCTGTCCAGATACCAGGTTCACCAAGGATCCCGGTACAAAGAAAGGGGAAATACGGCGCGGACCACGTTCGAGGAACTCGGCTTGCGTGGCCTCGATGCGCGGTAAACCGCCAATACCCGAGCCAACAATCACGCCTACGCGATCAGCATTGTCTTCGGTAATTTCTAGGCCAGCGTCCTGCCACGCCTGCACACCTGCTGCAATACCGTAATGGATAAAGGTATCCATTTGTTTGGTTTCTTTGGCAGAGATGTACTTGGTGACATCAAAATCTTTAACCTCACCCGCTATTTGGGCGGTAAAAGCCGAGGGATCGAAATGCGTAATACGCCCGATACCCGAACGCCCATTAACGATGTTATCCCATGCGGTAGTGATATCGTTGCCTACAGGGGAAACAATACCCAGGCCGGTAATTACGACACGTCGTTTCACGGATGACTCCTAAATACAAAAAAAGCGGTTCGTAGCGAATGACCCAACGTGACACCTATAAGGTAGAGACGATCGCATCATTCTCTGTAAACCGCCTTGAGCTAAGGGGCAAGCCAAGTAAATACATAGCCTGCCCACACCCAGGTTTGAAATTACTGCTCGCTGTTAGCGTTAATGTAGTTAACAGCTTGCTGAACCGTCGTGATTTTCTCAGCTTCTTCGTCTGGGATTTCGGTTTCGAATTCGTCTTCGAGCGCCATCACGAGCTCGACCATGTCGAGCGAGTCGGCACCGAGGTCGTCAAGAAAAGAAGATTCGTTCTTGATCTCGGCTTCGTTTACGCCAAGTTGTTCAGCGACGATCTTCTTGACGCGCTGTTCGATGCTTTCCATGCAGATTCTCCAAATTGGGGATTAATTCCCTCAAAGTATAGCCAAACAATAAAAAAGGGTGCAGGCTATGACAAAAAACGGCAATATCGGTTTAGCTTTGCAAGCAAAGGGAAACTGATACGCCCCTTAAAAAAATTGAGTTAAGTGGATAATTTAACCCTAGATCGGCTTTTAGCCAAGTCCTTTACATGTACATGCCACCATTGACGTGCAAGGTAGTACCTGTAATGTAGTCGGCTTGTGGCCCAGCCAAAAAGGCTACAGCATTAGCAATATCCTGGCTTTGCCCTAGTCGACCCAATGGAATTTGAGTCAATAGCGCCTGTGTTTGTTCCTCGGAAAGGGCTCGAGTCATATCGGTATCAATAAAACCCGGAGCAACACAGTTGACCGTGATATTGCGGCTGCCTAGTTCACGAGCCAATGCCCGCGACATCCCCGCTACGCCGGCCTTAGCTGCAGCGTAGTTGGCCTGCCCAGGGTTGCCACTATATCCAACCACCGAGCTGATGTTTATTATACGACCCCAACGGGCTTTCATCATAGGACGAATCACAGCGCGACTGAGGCGGAATACAGCACGTAAGTTCGTATCCATTACCGCATCAAAGTCATCGTCTTTAAGACGCATGGCCAATCCATCGCGAGTGATGCCCGCGTTGTTTACTAGTATATGAGGGCCACCTTCCTTAGACAACTGGGCAATTAAATCATCGCAAGCTTGATCGTCATTGACGTCTAACTGCACACCACGGCTATTCGGGTTGTTCAAGTAAGACGTGATTTTTTCTGCACCTTCGGCAGTCGTTGCGGTACCCACCACATGAGCACCTAAGGCCTGCAATTGTAATGCAATGGCCTGGCCCAATCCACGTGATGCGCCGGTTACTAGCGCAATTTTTCCAGCTAAAGGAGTCGTCATATTAGTTTTTCAAGCTGTTAAGTGTTTGTTCTAGAGAGCTAGGATCGGTAATAGATAAAACGGTAATGTTTTTATCTATACGTTTTACCAACCCGGATAGTACTTTACCCGGACCACATTCTACAATATGTGTTACCCCTTGAGCACTCATTGCTTGAATTGTTTCCACCCAACGTACCGGATGCCAGGCTTGGCGTACCAATGCGGACTTAATATCATCGATTTCCACTGGCATTTCTACATCCACGTTGTTAATCACGGGAATACGTGGGCTATGTAATTCGATCTGGTCTAAGGCCTGCTCAAGAATTTGTGCTGCAGGCTCTAGCAAACTGGAGTGGAAAGGCGCAGACACGGGCAACAATACCGCGCGACGCGCACCAGCTGTTTTGGCAATTTCACAAGCGCGCTCTACCGCCTCTTTGTGGCCAGCGATTACGATTTGACCCGGTGCATTAAAGTTCACGGGCTCTACTACCTGATCCTGGGCCGCTAATGAGCAAACGTCTTTGATTTGGTCGTCGTCTAGGTTTAATACGGCTGCCATGGCACCCACACCCACTGGTACGGCATCCTGCATCGCATTAGCACGAATACGCACGAGTTTAACCGCGTCGGCTAGATCCAGCACCCCGGCAGCTGTTAAGGCGGAGTATTCGCCTAAACTGTGCCCAGCCATCAGATCCGGCAAAGCGCCGCCAGCCTCTAGCCATGCTTCAAACATGGCGACGGCCGATAGCAGCATGGCTGGCTGGGTATTTGTCGTGAGATTTAAGTCGGTATCAGGACCTTGGGCGATAAGCGCACCTAGGTCTTGACCTAGGGCCTTATTAGCTACGCCAATAGCGTGTTGTACAGCGGGGCTGTCAGCCCATGCATCAAGCATGCCAACGGTTTGTGAACCTTGTCCGGGAAATACAAATGCAATTTTCATGATTTTTATTGATAGTGGTAGTCGTTGCCGTCAAGCCTAACACAAAATCATTACATGCGCGCTAGGACCGAACCCCAAGTAAAGCCGCCACCAACGCCTTGCATTAACACGGTGTCTCCGGCTTTAATGCGACCATCTTTACGGGCTGCGTCTAGGGCCAAAGGCACACTAGCGGCCGAGGTGTTGGCATGTTTATCTAGGGTTATCACAATTTTATCAGTAGGCATGCCTAGTTTACGCCCAATAAAATTAATGATTCGTACGTTGGCCTGATGTGGCACCATCCAGTCAATTTCCGACAAGTCAATTTGCGCTTTACTGGCCACATCTTGGGCTGATTGCGTCAAGGCATTGACCGCGAATTTAAATACGGCCTGACCGTCCATGCGTAAGAAAGGATCGCCTACAACTTCGCCATAAGACACATTACCCGCGGTACATAAAATACCATTTTGGCTGCCATCGGCTTTTAGTTGAGCGGCCAAGATGCCGGGTTCTGATGAGGCACTAAGAACCACAGCACCGGCGCCATCGCCAAAGAGCACACAAGTGCCACGATCGTTCCAATCTAGGATAGTAGAGAAGACCTCAGCGCCAATCACAAGTGCTTTACTTGCTACGCCGGCCTTAATCAACGCGTCGGCCGTGGTCAAGGCGTACACAAAACCGCTACAAACGGCCTGCACGTCAAAGGCTGCGCCGCCAGAGATGCCTAGTTCATTTTGAACCAAGCAAGCTGTACTGGGGAAGATATGATCAGGGGTAGAAGTCGCCACAATGATAAGGTCAATGTCGGAAGCCTCTATGCCCGCATCACTCAAGGCACGGCGTGCTGCCTGTGTCGCGAGCTGACTCGAAGTAACTCCACGCTCTGCCAAATGACGCTGTCGGATTCCTGTACGTTCTGTAATCCACTGATCCGAGGTTTCTAAGCCTTGTTCGGCTAATTGAGCCGCCAGATCATTGTTGCTGACGATACGGGGTGGCAAATACCCCCCTGTACCAATAATTTTGGTATATAGCATAGTGAAATCCTTTGCTCGCCGCGTCTAGTGCGCAGACTCGGAGTGTGCGTCTAACAAAACCTCTTTACCATTACCACAAGGTAAATTATGACGCAGTTGGTCAATAGCGGCATTTGTTCCGGCCAACAACCCATTACGCACCGCATCGCGTGCGCGCTGCAATGCATAGCCAAAAGCATACGCATCGGCAGATCCATGGCTCTTGATAACAATACCACGCAAACCAAGTAAGGCCGCGCCGTTATAACGACGGTTATCAACGCGATCACTCAAGCGGCTTAATACGGGTTTAGCAACCAGACCTGCTGCCATAGAGAGGCTATTACGCGTGAACTCTTCGCGCAACATGGAAGCGACCATTTTGGCCAGACCTTCTAGAGATTTCAGGACAACATTACCTACAAAGCCGTCACACACAATCACGTTAACGGTGCCTTTGCAGATGTCATCGCCTTCTACGTTGCCGTAGAAATTCAGACCGCTTTGACGTAAAAGTTCGGCGGCCTGTTTAACGACTTCATTGCCTTTGATGACCTCTTCGCCAATATTTAAAAGACCAATGGTAGGACTTTCGTGTTTATCAACGATAGAGGCCAATGCAGATCCCATAATGGCAAACTGCAATAAATGCTCGGCGCTACAATCAACGTTAGCACCTAAATCAAGCATAATTGTGGCTCCTCCAATCTGATTGGGAATGGAGGTAGCAATTGCCGGGCGGCTAATGCCGTCTAGGGTTTTAAGCACATAGCGCGAAATCGCCATCCATGCGCCTGTATTACCGGCAGAAATACACGCGTCAGCCAGCCCGTCTTTTACAGACTGTGCTGCCACGCGCATTGAGGAATTTTTTTTGCGCCGTAATGCGACCTCTACTGAGTCATCCATTGCAATGACTTCAGAGGCATGCACTATTTGATACCAGTCACGGTTGGGTCCCGGGTGCTGCTTTAAACTCTGAGCAATACCGGCCTCGTCACCGACCAGCAAACAGTACACATCCTCATATTGATGAGCGAACTGAGCTGCTGCGGGAATGGTGACGGCCAAGCCGACATCACCGCCCATGCAGTCGATGGCGATACGTATGGATTGTTTAGACATGAAAAACGCTACGGCGCAATAAACGAGTGATCAAATGAATTAATCGTCGTTTTTAGTTTGCAACACTTTACGGCCACGGTAGATACCGTTAGGGCTGATGTGGTGACGCAAGTGCAATTCGCCAGTTGTAGGCTCAATAGCAGTTGCTGGACCAGTTAACGCATCGTGAGAACGACGCATGCCACGACGGGATGGGCTCTTTTTGTTTTGCTGAACAGCCATGATGACTCCTGTACACAGAGCAGATCAACAGTGACCAGCCCCGTAAATGAAAATGAAATTAAATTACGATTTTTTAAATTGACTGAGGACGGCAAAAGGATTTGGCTTTTCGTCTTCGGCCTCTTCGTCTTGGTTTTGCAAAGCCTCGTGCAGATCAGGACACTGATCATGACGCGGCACATAAGGCAAACTAAGAATTAGCTCATCTTCGACGAGCTCTAGGGCATTGAGATGGGCAGAAGCCAAAATGCGCTCCGGCGCATCAGGGTCATCGATATCCACATCTAAATCCAGCTCATCATTAACGACTAACACCGTGTTTTCGGCATCAATCTGATAGTGAAAATCACGTAAGCAACGCTGACATATCAACACCACGTAGCCAACCACGTGTACTGTCAAATAGCGTTGACCTGCGTTGTCGGTTCTGCCTTTAACGGACCAGTCGATGGTTTGATCCTGTTGGGCAGGTAAGCCGTCAAGAGCACGATTAAAAATAGAAATCGGGCTTTGTGCCGCAAAAACCTGACCGTTACGCGTAAACGTCGCGGCATCTAAAAGATATTGTGTTTGCTGCAAGGCTTGTATTTCCAATAACGAAGAAAAAGAGAGATAATACCGTGCAGACCCTAATCGAGTCAAACACTTCACTCATTTTACACTACAAAGCTATTATGCGTCTTATTCTGGCATCCGGTTCTATTTACAGGCGAAATCTGCTCGAACGCTTGCAACTTCCTTTTTCGGTGCAGTCGCCTGATGTGGATGAAAGCCCTCTCCCTAACGAAGCCCCGGCGGCACTGGCTCAGCGTCTAGCTATCAGCAAGGCCCAAGCCATTGCAAGCCAACATCCCGACGCCATTGTAATTGGTTCGGATCAGGTCGCTGCGCTGGGCTCACTTTGCTTAGGAAAAGCAGGCAGCCATGAAAAAGCCGTGGCCCAGCTTCAGCAGTTAAGCGGCCAAAAAGTCGTTTTTCATACCGCTTTATGCGTGGCACAAAACACACACCAAGAAGTCGTCAACGTGCTCACCACCTGTCATTTTCGCGAACTCAGTCGTGATGAAATTGAAAACTATTTGCAGTTTGAAAAACCCTATGACACGGCAGGCAGTGCCAAAGCCGAAAGCCTAGGGATTGCTTTGATGCAATCCATGCAGTCCAATGATCCCACTGCGATTATTGGTTTACCTTTGATTGAGTTATCTCGTCTACTGCGTCAGTTTGGCCTCAACCCGCTGGCTTCACCTATTAGCGCCTAACTATACTATGTCCAAAACCTTACACCTCATTCCTGTGCCTTTGGGCGATTCGGCTAACGAAAACTGGCTACCCGCTGCCGTACAACAACAAGCCAACGAGCTGTCCTATTTTATTGCAGAAAACGCCAAAACAGCACGTGCCTTTTTAAAGCAGATGGGCACGCAACGCCCCCTGCAGGACATCATCATTCACCAATTGGACAAACGCGGCACACCAAAAAAACAAATTCAACAATGGCTACAAGCGCCAGAGGCTGAAAACGGTGTAGGTCTGGTCTCAGAGGCTGGCTGCCCAGCCGTGGCCGACCCAGGCGCCGTGGTGGTCTCGTTGGCGCATGATCTAGGCTTTACCGTCAAACCTCACGTAGGCCCCTCTTCTATTCTTTTAGGATTGATGGCCAGTGGTTTGGATGGACAGAATTTTTGCTTTCATGGCTATGTGCCTAAACAGGCCGATGACCAGGCCCGCACCCTCAAGCTCTGGGAGCAGGCCTCAAAGAAACAACAGCAGTCCCAGATATTTATTGAAACACCCTATCGCAACCCCGCCTTGTTTGAGGCGCTGCTCAAAACCCTAGAGCCCTCCACCCGTCTTTGTGTAGCACGCTCTTTAACCACACCTGACGAATGGATTCGTACTCATACCGTTAGCCAGTGGCGCAACCAAACCGCCCCTGATCTCAATAAATACCCCACCCTATTTTTATTTCAAGCCAGTGCTTAATTCATTTCGTTTATTCAGCAGCCTATTGCTTTGTGGGCTGCTCGCTGCCTGTAGCACAGCCCCTAAAGTTGGGGGCCATCGCATCGACACCAGCCTGCAAGCCGAAGGGCAAAACAGCCGAGTGCGTCATCTAGTTTTGCATTACACCTCGGCCGACACGCCCACCTCCATCAAGGTGCTTACGCAAAAAAATGTCAGCAGCCACTATTTAATAACTGATGAACAGCCCCCCAAACTCTATCGCTTTGTCGACGAGAGCCAACGCGCCTGGCACGCTGGGGTCAGTCAATGGCATGACCATGTTGATCTCAATACCAGTTCCATCGGTATTGAAATAGTCAACGCAGGTCGTTTGCCCGACCACAGTTGGGCGCCCTATCAGCCAGCTCAAATTGAGCTGCTCACCGCTTTACTCCAAGAGCTCGTTGAACGCCATCGCATTTCCCCTGCCAATATTGTGGGACATAGTGATGTTGCCCCTCAGCGCAAAATAGATCCTGGCCCTCTGTTTCCCTGGGAACAATTAGCCAGAGCAGGCCTAGGTCGTTGGTACGACCAGGAACAGGCGCTACGGCACCAGGCTCAGTTTGAACTATTCGGTCTAGCACCTTATGCCGAAATTCAACAAATGCTTAAACAAGCTGGCTACGAAGTCCCCTTACATGGTCAATGGGACAAAGCCTCTCAAAACGTCCTAGCAGCATTCCAAATGCGTTATAGACCCAGCCTCTATGACGGACAACCCGATGCTCAAACACTGGGCATATTAAAAGCCCTGCTCGACTAAACGTGCAGGGCTTTTGAGGTTAACGATACAAAAGATGCGGCAAGTATAAAGACAAAGGCGGAAGGATCACTATCAAAAGAAGGCGAAGCATATCAAAGGCCCAAAACGGTAAGATCCCTTTAAAAATAGTCCCAGTTTTCACATCCCGCAATACACCGCTTAGGACAAAGACATTCATTCCCACCGGTGGAGTAATAAGACTTATTTCCGTCACTACCACAACTACGATGCCAAACCAGACCAGATCAAAACCTAAGCTAGCTATTAAAGGATAAAACACTGGCACGGTTAACAAAAGCATGGATAAGCTTTCAAAAATCAGCCCGAGCAACACATAAATACATAAGATGACTATGATCACCATAAACGGCGATATATTTAAATCTGTCACAAGCTGCAAAAGCATATCTGGCAAGCCTGCTCGATTCACAAAGTCGGAAAAGATTAAAGCTCCTATCACGATAGTAAATAATACAGTCGATGTACGCGCTGTCTCGGCAAGTGTTTCAAACAGCCCCGCCCAACTCAGCTTACGTCGCAGCAAAGTGATAAAAAACGCTCCCCCGGCCCCGATGCCCGCCGCCTCGGTAGGAGTAAACACCCCTAGATAAATACCGCCCATTACCAGCACAAATAGGCCCAAGACATCTCGAACCCCCTTAAGAGCCTGCATCCTCCTTTTCCAACTTAGTTTTTCTCCCACAGGACCTGCTGAAGGGTCACGCCAAACGGTATAGCGCACGGCCGCTAAATAAAGAAACACCCCTAAAATGCCAGGAATCAGTCCAGCAGCAAATAGCTCGCGAATACTTGTTTCCGTTAATAGCCCGTAAATCACCAAAATCACACTAGGAGGAATCAAAATACCTAATGTGCCTCCCGCTGCGATGGATGCTGTGGCTAAGGAATCTGAATAACCATACTGTCTCATAGGTGGCATTGCCACTTTAGACATCGTAGCTGCCGTGGCTAAGCTGGAACCACATACAGCAGAAAACCCACCACATGCCACGACTGTCGCCATAGCTAAGCCACCTTTTTTATGACCTAAAAAAGCATTCGAAGCCATATAGAGCTCTTTAGAGAGTCCTGAGCGAGTGACCAAATTTCCCATAAGGATAAATAAGGGGATAACGGACAGGCTATAGTCTTGGGCCGTATCAATAACACGATTTGCGGCCATCGATAGAGGCACACTCCAGCGGAAGGTCGACCAATTCCCCCAATCCAAGCCATTTAACGCTGCAAAACCGAAAAAACCAACGACCCCCATCGCAAAAGCAATCGGTACTCGGACTACCAAAATCAAGAACAATAAAACAGAAAACCCAATCATTAAAATCATCATGATGCGTCCCCTGCGTCCTTGCTAGTACAAACTCGATATAAGCCATAGGTCGCCACTCCGACAGCCGTCACCCAACTCATCACAGCTATATACTGAATCAAATACCCAGTAGGTATAGCCAGAAAGTCAGTGACAATCCCTCGGCGTAGTGCTCGCTCCGCAATGTCAAAAATACGATTACCTAAATAAAATAAAGAAGCCGTCATAATGACAGTGCCAAGCACACTTAATAAGCGCAAAACTCGTACATTCAAATAAGGGTCAATTAAATCAACGACGATTTGTCCTCCACGCCAAGTCACTACTGGCAAGGCCGCAAACACAACGATCGCTAACCCCATCTCCGTAAGCTCTGTACCGCCTCGTACCGGGCTATTAAAAAAATAACGGCCAATCACATCAAAACAGGTCATCGCCATTAACCCAAATAGCGCCACGCTAGCTAGCAACTCAAAGAAAAAGGCCAACCATTTCATTGGCCCTTTTTCCTCGTACTGGGAGCGCATCCAAGTCCGAAAAGACATAAGACTCCTTTTTCGTTAAGGCTGCTGACTTTCAGCGTACTCTTTCGCCTGCGCTCGTAAATCATCTAGCGCTGCCATAGCATCCAGTTTTTTGTTTTTCACGCGACTTACCCAGTCAGCATCTAAACCTTTCATCTTTTCCAAATAATCTACGTTGATAGCATCAGTAGCGCTAAGCTCAACTACTTTTACCCCTTGCTCTTTAGCATAGGCCAAGGCCTCACGATCAGCTCTATCCCACTCCTTTCCAGCCATAGCGGATAGTTTTTCACCTGAAACGGCCAAAATAGCCTTCCTATCCTTATCGCTTAAAGACTCGAGAAACTCAGGGTTCATAAACATGACAAAACTGCCCATGTACATACCTGATGGTAAAATCGTGACATAAGGAGCCACCTCCGCCAAGCGTTGAGCCTTCTGCTCGCTCATCGGCATAAACACACCGTCCGTTACACCTTGTTGCAAAAGCTCATAGACCTTATTTCCTGGGGCTGCCACAGAGGTAACGCCGAGTCTTTCACCAATCTGCGCCTGCACTCCACCCCCTATCCGAATCTTCTTCCCTTTTAAGTCATCTAGCCCAGAAACAGGAAAGTTGGTCTGCATCACCCCAGGCCCGTGCGTAAACAAAGCAAGTAACTCCAGACCTTCGTGCTCACCGGCTTGTTTCAAATATTTTTCATTAATGCGCCAATGCGCGACCGAGGCAGCTTCGGCATTGACCCCTAACCCCGGGAGCTCAACGATTTCTTGCAGAGCAAAGCGACCAGGCACAAAACCATGGAAGCTAAAAGAGGCATCTGCAACACCGTCCTCTACCATTTGAAACAACTGAGCAGGATTACTAGACGTACGTTCAATATTTACTTTTACTCGCCCTTCGGTAGCTTGCTCCACCCATGAGGCCCAGGTTGGCCAAACCACTTCATTTTGTACGTGCGTAGGTGGTAGCCAAGTCGCCACATTTAGTGTCGTAACCTGAGCATTTACTCCCATCGAAAAACCTAAACTTATACCTATTGCTAGGCTTTTTAATACTGGCTTAAACATTACTCATCTCCTTATGTTTTTTATAGGGCTATCTTAATTTTTTTGCTTTTTGCTCTGGAGCAACATGTCATCATGCTGCGCCCTTTTGCTTTTTCAGCTCGCGACAACACATTATCTCTGTGCTCTATGTCTCCTTCAGTGACTACCACCTCACAGCTACCACACAATCCCTCCTTACAGTCATAGTCAATCTCCACCCCCGCTTCGAGTAACACTTCGAGTAATGTTTGTCCTGGCTGAACACGTAACTGAAGATTAGAGTTTTCTAAAAACACCTCAAACTCACTATCATTACTGCGATCTAGCAACTCGGCTGAGGCACTGAAGTGCTCGAAATGCAATACAGAGCGAGGCAAGTTCTCACATAAACCCTCTAACTCTTGAATCATACGCTCAGGACCACACACGTAAATCTGCATGGAGTCCTTCATATTGGCGACAACCTGCGGTAGAGCTAAACGCATTCCTTGTTCACCTACCCAGCATTTCAATACTGACCCATGATCGCGCCGCACTCGCGTCAAAAACGCCATGGCAGCTTCAGATCTCCCCGCATAGTGAATCTCATACGCCAAGCCAGCGCTCTTAAGCGCATCAGCCATAGAAATAATTGGTGTAATTCCAATCCCACCCGCAATCAAAATATATTTTTCGGCCTTAGGCTGAAGCTGAAAATTATTCTTTGGACCTTTAATTTTGAGCGTATCACCCACCTTGATATGTTGATGCAGATAACGAGAGCCTCCTCGACCTAAATCTTCTTTAAGGACAGCAATTTGTAGTTCTTTACGATTATCCAAAGCACCACATAAAGAGTACTTGCGACTAAAGTCTCCAAACATCAAATCAATGTGAGCACCTGGAGTCCATTGGGGAAAGTCCTCTCCATTAGCAAGAGTCAACGTCAAACGAACAATATCTTCCGCCTCTGCTTTTATCTCTTTTACCACCACCTCTCTGTACAGTAAGTTTTTAGAAGGGGCGCCCGTTTTAATGACTACCTCTTCACGAGACTCTGTGTTTTTAGGGTTGAGACTCACATCCCACTCCACGAGCAAATGCTCAGGACCACGGAACGAGGTATTAGCTAGGTACGTAAACTCCTGATTCGGCACAAGGCGCATATGAGGTAAGCGCGCACTCAGTTCCTCAAGAAAAATACACATTTCCATACGGGCTAAATTCATGCCCATACACTGATGTGTTCCATAACCAAAACTTAAGTGCTCGGCAACGTTATCTCTATAAATATCTATGGAGTGAGGATCTTCAAAATGACGAATATCATGATTTGCGGAGGCATTTGAAATGAGAAGTTTGCCGCCTTTAGGAATATGCACGCCCCCAACCTCCACATCGGCCATCGCGACTCGACGCCATGCCACAATAGAGCCCGAATGACGCAAACATTCTTCTACAGTCAGTGGAATTAAGCTAGGATCTGCACAAATTCGCTCCCATTCTTTACGATTCTCTAGTAAGAGTTTGATAGCATTTGCTGTAGCATGCGCGGTGGTTTCATGGGCAGCCACTATTCCCGCCATCATCATAGAGTGCAAGTAGGAATCGGTAATAACATCTGGTAGTTCTTTTTGGCGGCGTATAGCGTATTCCATCCAGCCATTTCCAGATGGGTCTTCACGCATCTTCTCCAACACCTTACCGGAGTAATTCCAAAAGTTGCCCACAGCCTCGGCAACCTGAACCTGCTCCTCCTCTGTCGGCTTCCCCCATGTATTCACCGTATGCGCAATTGAATATTTGCGCAAAGTATTCATATCCTCTTCCGGTACACCTAAAAAATGTAACGCTACCGTTAATGGGATTTCCCAGAGCATCTCATTTACTAGGTCAGCTTGGCCGTTATTTATAAACCGGTCCACGTACTCCTTAGCCAAGCGTCTAACCATTGGCTCATGTTTGGCTAGCTCTTCTGGGGAAAAAGAATACATCAAGGCTCGCCTGCGCTCCATATGAGCAGGCTCATCCTCATTCACTAAAGTTCGGGCCATCCCATAATTGTGTTTCTTTAACACGGCATTAGCTTGTTCAGAAAAAGGGGTGATTTTCTCTAAAGCATTCGCTGGAGAGAAAACCGCGCTATTTCTGAATACCTCTTTAACATCGCTGTAACGTGTTACGACCCAATACCCTAGCTCAGGACTATAAAAAACTGGCTCCTCTTCCCGAAACCTTGCTAAAAAAGCCGCTGGATTTTTCATGTAGCCAGGCTCAAAGGGGTCAAATTTTTGCGCTGCCTGAGAGATTGGCACTCCATTTGGTGCCACTGCGCTATCTGATGAATGATGAAAAGGACAACCACCTCGTCTTGCTTTATCTATAATTTGATCTGTCACAACCCCACCTTTTACTTTTATCGAACAATCAATTCCTTTTAAAGGAAAATATGCTTTAATTATGGAGTCATTAAGAAAAGTGAGTCAACCGAGAACAGCTAGGGGAAAACACTCAAAATCATCTTTTATATACAATAAAAGGCTCATCCTTTGAGCTGACAAGCTAACGCGATACAACACACAACATTCCTAACACCTATATTTATCAAATAAAAATCGCTATGAAGAATACGTTGCAAACGCTAGACCGAGGCCTTGTAGCACTTGAGCTCATTTCTCAGTCAGAAAGAGGTATGACAGTCAGTGAGGTAGCAGCAGCGCTTTCCATCAATCGCGCCATTGCTTATCGAATCGCCAACACCCTCGAGGGGCACGGTTTGATTACAAGAATGAAAACAGGGCATTTGCGATTAGGAGCGGCAGCAGTGCTGTTTTCTTATCGTTTTCAGCCTCAGTTCCGTGAGATAGCTCGCCCTTTACTGATTGATTTGGCTCACACCACTGCTGCTACCGCTTTTATTTCTATAGCACAGGGAGATAATTGCTACGTCATCATGGTAGAAGAGCCCAAAGACGTTTTTTTACAAGTGGGATATCGAGTAGGCAGCCAACACCCACTAGAGAAAGGAGCTGCAGGTATAGCGATACTGTCTGGGCGGCCACCTCACTCAGCAGATAGTCAAGAAATCATCTTGGCAAGAGAGCAAGGCTATAGTTTGACTCAGGGTGTATTACAAAAAGGCGCTATTGGAGTAGCCTGTCCAATACGCACCTACTCTACAGAACTATTTCCAGAAAGCTGTATAGGCGTGGTGGCCATGGAAGGACTTAATATTGACAGGGCAATCCAAGCCGTCAAAGCCGCAGCAAAGAAAACCACTGAAAAACTGAGTTTATAAAATGGGAAAAGGGCCTTTATAGGCCCTTTTAAATATTAAAAAACAATTAGCTCAGCCGCCTAAAAATCCACTCTCGCATTTCTGGCACAGACTCTACAATCACCGTGGGTTCGGATTTTTCCAAGGTGGGCACATCATGCGCCCCGTAGGTCACGGCCAAACTATCCATACCCGCATTGTGAGCCATGTGAATATCATGCGTGGTATCGCCCACCATCAAGACACGCTCGGGCTCCAAGTCCAATTCCCACATAATTTCATGCAGCATCTGCGGGTCCGGCTTGCTTTGCGTTTCATCGGCACAGCGGGTGGTATTAAAATAATCCACCAGCTCAACAGCGCGTAACACTCTGTCTAAGCCGACACGACTCTTACCTGTAGCCACGCTAATAGGAATCGTACGTTGTCGTAACTCGGCCAACATAGGCACTGCGCCATCAAACATTTTGATGGATTTATCCCGCTGAAAAAAGTGGTGCCTATAACGCTCTATAAATGCCGGCATCAAGTCTGCTGTGAGCTCAGGCACCGCCTTATAGAGACCAGACTCCAAAGACAAGCCAATAATCCAGCTGGCTTGCATCGTTGACGGTACCGGCAAGCCCACATCGGCACTAGCAAGCTGAATCGACTCGACAATAGAAAAAGTGGAATCCATTAAGGTTCCATCCCAATCAAAAATAACGGCGTCGTAATGCTTCACTGCTGAGTCTCCAAAGTATGAATAATATTTACACAGGGTGTAGGCAGCGGAGCCTCGAGCTCTAGCCATTGTTCGGTAATGGGATGCTGCATCCGCAGGCGTGCCGAGTGCAAAAACATGCGTTTAAAGCCCAAACGAGCAAAATGGGCTCGCACCTCGTCGGAGCCATATTTATCATCGCCCACAATAGGAAAGCCGGTATGGGCCAAATGCACGCGAATTTGATGCGTACGACCTGTTTTTAATTCAGCCTCTATTAGACTATAACGCCCAAAGCGTTGTAATAAAGAGATGATGGTGTGTGAGGGCTTGCCTTCGGGATCAACACGCACGCGACGCTCTCCTGAGGCCGTCATCCAACGCAACAAAGGGGCTTTGATATGCTGACGGTCATTGACCCAATCGCCCTCAACCAAGGCTTGGTAGAACTTATCAATCTGCCCATTTCTAAACATATCGTGCACGGCTACCAATGCACTGCGGCGCTTCACAATAATCAGCAACCCTGAAGTATCCCTATCCAAGCGATGGCCTAGTTCTAAGAATTTCGCCTCAGGTCTAGCAGCGCGTAATTGCTCGATCACCCCAAACGACACCCCGCTACCACCATGCACCGCTACCCCTTCGGGTTTATCAATGACTAATAGGTAGTCATCTTCGAACACTATAGGGAACTGGGCGCCAGGCACCACGGGTTTAGCATCTGGGTCCGGCAAACGCATGGGGGGGATACGCAACACATCACCTGCCTCGAGGCGATACTCATTTTTTACTCGTCCTTTATTAACGCGCACCTGCCCGCTACGTATGGCTTTATAGATATGGCTTTTGGGCACACCTTTGCACTCACGCACCAGAAAATTGTCCAGACGCTGTCCGGCCCACTCGGCACTTATTTCTATCATCCGCACTTGCGGTATGGTCTTTTTCACTGCTAATGGTTTTCTCATACTCAAAAGAGGCATATAATCGCCTCAGCCTATGGGAACTGTGACACCGCTAGACGTAGAGATGCAAGGTGCGTCTCCGCTAGCCGTAAAAGTATTTATTGTAATACGTATTGTGCACAGTTTTCGGGTCATAAGGTCGCCGGGGCGATACAAAGACACAGATGCGGTTAACACGCTCCGCACAGGTCTTTTTGTACGCCACCCGCGTGCGGCACTGAATATCTGCCAAGTTGTCGCTGTAAACAGAATTTAGCACCCGTTGTGCATTACAAACACAACGGTGGTTCCCAGCAATTTTTTATTCGTCAAACACTATTGTGAAAATGACCCGTCTGCTGATTGAACTGCGTAAATATCCACGCGCTGTGCCCATTCGACAAAGTGTGGGCATCGCGTAATTTATATTCGCCCACTTCTTTGCAGCCCTTGCAGTGCCACACACCGAGTGACCCGCGGTCGCGCGCCGATTGTCTGCGCGCTATGACTACGGAGAATTTCATTCATGAAACGCATGCTGTTTAATGCAACACACCAAGAAGAACTACGTGTTGCAATAGTCGACGGTCAAAAGCTGATCGATCTCGACATAGAATCCGCCGGACGCGAACAACGCAAAGGCAACATCTACAAAGGAGTTATCACCCGCATTGAGCCCGGTCTAGAGGCTTGTTTTGTAAGCTATGGCGAAGATCGTCATGGCTTTTTGCCGTTTAAAGAGGTCGCTCGCACCTACTTCAAAGAAGGCGTAGACGTACGTGGCGCCCGCATCCAAGACGCACTCACCGAAGGCCAAGAGCTTATTATTCAGGTCGAAAAAGAGGAGCGCGGCAACAAAGGCGCGGCCCTAACGACCTTTATTTCCTTAGCCGGTCGCTATTTGGTGTTGATGCCGAATAACCCTCGTGGTGGCGGTGTATCGCGCCGCGTAGAGGGCGAAGAGCGTCAAGAGCTACGCGAAGCCATGGACCAGCTCAATACACCGCAGGGCATGAGCATTATTGCTCGCACCGCAGGTATTGGTCGCAGCGTAGAAGAACTACAGTGGGACTTAAACTATCTCTTACAACTGTGGTCTGCCATTGATGGTGCAGCTAAAGAAAACCCAGCTCCCATCCTGATCTACTTAGAGTCCAGTCTAGTTATTCGCGCTATTCGCGACTACTTCTCTCTAGACATCGGCGAAATACTGATCGACACGGACGACATTTACGAACAAGCCACCGCCTTTATGAACGTGGTGATGCCAGATAACGTCAACCGCGTCAAAATGTACCGCGATGACATTCCGTTGTTTTCTCGATTCCAAATCGAAAACCAAATTGAAACGGCCTACTCACGTACCGTACAGCTCCCCTCCGGCGGTGCTGTGGTCATCGATCACACCGAGGCCTTGGTTGCCATTGATGTGAACTCGGCGCGCTCTACCCGCGGCGCAGACATCGAGGAAACCGCCTTACGCACAAACCTCGAGGCCGCCGAAGAGGTGGCTCGTCAGTTACGTTTACGTGACTTAGGTGGTCTGATTGTCATTGACTTCATTGACATGGAAGACAGCAAAAACCAACGCGCCGTAGAACAACGCTTACGTGACGCACTCCATGTAGACAGAGCCCGCGTACAAATGGGCAAAATCTCACGCTTTGGCTTGATGGAGTTATCACGCCAACGTCTACGCCCCGCTTTGAACGAAGGCTCTCACGTCACCTGTCCTCGTTGTACGGGTACCGGTGTGATCCGTGATGCAGAGTCCAGTGCGTTACACGTTTTACGCCTGCTCCAAGAAGAAGCCATGAAAGAAGGCACGGCGGCCATTCATGCTCAATTGCCCGTAGATGTGGCCACCTACCTGCTCAACGAAAAACGCAGTGATATTACAAAGATTGAATCACGTCTCAATGTAGGACTGACGCTGATTCCAAACAAAAATCTCGAGACGCCACATCACATCATTGAGCGCTTACGTCATGACGACCCTCGTCTTGATGAGCTAAAAATCAGCTTCGAGCAGGTCAAGCCCGAAGAGGAAACCACGCTTACCCCACATCGCACTCACGAGATCAAACCGCGTCCCGAGGCCCTCGTCAAAGGCATCACTCCGGCGCAACCGGCTCCAGGCTCTACTGCCACACCAGAAAAAGCGCCTTCCGTTGGCTTTTTGGCTCGCATTGGTGCTTGGTTTAAGTCCTTAACCGCAGCGCCCGCTGCCAATGAGGAAAAGGCCGCCGAAAGCTCGGAAACAACCACGCAGAAACGCCCTCCTCGTCATAAAAACGAGCGCCGTCATCATGGCGATCGTCAGCGTCAAAACCGCGCTAAATCCGAGCGTCGCCCTGATCCTACCGATCCTAAAGCCGTCGTCGATACTAAGGCGCGTCCTTCACGCTCACGCCGCCAACCACATAAAGCTGAGGCGGTAGTACCGGTGATCGAGGCCTCCTCCACCGATGAGAGTCAAGAGCAGTCTAACAACCGTCGCCGCCGTCGTAGCCCTCGCAACCGTCGTCGTGATCATGCACCAGTAGACGAGCAACAGATTCAAAATCAACAGCTCGACCCTAGCGCGGAGTCTGATGAGAACTCATCCGCCTCTGCCGCAGCACCCACTCCTAAACCCACTAGAGGGCAAAGGGATCAGGACGAGGAACTAGAGCACAGCGCAGTAGCACCTCAAAACGACGAAGACGAGGACGATCAACCATCTGAGCGTCGTCGCAGCCGTCGCCGCCGCAGTCGTCGTAGCCGTCGTCCAGTAGAGACCAGTGCCGTAGTGGAAAACACCAGCACAAGCTCCGAGGAAAAAGAGGACACCACGACAACCCAGTTTGTGCCCCACGAGACCCCTCGCTTTGACGCCAAAGTCCTAGAGCAAGATGAAGTGGACACCACGACGCCCCTAGAAGTGGTAGTGGAAACCGTTACTAGCGATGCTAAAGCAAAGCAAAAAGCCACTACGCCTGTCGCAGCTCCTGCTCCAGAGGTGACGCCTACTGAAGCTCCTGCGCCAGAAGTCACTTCAACGCAGCCAGAGGTCAGCACCCCAGAGCCAGTCGCAGAAACCCCTGTAACTACGACGTCTGTGGACGAGCTACAAGCTGATTTGGCACAAGCGGGATTACAGTTAGTGCAGACCACTCAAGCCGCTCCCGTCGAGCCAGAGCCTGCCCAACCTGTAGGTCGCAACCCTCGCTCTCGCTGGGCTGAACCCATCGTGGCCGAGCCTTTGCTACAAGTCGAAACAGGTGAAGAGCCTAAGTTTGTTTCCGAGGCCACTGAGACAAACGTCGAAGCGACCGAAGCTCCGGTAGAAGCCCCTGCTGAGCCAACCACTCAAACTGAACCTCACGTTCAGGCTGAAACCGAGCTCACACAGGTGCAAACGACTGCCGCCCCAGCTCAAGTCTCCGACACCACGGAGCCGACCGAGGCCAGCACTGTTGTAGAGACCTCCTCTGAGCCCGTCGCCGAAGCACAAGCAGAACCTGCTAGCCAGCCTGCCGCAGAAGCCACAGCGGTCGCTCAAGCGACCACACAGGCCGAAGCACCTGCTGAGGTAGCCGCTGAGCCCGCAACTGCCAGCACGGTTGTGTTTGACCCAACAGAACTAGCCCCTGTTTTAGAACAAGCTGGTTTGGAATTGGTGCAAACACGCGCTGATCAGGTTCAACCTGTGGTGGAGCCGCCCGTTAAACTGGGTCGTCCACGCAAACCCGTTGCACAGCCAACTAACGAGGCCTTAGAATTGGTAGAAACCAACTCCAACTAAGTTAGCCTTGCTTTAACGGCCAAAGCCCCAAAACCAACGCGAATCATCGCAGAGGTTTTGGGGCTTTTTACCAAAATGCGCGGAAAGCCTTCTCCGCACTGAAACGCCACTACCGTGCTAGCTAGGATTTGGCTGTCATGACCTCACGCACGATATATTCAGCAATAGCCAACGAAGAGGTGGCCCCGGGCGAGGGTGCGTTACGAATATGGGTAATGTGTCTATCTCGGCGAATCACAAAATCATCCACTAAATGCCCTTGATTATCCATAGCCTGAGCTCGAATCCCTCGGGTTGCTGTTTGTACCGTCATCGTCGCCAAAGAGGGTACGTATTTGGTTGCCTCGGCAATGAACTGCTGTTGGCTCAAGACGGTTTTAAACTCACGCAGGGCCGCGGGGATATTACGCAGCGAAAAACGCCAAAATCCAGCAAAACCTAGATAATCTCGTACATCCTGCCAATTAACCCCTTTGCCATCATAGTTTTCTCGGGCCGAGGATAAAAAAGCATTTGGACCAATGGTCATCCGACCATCAATACGCTTGGTGAAATGCACACCTAAAAAAGGATATTTAGGATCCGGTACCGGGTAAATCAGCCCCTTAACCTGATCAGTGTACGCCTCGTCCAAAACGAAATACTGACCAAAAAAAGGTACGATCTTGGGTTCAGGCTCGTCCCCAGACTGCATGGCTAAACGATCGGACTGTAGCCCAGCACAACTGACAGCACGGTCAAACATTTCTGGGTAAGCACCTGTGGTCAACATCACCTGAACCTGCTCACCCTGATTCGTTAAAGACTGCACGGAGCAGTTCAATAAAATCGTCCCGCCACGCTCCGTGATTTCTTGGGCCAGCTGTTTAGCAATGGCCTCATAGCTCACAATAGCGGTTTCAGGTGAGTACAAAGCGGCTACGCCCACGCAATTGGGCTCCACCTCTTTGATTTGCTCCCCGTACAGCATGCGTACGCCGGGCACCTCATTATCTAGGGCTATTTGGAAAAGGGCTTGGAGCCGCTTTTCCTCGATCTCAGTCAAGGCCACTACCAGCTTGCCACACTGATCGTAGGGTAACTGATGGCTTTGACAGTAAGCACGCAACAGCGCTACGCCACGACGGCATAGCCTGGCTTTTAAGCTACCTTTGGCATAATACAAGCCCGCATGTACTACTCCCGAATTGTGGCTGGTTTGATGCTGCGCAACGCTGGCCTCTTTTTCAAACAACGTCACTTTGGCCTCGGGGTTATCTAATAACAGCTGCCGCGCTACGGCTAATCCATTAATCCCACCTCCCACCACTGCATAGCTCATGCTTGGCACATTGCTCTCCCCGTCAAAAACACCTAGAAAATTAAACGCTTCTCTGATCCGATCTTTGGGCTGACACAAAACCATTCAAAACCAGACCCTTGGCCCTAACAAGTTATGTTGGAGACGGAAACAGGAGGCGTATAGATACGTTGTGAAGCAGCCCAATAGCTTGTCAATCTAGTATGGTACGCCTTGGCAAGCAGTACGGTATCCGTATTTTGCCTAGCTACTAGAATGATCTGATCCATAAAAAAACCCAGCACTAGTAAAAGCTAGGCTGGGTTTTTTCTGTATTGGTCGTGTAGATTAACGCGGTTGCACGACCTCTGCAGGCAGACGCATTAATAATGCCATGATAGAGGCGAGCTCTTTACGCATTTCTCTGCGGTCAATCACGATATCAATGGCGCCTTTTTCTTGAAGGAACTCAGCACGCTGGAAGCCTTCGGGCAGTTTTTCACGTACGGTTTGCTCAATGACACGCGGGCCAGCAAAACCAATCAAGGCATTAGGCTCAGCCACCACCACATCACCCATAAAGGCAAAGCTGGCAGACACCCCACCCATGGTTGGGTCTGTCAGCACACTAATGAAAGGCAGACCGGCTTCGGACAGTTTCACTAACATGGCATTGGTTTTTGCCATTTGCATCAGGGAGAACAAACTTTCCTGCATGCGGGCACCACCCGACGCGGCCACACAAACAAAGGCGGAACGAGTACGAATGGCCTCTTGGACACCACGCACAAAGCGCTCACCCACCACCGAGCCCATAGAACCACCCATGAACTCAAACTCAAAGCAAGCCACTACAGCCGGCACAGACAAAATGGTTCCGCTCATAACAACCATAGCTTCTGACTCGCCTGTAGCCTTAATAGCCTGTGACAAACGGTCTGGATAGCGTTTACTATCACGGAATTTCAGTGGATCAACTGCACGTGTGTTTTCACCAATCTCTGTACGGTTATCTGCGTCCAGTAAGGCATCGATTCGAGCTCGAGCATTAATGCGCATATGGTGATTACATTTAGGACATACATTCAAAGTGGCCTGTAGGTCCTCTTTGTAGAGCACCGATTCACATGAAGGACACTTAACCCATAGTCCCTCGGGCACTCGTTTGCTGTTTTCGTGATTACGGTTGATGCGAGGAGGCAATAATTTTTGGATCCAGCTCATGGGGCAATCCTGTTTGGTTGATCTACGTCCTAATAAATAACGTAAATCGTAAATAGCTAGAGACTTCGTCTCTAGCTAAGTAAATAGTTATCACAACACAAAATTTAAGCGATCAAGGCTTGGTGAACGGTACGCAACCAGTCCGCCGCCGCCTGTATTGCCAGCGCATCATCGCCATGTTCATTAAAGTTTTGTTCCATGGTTTCAATAATTTTGCTGCCAATGACTACGGCATCTGCATGCTCAGCCACCTTTTGTGCACTTTGGGCATCACGTATACCAAAACCGACTCCCACGGGAATGGTGACATGTTGACGTATACGTTGTAATTGCTTGGCCACATCGGCCACATTTAAAGAGGCAGAACCCGTCACCCCTTTTAAAGACACATAATAAACATAACCACGCGCAATGTCAGCAATACGCTTAATTCGGGCATCGGTAGAGGTAGGCGCTAAAAGGAATATCGGATCAATGTGGTGCTCGGACAAATAACGGACAAAGTCCTCGCACTCTTCAGGCGGGTAGTCCACCGTCAAGACCCCATCTACACCGGCCTGTGCTGCGGCTTGGGCAAAAGTCTGTTGACCCATTGCCTCGATGGGATTCCCGTATCCCATGAGCACCACTGGGGTTTGCTCATCAGTCTGACGAAACTCAGCCACCAGATCTAACACGGTACGCAATGATACACCACGGGCCACGGCCCGTTCAGCGGCGCGTTGAATCACAGGGCCATCCGCCATAGGATCTGAAAAAGGCACGCCTAACTCAATTACATCAGCCCCGGCCTGCACCAAAGCATGCATCAAAGGCACCGTTGCCGTTATCGATGGATCCCCAGTCGTAATATAAGGAATCAACGCGGCACGCCCATCTAATCGTTCAAACGTCGCCTTTAGACGTGGATTAGTAGTATTTAACATAAAATAACACCTAAGAATTAAAGGCTAATGCCACTGTATTCAGCAACGGTGTGCATGTCTTTATCGCCACGACCAGACAAGTTCACCAAAATGATTTTGTCTTTGCTTAAGGTAGGCGCCATTTTCACAGCTTGAGCAATCGCATGGGAAGACTCTAGCGCAGGCATGATACCCTCGATACGGCAACAATCATGGAAAGCCTTTAATGCCTCTTCATCCGTAATGACCTCGTAACGCGCACGCTCTAAGTCCTTAAGCCATGCGTGCTCAGGGCCCACCCCCGGGTAATCTAAACCTGCTGAAATGGAGTGTGTTGCTTGAATTTGACCGGCCTCATCCTGTAGCACATAGGTGCGGTTACCATGCAACACTCCCACTCGACCCGCGTTCAAGGACGCTGAATGTCTAAGTGAGGTTAAGCCCTCGCCCCCAGCTTCTACACCGATTAACTGCACATCCTTGTGGTTAAGGTAGGGATAAAAAATCCCCATGGCATTAGAGCCACCGCCTACTGCGGCCAAAATATAATCGGGCTGACGACCGGTTTCTTCGGGTACTTGCTCTAAGCATTCGGTGCCAATCACGGATTGAAAATCACGCACCATCTCTGGATAAGGATGTGGACCTGCCACTGTCCCAATAATGTAGAAGGTGTCTTCAATGTTAGTCACCCAGTCACGCATGGCCTCGTTCAAAGCATCTTTTAAAGTGCAAGAACCAGAGCTAACCGGAATGACCTCTGCGCCCAATAGTTTCATGCGGTATACGTTGGAAGCCTGACGTTTTACGTCTTCGCTTCCCATATACACCACGCACTTCAGACCGTAGCGTGCCGCCACGGTAGCCGTTGCCACACCGTGCTGACCGGCACCCGTTTCGGCAATAATACGAGTTTTGCCCATACGTCTAGCCAGTAAAATCTGACCAATACAGTTATTTACCTTGTGCGCTCCAGTGTGGTTCAAATCCTCTCGTTTAAGCCAGATCTGCGCCCCACCCAGCTGTTCCGACCATCGCTTCGCGTGATAGATAGGCGAAGGTCTACCTACAAAATGCTTTAACTCGTAGTTAAACTCACGCAAGAACTCAGGGTCATTGCGGTATTTGTCATAAGCGTTGCGTAGCTCATCTAGAGCATGAGCCAGCGTTTCCGCCACAAAAGAACCGCCATAAGGACCAAAATGTCCCTGCTCATCGGGATAGTTATAGGTTGTCAAGGCATTACTCTCATCTAATCAGTACACACGATGCTCGTGTAAAAAAACATTTTACCATTAAGATCAATGACGCTGTGCTTGCACTCCAGGGATTTCTTGTAAGGCACTGATAGTCCGCTGTATTTGATCTCCATTATTGACTTCTATAGTAAATAGCAGCTGTGTCAATGAGCGCCGACTTTGGCTATTCACCCCCACTACATTGACTCGAAGACGCGCAAAAACCTCGGAAATATCACGTAATAAATTTGGGCGCTCTGTGGCTGTCACGGACAAATCAACCGGATACAGTCCATCCCCTGTTTCGCCCCACTCCACCTCAATGGCCCGCTCCGGCTGGGACGCCACCAAGCCTAAGTACGATTTACAGTCACTACGATGGATGGAGACCCCCCTACCTTTTGTGATGTAACCCGCTATCACATCGGGGGGAGCCGGTCTGCAACAACGCGCTAATTGCGTCATTAACGAGTCCACCCCCACCACCAACACACCGCTGCGCCCTGTGCGTGTCACGCTAGCGCGGTTCGCATCAAAAACCTTTGTTTGTAGCTCCTCGGTATTTTCTGACGTGGCAGGTGCTTTGAACGCCGTTTCTATTTGACGCAGGCTGAACTCATCCTTGGCCACCGCGACATATAAATCATCTGCTCTGGCAAACCCCAGTTTTTGCGCCAACTGCTCTAGGTTCACCGCTGTGCGTCCAAGTCGCTGTAGCTCCTTTTCCACCATGGTTTGCCCTTGGGCAATGCGTTGCTGTAGCTCCACCGCATTAAACCAAGCACGCACCTTTGCTCTGGAGCGCTGACTAGCCAAAAAACCGAGTTGGGGGTTCAGCCAATCACGAGAAGGCCCCCCTGATTTAGCCGCGATAATCTCTACGGTTTGACCGGTTTTCAACTGCGTTAACAAGGGCATCATTTGCCCATCGACTTTGGCGCCTCTGCAACGATGACCTAAATCAGTATGTAAATAATAGGCAAAGTCTACAGGGGTGGCGCCATAAGGTAGTTCAATCACTCGGGCTTGCGGCGTCAGTACATAAATGTGTTCGGGCTCCACATCGATGCTTTTATCCTCAGTGGGTGCTTCCGTAGCAGTTTCATTGTGATCCCACGCCAAGAGCTGGCGCATCCACGCCATTTTTTGCTCTTCAGCGGAGGCTGCCACCTGACCGCCCTTCGGTCCGGCCTCTTTATAGTGCCAGTGTGCCGCCATCCCAAACTCAGCAAAATGGTGCATTTCTGCTGTGCGAATTTGTATTTCAAAGGTGCGTCCCGAATCATCCGCCACCACAGTATGTAGAGAACGATAACCATTTGGCTTGGGACGTGAAATATAGTCATCAAACTCATTGGCTATAGGCGTCCACATAGCATGAATCAAAGCCAAAGTGCTATAACAACTGCGTTCGTCCTCTACGATGACCCGCAAAGCTCGTATATCAAACAGCTGCTCAAAGCGCAGGTTCTTATTACGCATCTTGTTGTAGATGCTGTAAATATGTTTAGGACGACCACTGACCTCGGCCTTAACGCCTATTTCACTTAATGATTGTGAGAGAGTTTGCACCACACCCTCAATAAAACGCTCTCGTTCTGTGCGCTTTTCCTCTAGTTTTTTAGCAATACTTTTATACGTGTCGGGCTCCAAGAACCTAAAGGCTAAGTCCTCCATTTCCCACTTTAACTGCCAAATCCCTAGACGGTTCGCCAAAGGCGTGTAGAGCTCCATGGTTTCCCTGGCATACTCCACCGGGCAAGGTGTTTTACTGTGTGCAAACCACCGTAGCACCTGCAGACGTGAAGCTAGGCGTACTAATACCGTACGTAGATCTACCGCCATCGCTAACAGCATTTTGCGCTTCATTTCTTTTTGATCTGTGCCTGTCGCCGCTTGATCGTGCCCTTTGGCCGCTAATTCCCCAATATGATAGAGCGCTCTTGCCGCCCCTATCATCGTTGCAACGGTTTCGCCAAAGTGCTTTTTTATCTCTTCGTGCTTGATCTGGTTTTTTTGTGTGAGTACCGCCAAAGTCGCGCAAATACGTGTGGAGGCATCGGCATTTAACTCTTGCAAAATCTCAATCACCGCCGCCACGTGTGAATCCAGAGGCTCTCCCCAGGGCGTACACAACCCATGTATTAACGGCTCGGCCAGCTGTATAGCGAGTTGCAGTTTCTGCTGCTGAGCGACGGGCAAATCGGCGCTCACGCGCTCTAGCCACCCTTCAGTGAAGGGTGTTTGAGTCGTCATCGCCGATTCGGGCTGAGTAGGAATAAAACTAGACATAACAACCACACACCAAATGAAAGCCACATAACAGATATACTACCTGTAGGCTTATCACCAAAAAAAGATAAAGATATGCAACAGTCTCACACAACTTTACTTATTGTATGGCATTCACGGACGACCACGAGTCAACAAGCCGCTTTTTTTGCCGCGCAATCCGCACAAGAAACCTTGCACAGCATGGAGGCTTCCTCTCAGGTTCGCGTGTTATGCCTACCTGTTGAGCAAGTGCAAACGGCTACGCTCCTAAATTCAGCCGCCTATTTGTTTTGCGCCCCTGAAAACCTAGGCAGTCTTAGCGGTGAAATGAAAGCCTTTTTTGATCAAAACTATTACCCCGCTCTAGATCAGCTTAATGGTCGCCCCTATGGCTTAATAATTAGTGCCGGCTCTGATGGCACCGGGGCGGCTCGACAAACAGAACGTATCTGCACGGGCTGGCGTCTTAGTGCCGTCGCACCGACGTTGATCATCAATACAGACGCTCAAAGCCCAGAGCAAATCCTCGCCCCCAAAACCCTCAATACACAACAAATCGAAGCGGCCAAAGAAATGGGCGGCCTCTTAGCCGCCCACCTAGCCTTATCCCTATAACCCTATGCAGGGAACTCAGTTGACATCCTCCCCGCCCTAAAGGACGGGGATTCCTACGGCGTTCAAGCGACCATCGCCTGACTCGCTTCGGTGGGTTCTTGGCCCGACGCCCTTAACTGCAGGCGAAGTCTCTGCACAAGCTAACTGGGCGTGTCCCGCCCTTAACACATTGATTGCGCCGACCAAATCAGCGTTTTCCTCGAAGCCACAGCCCACACAGTCGAACCGCGCTTGGCTGCGCCGATTTTCTTTGGCGATATGACCACAACAAGGGCAGGTGCGACTGGTGTTTCTGGGGGGGACGGCAAGGAGTTCCCCGCCCAACCAAGCCAGTTTGTAGTCTAGTTGACGCCGAAACTCGAACCAACCTTGATCAAGAATGGCTTTATTCAGGCCGGATTTGGCCTTCACGTTTTTTCTCGGTGTTACGATGGTGCCTGAAGCGGACTTAGACATATTCCGAACCGACAAATCCTCGATACACACGATCGCGTGGTTTTGGCTGATGGTGGCCGTGGCTTTGTGCAGGTAGTCGCGTCGGGCATTGCCGATACGGGCATGGATTTTCTGGACGGTGGCCTTCGCCTTTTTCCAGTTGTTGCTAAATTTCTGTTTTCGGCTCAGCGCTCGCTGCGCTTTTGCCAAGGCCTTTTCCTGGCGTTTGAAACGATTGAGCGGAGCGAAATAAGAGCCATCGCTCAGGGTGGCAAAACGGGTGATCCCCATATCGATACCCACGATGGCGGTCGATGGGTGAATCGGCGTTTCCACCTCGCGCTCGGTCTGAATGGAGACGAACCATTTGCCTTGCTTGCTGGACACGGTGACATTTTTCACCACGCCCAACACCTCCCGGCTGTTTCGGTAGCGCACCCAGCCCAGTTTGGGCAGGAAGATTCGACTATTTCCCTGATCCAACTTGCTGCCTTGTGGATAGCGGAAACGATCCGATTGGCCTTTCTTTTTAAAGCGTGGAAAGTCGGCTCGTTTCTCGAAGAAATTTTTGTAGGCCCGTTCCAAGTCTTTAAGGGCTTGCTGCAAGGGCTGGGAATGGGTCTCAACTAACCACGGAGTTTCGTCACTCTTGCGCCATTCGGTTAGCTGTTTACATAAATCAGTATAAGACAACGTCTTTTTGCCTTCTGCATAACGGGCTTGTTGCAGCGCCAAAGCTTTGTTGAATACAAAACGACACGACTCAGCGAAACGGCGCATGGCGCGCTGTTGCTCACCGTTTGGCATGAGTTCGTATTTAAAGGCTTGAAGTCGTTTCATAAATCAATCATATTCAGATCTATGAAGAAAAACAATGACTTTAGGCGCGGTAGACACTGTGTTTTTGTCATACTCGTCTATCTGGTTTTTGTGACCAAATAGCGCCGTGACGTGTTTACAAAAACCATCCTTAACGACCTTCAGGAAATTTTCGCTAGCGTGTGCGCTGACTTTGATGCTGAGTGAGTGGAGTTTGATGGGGAGGGCGACCCTGTTCACTTATTAGTGAACTACCCGCCCAAAGTCGCCATATCAAAACTGGTTAATAGCTTAAAGGGTATATCCAGTCTTCTTATCCGAAAAAAGAACTACCCCAGCATTAAAAAGAAGCTGTGGAAAGGGGCTTTATGGTCGCCGAGTTATTTTGCTGGGAGCTGTGGCGGCGCGCCGATTGA